>JADGOV010000138.1 GCA_017882785.1 Frankiaceae bacterium
GGGACAAGGTGCCCCCGCCGGGGAATCGAGAGGTAGACGTGCCCCACCGCGAAGGCCCCCAGCGCGCACACCTCCCGCATCGTCGACTGCAGGCCGGCATAGGCGGGCCGTGGGTCCGTCGCGGTGGCCCCGATCCGGGTCAGTGCCTCGTCGTACGCCCGAACCTCGATGACCGGCCAGGGCAGGTATTCGGCCGCGGCGGACAGGTCGACGGTCCTGCGCTTGTTCCTCTGCTGGTTCTCCTGCTGACGCATGCGACTCCGCTAGGCCAAGCATCGACTCCGGGTGTCCGATGCTGCACGAAGAGTAATCGTGTGTGACGCTGAGTGCGGAGTAAACAGATCAGGCTAGATCGTCGGAGCGCTCCGGCACCCCCATCTCCGGCGCCACCTGGTTGGGCACCGCCCCGCCGTAGCGTCGGTCCCGTTGGGCATAGGCCAGGCACGCCGCCCATAGGTGTCGGCG
Source organism: Frankiaceae bacterium (assembly GCA_017882785.1). Classification (GTDB taxonomy): domain Bacteria; phylum Actinomycetota; class Actinomycetes; order JADGOV01; family JADGOV01; genus JADGOV01. The sequence continues at coordinate 466 of JADGOV010000138.1, forward strand.
ATCGAAGTCCGGCCAGAGGGTGTCCACGAAAGCAAGCTCGGCGTAGGCCGACTGCCAGAGCAGGAAGTTGGAGATCCGCTGCTCACCGCTCGTTCGCAGGAAGAGGTCGACGTCGGGCATGTCCGGCTCGTCGAGATAGCGCGCGAACGTCTTCTCATCGACCCGCTCCGCGTCCAGCCGGCCCGCGGCCACGTCCACGGCGACAGCTCGGGCAGCATCGGCCAACTCGGCCCGGCTACCGTAGTTGACGCACATGGTCAGGGTGAGCACGGAGTTGGCCCTGGTCAGCTCTTCCGCCTCCTCGAGCTGGCGGATGACCCGACGCCACAGGCGCGGTCGCCGACCGGCCCAGCGGACCCGCACACCCAGTGCGTGCATCTCGTCCCGTCGCCGGATGAGTACGTCCTCGTTGAAGCCCATCAGGAAGCGCACTTCCTCCGGCGAGCGTTTCCAGTTCTCGGTGGAGAACGCATACGCGGAGAGCCAGCCGATCCCGAGCTCGATGGCACCTTCCACGCAGTCGAAGAGAGCGTGCTCGCCGGCCTGATGACCAGCGGTCCGCGGCAGACCGCGTTGCTTGGCCCAGCGCCCGTTGCCGTCCATGACGATCGCGACGTGCCGCGGCACCAGCTCGGCCTGGATCACCGGGGGCGTGGCGCCGGAGGGGTGCTTCGATGGCGGCTGCGCCGGCTGGCGCCGCGGCCCGCGTCTCATCCGCCCTCCACCAGGGGCAGCGAGCGCAGACGGCGCTCCAGGTGCCACTGCAGGTGAACGGCCACCAGCCCGCTCCCCTCCCGACGCACCCGCTCGCTCGTGGCCTCGGCCGCTGGCCAGTCCCCGCCGAGAAGCGCCCGCAGCAGGCCGAGGGTCTCCGCTGCCGGCGTCGCCGCCCCGGGCGGGCGGCACCGTGGGCAGACCACCCCACCGACGGCGACGGCGACGGCACCGTGCGGTCCCGGTGCACCACAGCGGGTGCAGCTCTCCAGGGCCATCTGGTAGCCGGCACTGGCCATCGCGCGCAGCACGAACGCGTCGAGCACCAGTCGGCTGGGATGCCGTCGGTCGGCCAGCGCCCGCAGTCCGCCCACCACCAGCAGGTACAGCCGCAGCGCCGGCTCGCGTTCCTCCGCGGTCAACCGCTCGGCGGTCTCCAGCACTGCCGCCCCCGCGGTGTGCGCCGGGTAGTCCCCGGCGAGGCGCGCGCCGAACGCGTCGAGCGTCTCGGCCTGGGTCACGATGTCCAGGTTGCGACCCTCGTACAGCTGCAGGTCGACCCGGGTCGCCGGCTCGAGGCGGGCGCCGAACCGGGAACGGGTACGTCGCACGCCCTTGGCCACCGCGCGGACCCGACCGTTCCCCCGCGTCAGCACGGTGACGATCCGATCGGCCTCACCGAGCTTCTGGGTGCGCAGCACCACACCCTCGTCCCGATAGAGCGCCACAAGGGTCATTCTGGACTGCTAGGGCGCCCACGAAGTACACCCGCCGGGACAGGTGACGTCGGGCCGCCGACCGGCCCGGCGAATCCAGGTCAGAATCCCAGCCGGCGGAGCTGTTTGGGGTCCCGCTGCCAGTCCTTGGCCACCTTGACCCGCAGGTCGAGGTAGACACGGCTGCCCAGCAGGGCTTCGATCTGCCGACGCGCGGCCGTGCCGACCTCGCGCAGCCGCTTCCCACCGTGGCCGATCACAATGCCGCGTTGGCTGTCGCGTTCCACGTACAGCACGGCGGAAATGTCCACCAGGTCGGTCCGTGCCCGCGGGGTCATCTCCTCGACCACTACTGCGATGGAGTGCGGCAACTCGTCACGGACCCCGACGAGGGCCGCCTCCCGGACGAGCTCGGCGACCATGACCGACTCCGGGGAATCGGTCAGCTCACCGTCGGGATAAAGCGCGGGGCCCACCGGCAGTCGTGCGATCATCAGCTCGGTGAGCTCGGCCACCTGGTAGCCGGTCACCGCCGACACCGGAATCAGCTCAGCCCAGTCTCCCAGCCCCGAGACGGCGAGCAGTTGTTCGGCGACGCCGCTCGGGACCACCGTGTCCGACTTGGTGACCACGGCCAGCACCGGCGTATCCCGCAGGCGGGCCAGCTCGGCGGCCAGGTAGCGATCCCCCGGCCCGACCTTGGCATTCGCCGGCACGCACCACGCGACGACGTCGACCTCGGTCAATGTGGCGCGGACCAGCTCGCCCAGTCGTTCACCGAGTAGCGTGCGCGGGCGATGCAGGCCGGGCGTGTCGACAACGATGAGCTGGGCATCCGGACGGTGCACCACGCCGCGGATCGTGTGCCGAGTCGTCTGCGGCTGCTCGCTGGTGATCGCTACCTTGGCGCCCACCAGCGCATTGGTCAAGGTGGACTTGCCGACGTTCGGCCGACCGACGAAGCAGGCGAAGCCGCTGCGGTGGTTCGCCACGGCGGGGGGCACAGCGCAGAGGGTACGCGCCGTCTGTTCGAGCAACTCCACAACAACTCAGCGGCGACTCAACTGACGATCCGCAGGCGACGCCCACCGCTGCGATGGCCGGGCTGGCCGGGGATGCGCAACGTGGCGGCGTTCAGCCACTCGGTGACCGCCGGCCCCGGCAACGGCCGGGTGAGCAGGAAGCCCTGCATGGCGTCGCAGCCCATGTCGGTGAGGAGCTGTCGGACGGCATCGGTCTCCACACCTTCCGCGACCACCTCCATACCCAGCGTGTGGGACAGGTCGATGACGGCGCGCACAATGGCGACACCGGCAACCTGGGTCTCCATCGCCATGATGAAGGTCTTGTCAATCTTGATCTCCCGCACCGGGAGCCGCTGCAGGTAGGCCAGCGAGGAGTAGCCGGTGCCGAAGTCGTCCAAGGACAGCGAGACACCCAGTGAGACCAACTCTTCGAGGACGTCTGCCGCCCGCTCGAAGTCGGTCATCACACTGCTCTCGGTGATCTCCAGAGTCAACAGTTCGGCCGGGACGCGGCTCGTTGTGAGCTCCTGTCCGATCCGCCGCACGAGTCCGGGCTCGTGCAGGCCACGGGCGGAGAGGTTGACCGAAACACCCACCGCCGTGCCGCTGTCCAGCCAACTGCGGACCTGCCGCAGGGCGGTACGCAGGACCTCGTCGGTCAACAGCGTGATCAGTCCGGTCTGTTCGGCGACCGGGATGAACTCATCCGGTCGAACCAACCCTCGGTCCCGGTGGTGCCAACGAACGAGGGCCTCGACCCCTTTCACCTCGCCCGTGCCCAGCGCCACCTTGGGCTGGTAGTAGACCGCCACCTCCCCGGTCTCGATGCCCCGACGGAGCTCCCGGGACAGGGCGAGTCGGCGCAGGTTGGCGATGTCCTCATCGCTGCTGTAGACCGCGACGCCCGTGGCGGCCCGCTTCGCGGCATACATCGCCACATCGGCGTGCTGGAGCAACGTCACCGCGTCCCGGCCGTGCTCGGGCATGACGGCCACGCCTATGGAGGCACCGACCTCCAAGGTCGCGCGGTCGACGTCGAAGGGCTGCTGCAGGGCGGTCCGTAAGGCCTGCGCCAATGCCTTCGCGCGGCTGGCGGAGCGGGTCGAGGGGAGCAGGGCGGCGAACTCGTCTCCGCCGAGGCGGACCAGGGTCGCGTCGGGTGGCAGCAGCGCGCTGAGTCGATGGGACACCTCACCCAGCAGCAGGTCGCCTATCCGGTGGCCCAGCGCGTCGTTGACCTCTTTGAAGCGGTCCAGGTCGAGCAGCAACACGGTGCCCGCCTCGTCCCGCGACAGGAGCACGTCAATCGCGCCGAACAGCAGCGTGCGATTGCCCAGGCCGGTGAGCGCGTCGTGTTGAGCATCGTGACGCAACTGAGCGAGCAGCCGACTCGCCCGCAGTGCCGCCTCCGCATGCGTGGTGATCGTCTCCAGCATGCGCGCGTCATCCTCGGTGAAGGTGGACATCTCGCCCACCCGGTTCTCCACCTGCAGGACGGCGCTGACCCCGGCCCCGTCGTTCAGCGGAGCGAGCACAGCATCCCGCAACCGATGTCGGGTGAGCCACTTGCGCACCGAGGCGTGCCGATTGCGTCGGGACAGGACCCGGGGGGTGCCCGCCCGTATCACCTGGGCAAGCATGCTGTCCGAGGCTGCGTCGGCAGGCGCCCGGAGCACGACCCGCTCGGCGCGGAGCACGGCGGGGCACCGGCGGGCCAGAATCGTCGTGATGTCGCCGTCGGCCGCCGCGCCGGACAGCTCTCGGGACAGCTCGTAGAGCTGGCCGAGGCTGGTGTGCTTACGGAGCAGGTTGGAGTGCGTCCGGTAGGCGAGCACGACGATGACAGCGATAAGCGACAACAGCACAACGCCGGCCGAGTTCACCCGGACCACCATCACCACGACGAGAGCCAGAGTGGTGTTCAATGTCCCGGCCACAGCGACCGACGCAATGGCGTTGTACAGCCCGCCCCCGGTCAGCCGGACGCCGATGATGGCTATGCCCAGCAGCACCGCGAGCGTACTGACGATCTCCGCAGCCGCCACGCAGACGTAGGTCAGGACGAGGTCGTGCGGGGTTAGCCCCCTGGCCGGGACCAGGTAGGAGAACAGGACCGCCGCCGTGGCTGTCTCGGCGGCGAACAGTGCCAGGTTGAAGGCGGTCTTCGGTGACGGCGTGCGGCGACTGGCAAAGACGAGCGCGGCACCCGCCAGCCGTGCGAGTACGAGGTCCCTGGGAGCCAGGGCGTACAGCCCCAGCACCAGCGGCAGCTCGCTCACCGAGGTGGAGAAGGTCTCGCGCCGGAACTCCATGTGCAGCTGAGTCGCCTCGGCGGCGGCAAAGGCAAGGACGAAGAGGCTGATCGCCCACCACGTTGGCGGCTGGTGCGGGCGATCACGGGCCAGCGCCAGCAACGCCGCGGCGATCGCCAGGAGCGAAATCGACAGGACCGACAGCGCCGCCTCCGGCCGGATCCCCGAAGGAACCCCAGCCCCGCGCGGACGGTTCATCGCGTCCCCTCGGAGCGCCGGTGGCTGCAGTGACTACGCAGCGTAGCTTGCCGTCCTACAGGTAGTTACTCAATTGAAGGAGGGGCCGTTGAAGGAGGGGCCGTTGAAGGAGGGGCCGTTCATGGCAGGGCGGTGTGACGGGCCTCCGGGCGCCCTGCGGGCTGCCACCGGC
>JADGOV010000139.1 GCA_017882785.1 Frankiaceae bacterium
ATCCAGGGACAACCCGTCCTCGCCCCACGGGACGAAATGCAGGAGTGCCGTCAAGCGTTGCCGGTCTCCGTCCGTGCGGTGCGCGGTGACGACGACGCAGCGTTCGTCGGCCGAGCCGCCCAGGCGCCCGAGGGCCATCGAGAACCCGCGCTCGGTGCGCCCCACGCGGTGGCGTTCGGCGAACCGCTGCAGTTCCGCGACCTCCGAGGGCTGTAGCTGACCGACGCGGCGGATGCTGGTGGTGTACCCGGCCCGTTCGGTGCGGGCGACGGCTTGTCGCACGCCCCGCATCGTGCGGCCCTGCAGGCTGAACGTGCTGGCATCGACGATCGCCTCGTCACCGACCTCGAGCACCGACAGGCCGGCCCGGGCCCAGGCCAGGCCGCCGCGGGTGCTGCAGCCCAGCACCGCCGGCACCCACGCGTATCGCGCCGCGAGCTGCAGGAACGCATCGATCGCGCCCGGCCATGCTTCGGGATCGCCGAGTGGGTCACCGCCCGCCAGGAGCACACCCGCGTGCAGGCGGCACCCGATGGCCGCCTTGCCGGACGGGCTGAAGACCACGTCCTTGTCCCCTCGGAGGGTGAAGTAGCCGAGAGAGTCCGCCGGGTTCTGCGGTAGCAGTGCCCGCAGCCGGGCCGCCTCGCATGCCCCGAGCCCTTCGGCCCGCCGTGACGTGCGCAGGGCGAGCGCGAGGGGGGCGGCGACGCTGAGCAGACCCAGGGCCAACAGGACATCGGAAACCCTATCCGCGGCCTCGGAATCGGTGAACCGTACCGGGCCGGCAACCCCGACCAGGCCGCGCGCCACGGTGGCCAGGCAGGCGAGCAACGACGGGTCGCCCAGGATGGCGCTCCGGTTGACGAACAGCAGCAGCAGGCCGATCGCCACACTGCCCCCCAACAGCTTCGCGCCGAGGGTTATCGCCCGGGTTGGTCCGGCCGGGTCGGACTGCGCCCAGAAATGCCGGCGGCCGGCGAGCAGGGCGCTGAGCGCGCAGAGGTTGAGCAGTGCCTCCTCCACGTCGAGGCCCTTGATCAGATGCAGTGCGGCCCCGACGGCGAGGAGGGGTACCGCTATCAGCCAGGCCCGGCGTTTGTGCCGGCGGAGGCCGCGGGCCAGGAGCACTAGTACGACGCCGATGGCGGCCGACCCAGCTGATGCGGCGGTCGCCACGGGCAGTCCGAGCAGCCGCTGTATCAGCTCCAGCCGAGCGTGTCGCTCGGGCGTGAGCGCAGACAGGATGGTCACCAGTCCGGCGATGAGGACGAGAAGACTCACCAACCCCGAGGCGCGCCTGGTGATCTTCGACCAGCCGGTAGGGTCACCCCCGTTTCCCCCGCGCTCGGCCCGCTGACCGTAGGCAGCCGTGCCAGTGCGATGGGGGGCGGCCGCACGCTCCGCGGTGTCAGTCATGCTCGCGCCCACGATGAACCGAGAATCTCCCAAGGGGGCCGGCCCCCATGGGCGGACGGCTCGGCCGCTAGCCGGCCGGTGGCGATGGGTTCCGTACGTTCAACCCGCCGCAGGGTTGCAGCGGCGCATCGGCTGGCGGCGTCTGGCCAGTCGATGGTCGGACCCATGGCCCATAGGCGCACATGCCACCAGCTCGAAGATCAGAATGTTGAGTCTACGGTAACGCCCGTTGCGCTTCGCGTAAGGGAGGTTGCCGTGCGGTGCCGGCCGGCTGGTCGCCCGGTTGCGGCTGGCGCCGGGCTGGCCGCTGTCGCCGATCATGCTCGTTCGGAGCTTCCCCCGGCTCGAGCAACGCCCCTTCGAGCATGATCGGCGAGAATGATGCGTCACCAAGTCTGAGACTGAGGGTGGGCCGACTGTCTACTCCTCGGTGAACAGCGGCGTGCTCAGGTAGCGTTCGCCGGTGTCCGGCAGGACGACGACGAGCTTGCCGCCGTGCTCCGGTCGCTGGGAGACGACTTCGGCGGCGTGCGGCGCAGCGCCGCTGGAGACTCCGGCCCGGGCCTCGCCCACGGTCACCCGCTGGATCTCGTCGTACCCTCAGTGTCGAGCACCCCAGGGATGAAACCGGCGCCGATGCCCTGGATGCCGTGTGGGCCGGGCGCGCCGCCGAACAGGACCGCGGACTCCGCCGGCTCCACCGCGACGGTGTGCACCTCGGGCTTCTTGTCGCGGAGCACGGCACCGACGCCGGTGATGGTGCCGCTGGTGCCGACGCCGGCGATGAAGATGTCGACCGCACCCTCGGTATCGTCCCAGACCTCGAGCGCGGTGGTGCGGCGGTGCACGTCGGGGTTGGACGGATTCTCGAACTGCTGCGGCAGGAAGACGTCGGGCTGCTGGGCGAGCTCCTCGGCCCGACCCACTGCCCCGCGCATGCCCTCGGCGGCGGGAGTGAGCACCAGCCGCGCGCCGTACGCGGCGAGCAGGGCCCGCCGCTCGACGCTCATGCTCTCCGTCATGGTCAGCGTGAGCGGGTAGCCCTTCGCGGCGGCCACGAGCGCCAGCCCGATGCCGGTGTTGCCACTGGTCGGCTCCACGATCTCCATGCCGGGTTTGAGGGCGCCGCTGGCCTCGGCGTCTTCGATCATGGCTGCGGCGATACGGTCCTTGACGCTGCCGCCGGGGTTCGCAGCCTCGAGCTTCGCGACCAACCGAACGGGCAGATGGCCGCCGAAGCGGTGCAGTTCGACCAGCGGGGTGCCTCCGATGAGGCCGAGAACGTTGCTAGCTGTGGGCATAGCTGTGGTCCCAGCACCCTGCATCCGACGTCGAGGGTTACTCCGTCCTCGATCGTCGGGTGTCGCTTGCTGCCCTTGGTGTCGGTCCAGAAGCCGCGGCCACCCAGCGTGACCCCTTGGAAGATTCTGACGTCGTCGCCTACCTCGGCGGTCTCACCGATGACCACGCCTGCCCCATGGTCGATGAAGCATCGTCGACCGATCCGGGCCGAGGGATGAATCTCGATGCCGGTCATGGTCCGCGACACCTGGGAGATCGTCCGCGGTAGGAACGGCACGCCCAGTCGGGCCAGTCGGGAGGCCGCCCGGTGCGCGCCCAGCGCCCACACACCCGGGCACAGCACTACCTCGGCCGCGTTGCCGCCGTGCAACGCGGGATCACGGCGATACGCCGTACGGAGATCGTCGAACACGGGGATCCTTCACAGGTCGCGGGGCGGCGTCGGCGTGGTGAGCCGCCGAGAACCGAACGGAGACCTAGAGAGCGGAAGGTGGTCAGCTGCCGGCGGCGGGGTGACAACACCGCTCGTCGAAGACTCGACGAACCGCGAAGCCGCTCTGTGGCACGGTCAAGCCTCGCCGCCTCAGGAGCCCCTGGGCGGATGATCGCATGATGCCAGCATAGGTCTGGCTGGGCCTGGCCAGAGGCCCGGTTCGGCGCGGCTTCACAACACGACCGCCGTCTCGGACATCGCGGCCTCTGCGCCGGCCTCTGTCCCAGCCTCGGCGCGAGCCGCTGCGATGCCGCCCTGCGCCCGCAGCGGGACCTCCTTGATGAAGAAAGTGAGTATGAAGGCCGGAACCAGCAGCAGGGCAACGCTGAGAAAGACCGTGTGCATCGAGTCGGCGAAGCCTTCCAGGACGATTCGGCGAACGCTTGCTGGCAGTGTCCCGATCACGCTGGTGTCGTTGAGGGCGGTCGCGTTGTGGAACCGGGCGATGGCCGCCTGCGGGAACCCGGCGGCAGCCGCCTGATGGGCGATGTTCCCTGGCAACGACCCGAACAGGATGGACAGCGCGACCGCGACGCCGAACGTGCCGCCCATGGAACGGAAGAACGTCACCGACCCGGTGGCGACTCCCATGTCCCGGGGTGGGAGCGCGTTCTGCACCGAGATGATCAGCGTCTGCATGGACAGGCCGAGGCCGCCGCCCATGACGGCCATGTAGGCGATCGTCTGCCACGGCGGAGTGTCCACGCTCAGCGTGGAGAAGAGCAGCATGGCGGCAATCATCAGCGCCGTGCCCACGATCGGGAACACCTTGTACCGCCCGGTGGCCAACATGATCCGACCGGAGATGGTCGAGGTAACGATGATGCCGGCCATGAGCGGGATCAGTTGAAGTCCAGCCTGCGTCGGGGAGTCACCTTGGACGATCTGAAGGTAGAGCGGCAGGGACGTCAGGCCGCCGAACATCGCGGCACCGACGAGAAAGCTCACCGTGCTGGAGAGGGTGAACACGCGATTGCGGAAGACCCGCAGCGGCAGAATTGCATCCTCGCCCATCTTGCTCTGCCAGGGCACGAACAGTGCGAGCGAGATCACCGAGAGTCCGATCAGCGTGAGACTCTGCGTGGAGTGCCAGCCCCAGTCCCGGCCCTTCTCGGCTACGAGCAGCAGAGGCACGACGCTAGCCGTGAGCAGCGCCGCACCGAGGTAGTCGATGCGGGGTTTCCCCGGACCGGTCTGAGGGTGCGGCAGGTTGAGGTTGCGATAGACCACGGCGAGGGCGAGCAGGCCGACGGGCACGTTGATGTAGAAGATCCAGCGCCACCCCTCGATGCCGAGGATCGTGCCCTGACCGGCGAAGAACCCACCGAGGACCGGCCCCAGCACGCTGGACGTGGCGAACACCGACATGAAGTAGGCCTGGTAACGGCCACGTTCCCGGGGCGGCACCAGATCCCCGACGATGGCGAAAGCGAGCGACATCAGACCGCCGGCCCCGATGCCCTGCAGTGCCCGGTAGCCGGCCAACTGGTAGATCGACTGTGACGTCCCGCAGAGCATCGAGCCGACGATGAAGATGCCGATGGCGAACAAATAGAACGGCTTGCGACCGTAGAGGTCGGACAACTTGCCGTACAGCGGCGTACTGACGGTGGAGGTAACCAGGTACGCGGTCGTCGCCCACGCCTGCGCTGTCTGACCGTCGAGCTTGTCCGCGATGGTCCTCATCGCGGTGGACACGATCGTCTGGTCAAGGGCAGCGAGGAACATGCCGAGCAGCAGCCCGGACAGCACCACCATGATCTGACGGTGGCTCAGCGCGCCCGGCTCGCCTCGGGTGGCGCCGTCGGGCCCGACGTTCGTGGTGGTGCTCATGATCTCCACTTCGGCGGGAGCAGGTTCGACGTACCCTCACTTAGTTAGTTGACGCATGCATAACGACGAAGGTCGGGCCGCGGGTATTCCCTGCCGGGCGTCGTCGGCACAGGTGACGAGGCGGGCATGCTGCGTGTCTTGACCGACACCTCGATCAGGGGGAGGGCGCGGACGGTGGTCGCCGCAATTCCCGAGCCGACGGGCCCGGGTGTCGCCGGATCGACCGGGAACCGCCGCTTTCACGAGCGCGGTCAGCGCCATCCTCATCTCGGGCTCGGGGTGGACCACGTTGGCCGTACCGTGGATGATCGTCGAGCAGTAGTTAACGGAGTGGTGGAAGGCCGACCACGCAGCCGACCTGGCGGGGGTCCCGTTGGCGCCCCTGGCCGGGGCGACGACCTCGTGGGCCTTCGTCCCGTCGGTGTCCAAGCCGTACGGGCCTGACCTGCGGGTCGCGCTCGTCGCCGGGGACGTCTCGACCACCACCAGTCGGC
>JADGOV010000072.1 GCA_017882785.1 Frankiaceae bacterium
GCCGGTGGGGGTGCCGGCGGCTAGCGCGGGCGGGCATTGCGCCCGTACTGCGAGGCTTGCGGACCGCGCTGCCCCTGATACTTGCTGTTGAGGCCGGGATGGCCGTAGGGGCGCTGCGCCGGCGCGTCGAGGGGCATGAACGAGACCTGACCGATCTTCATCCCAGGCCATAGCTTGACCGGCAGGGTCGCCACATTGGACAGCTCGAGGGTGACCTCGCCCTCGAAGCCGGCATCGATGAACCCGGCGGTGGCATGGATGAGTACACCCCACCGGCCCAGGCTGGACTTGCCGTCAACCCGGGCCACGATGTCGTCCGGTAGGCCGAGCCGCTCCACGGTCGTGCCGAGGACGAACTCCCCCGGATGCAGGATGAACGGCTCGGCGGTGGGCACCTCGATCAGGCTGGTCAGGTCCGACGGCGAGGAGAACGGGTCGATGGACTCCGCCGTGTGGTTCACGATCACCCGGAACTGACGGCCCAACCGAAGGTCCACGCTGGCGGGTTGGATCTGGTCGGGTTCGAGCGGATCGATGCGGATCCGACCCGCTGCCAGCAGAGCGCCGATCGTGCCGTCGCTGAGGATCACTGCTCCTCGTCCATTGTGGACACGCTAACGCAGCGCGCTGCGATGCCTGCCACCTGCCGTCAGGCTCAAGCACCCGCTCAGGTGCTGCCGAAGAGCCAGGCACACCACCAGCCGAGGGAGCGCCGATGGGGCCGCACGACGTCATGGCGGAGTTCCTCGTGCAGGCCCATGATCAGCTGGATCGGCTTGAGTTGGATCTTATCGCGATCGAGCGGAACCCGCCCGCCGACCGGCTCATCCACCGAGCTTCCGACGGGGCGCACGCGCTCGCGGCCAGCAGCGCCGCCTTGGGATTCACGCGGCTGTCCACACTGATGGAAGCGGCTGAGGCAGTGCTGGTCGCGACTGGTCGCGGCGATGTCCAGCCCGGCGCCCACATGGTCGATGCGCTGTTGACCGGAGCCGACGCGGCTCGAGAGGCGCTGGACGCCATCGAGGCGACCGGAGTCGACGTCGGCTGCGATGTGAGCGGTGTGCTTGCCATGCTCGACGCGCTCGCCGTCCGGCCCGAGCGCCCCCCGGCCGGGGCGCTCGGGGAGGTGCTGGTGGAGGCCGGGATGGCGACGGAGGTCGCTGTCAGCCTGGCCCGCCATGCTCAGGAGGTCGGTGATCCGCGTCTACTCGGGGAGATCCTGGTCGCGCAGGGTTCGCTGACCTCGCCGCAGTTGGCCACCGGGCTGGACGCGCAGAATGACCGGCGAGCGTTGCTCGAGCGGGCGGTCCGGGTGGATGCGGAGCTGCTCGACGGGCTTCTTGGCCTCGTCGAGGAGCTCGCCGGCCGACGCGACGAGGTGCTCTCGTGGGCCGGCACGTTGCCCGAGGGTCCGCTGCGCACCGCTTGCCACCGCTTGGACGCTGCTGTCGAGGACGTCCGGGCGGGGGTCCGGCGCACCCGGCTGCGGAGGCTGGCGGACGCCTGCGACCGCCTGCCTCGCGTGGTTCGTGACGTGGCGGCAGCCGCAGGCAAGGTCGTTTGCCTGCAGGCGGTCGACGGTGAACTGGAATTGCCGCGTGCGGTGCTGCACCTCATCCGCGACCCGTTGACTGTGCTGGTCCGCAATGCTGTCGATCACGGCATCGAGCCTCCTGCGGCGCGACGATTCGCGAGCAAGGGCGTAACCGGAACGATCCGGCTGTGTGCCGCCATCGAGGGGGACTCCGTGGCGATCGAGGTGTCCGACGACGGCGCCGGCATCGATCCCATGCAGGTCCGCGGGACGGCGCTGGCCCGCGGACTGCTGGGAGCCTATGAGTTGGCCCGATTGACTGACGACGAGGTGATCCGCCTCGTGATGCTGCCGGGGCTCGCCGTCGAATCGGGCGGACCAACCTCGACGGGGGCGTCCTTCGATCATCGCCGTGGGGCCGGACTGGCCTTGGTCCGTGAAACGGTCAAATCTGTCGGCGGCGAGATAGACATCTGGAGTCAGGTCGGGATCGGCACCAGCGTACGGCTGACCGTCCCGCTCCGGCCCTGCCCAGGGGACATCGCGGCAGCGGAAGGGCGATCCCGCTGCTGAGGGTCCGTCATCGACGGTCCTACGGGTCGCGGAGAAATCGAGCGGCGGACTGACGGGCGAGGATCTCCCGTGTCTCAGCCCCCTCCGCTGTGGCGTATCGGTCGAGGGTGGCCTGGAGGTCCTGCGTCTGGGCCGACGTGGTGAATGCAGCCAGCTCACGTTCCAGGTTCAGGCGGTGGTGCCGGGCGGTCCGCCGGGAGGTCATCCGGCGCCTGATGTCGTCGAGGGTCAGGGTGTGGAGGGGCATCCGTACTCCTGTCGTTGCAGTGGAGCTGGCGACGCACTACCCGCTGGACGTCTCGTTCCGTCGGTCGACGAACGTCGGCAGCTTGGGCGGGTCGTAGACGTCGAGGGTGTCGCGGTTCACCCCTGTTCAATGGCCGACAACGCTCCCCGTTTCACAGGCCCAGCCAACACGGCACTCATGACAGCAAGGTGTCGCTCGTGTTGCATCCGGCCTCCTGGTCGCGCCGATCATGCTCGAGTGGATGTCCTCGCGGCGCCTCGGGCGCCCCATCGAGCATGATCGGTGAGTTCAAGATGCATTCCAGCATGATCGGCGGAGGGGGACGGAGGGGGATGGGGCCCACGGACCCCGCCATGCTGCTGTCCAACACGGGGAGGTGGTCGACGTCGAACTGCCAGTGCTGGTCAGGCGATCGCACCCGGTACGCCACGTCGGCCGGCGGCCGAGCGAGTATCAGTCGCACCTGGGCGGCGGGTGACCACGTCGCGCTGGTGATGGAGAACGCACCGAACCGACCCACCGCAGCGTGGTGTGGGATACGAAGCTGCCCGCCGGTGCCCACACCTTTAGCGTGATCAACGCGGGTACACCAGGACGGGCGGCCCGCTCAACTGGTCACTGTCAGCCGCGCCGTGGCGCGCACGTCACCGGTTCGGGTGTCGAGCAGACGCACCTCCCGCCGACCCGGACCGAGCGGCACCAGGAACCGCGCGGCGGCCCGGCAGCCACGCAGGACCGTGCCCGGTGTGGACACCTGCCGGCCATCCAGCGTGACCGTGATCGCCCTCCCGCTGGGGCCGGTCGCCGACCACCTGACCGCACCCCCCCGGGGGGCCTCGGTCGGCTGGACCGCGATGCGCGAGGCGGTGCAACTGGCCGGTAATGCGGGAGCGGGCGAGCGGGTAGCTACTCGGCCGATGACCAGCAACACCAGGACTCCGGCGACCACCCACAGCGTCCGCCGCATGCGCCTTCTGTCCGGCAACGCCGTGGCGAGGCCCGGCGGCCCGACCGGGATCGGCTCGCCCAACTCCCGGCTGCGCCGGTCGGCGTCGAGGCGTTCCGCGGCTCGCTCGAAGGAGTCCGGCTGGTCGCCCTCCTGAGAGCTCCTCCGGCGCGGCCGGATCACAGCTCAGGTGCCGGTAGAGGGCCGAACCAGGGACTTCGCGAGCAGCTGGGCAACGTCGAGCACCGCGACGTGCTCCTCGGCCTCGCCGGTCTGCTGCTTGGCGACGACCGCGTCGGAGAGCATCACCATGCAGTACGGGCACGCCGTCGAGATCACGTCGGGGCGCAGCCCGAGCGCCTCGTCCACCCGCTCCGAGTTGATCGACTTGCCGATCCGCTCTTCCATCCACATCCGCGCGCCGCCCGCGCCGCAGCAGAAGCCGCGTTCCTTGCAGCGGTGCATCTCCTCCGAGCGCAACCCGGCGATACTGCCGAGCACCTCGCGGGGCGGGGTATAGACCTTGTTGTGCCGACCCAGGTAGCAGGGATCGTGGTAGGTCACCTTGGCTTCGACCGGAGTGACCGGGGTCAGCCGCCCTTCTGCTACGAGGCGAGCCAGCAGCTGGGTGTGGTGGACCACTTCGTAGTGCCCGCCGAGAGCCGGGTACTCGTTGGCAAGGGTGTTGAAGCAGTGCGGGCAGGTGGCCACGATCTTGCGGGCGCCCACCTCGTTCAGCGTCTCGACGTTGGCCTTGCCGAGTTCCTGGAACAGGTACTCGTTACCCAGGCGGCGTGCTGGATCCCCAGTGCACGATTCGGCCTCGCCCAGGACGACGAAGGGCACGCCGGCGGTGTGCAGCAACTCCACGAACGCCTTCGTCGTCTTCACCGAGCGGTCCTCGAGCGCGCCGGCGCAGCCGACCCAGTAGAGGTATTCCACGTCGTCGGGGATCTTCTCCCCCGGTGAGACCACCGGCACGTCGAAGGAAAGGCCCTGCGCCCAGTCCAGCCGCTTGCGAGCAGGCAGGTTCCATGGATTGCCGTTGTTCTCCAAGCCCCGCAGCATGGTGCCGGCCTCGCTGGGGAAGTTGCTCTCGATCATCACCTGGTAGCGGCGCATGTCGAGGATGTGATCGACGTGCTCGATGTCGACCGGGCACTGCTCGACACACGCGCCACAGGTCGTGCACGACCAGAGGACGTCAGGGTCGATGACGCCGAGTTCTTCAGCGGTGCCGACCAGCGGCCGCTCGGCCTGCGGGCGGCCTGGCGTCGGCATCCGGCCAAAACCGGACTCCGGCACGGCGCCGTGCGCCGGCTCCACCGGTGCGGGCGGGCCGGCGGCGGGTGCCGAGCCCGTGTCCTCCTCGGTCCCCGCGGCGCCGTTTGCCGCCAGCAGGTAGGGCGCCTTAGCGAATAGGTGGTCCCGCAGGTCCATGATCAGAAGCTTGGGGGACAGCGGCTTGCCGGTGTTCCACGCCGGGCACTGGCTCTGGCAGCGACCGCATTCGGTGCAGGTGGCGAAGTCCAGCATCCCCTTCCAGGAGAACTGTTCGACCTTGTTGACGCCGATGACCGGGTCGTCCTCCTCCATGAGCGCTTCGATGTCCGGCGTCGTTGCCAGCGCGCCGAGGGCATCCGGTTCCCGCTTGGTGAGCACGTTGATCGGTGCGAGGAAGATGTGCAGGTGTTTGGAGTAGACGACGAGCACGAGGAAACCGAGGATCACCGCGATCTGCGCCAGGATGAAGATCGGTTCCAGGACCTCGTTGGCGTGCTCGCCCAGCGGATGCAGCACGGTGGCCGTGGCTTTGGAGGCGAAGGTCCACCACGTGCCGCGGTGGTCGGGGCCGTACGGGAAGTGCCCGGCGTTGATCTGCGCGCCACGATAGAGCAGGAGAGTCACGACCACCGCAGTGATCATGGCGAGAATCACCCACGCCGGGCCGGTGTGGGAGCCGTAGAAGCGGGACTCCCGGTGCCGGCGCTCCGGCGCGTTCCGGATCCGGTTGATCGCGAAGTAGGCCAATGCGACGAGCACCGCGACCGCGAAGAAGTCCTCGAGGAAGCCGAGCCACGTCATCTTGCCGATGATCGGGATGAAGAAGGACGGGTCGAAGAGCGCGCCGTAGGCCTCGACGATGGTGGCCGCGAGGACGATGAAGCCCCAGAACGTGAAGAAATGAGCTATCCCGGGGGCACTCCAGCGCAGCAGCTTGCGCTGGCCGAAGACCTCGCTGAGCTGGGTGCCGAGCCGGCGGCCGATGCCGTCGAGCCGGCCGGGGGCGGGTTGCCCGGTACGCACCAGTCGGTAGAGCCAGTACCCCCGCCGACCAGCAACGGCAAAGGCGACGACCGTGAGGAGCAGGCCGATGACCAGGCGCACGGAATGCCTCCGGGGGTGCGGGACGCTGAGCCGAGACTACTGACCGGTCGGCGCCCCCTCCGACGCCGGTCGTCCCACGCGATGAGCGGGAAGAGTCGAGGCAACAAAGTTGAGTCGGAAGAACTCAGGGTCGGTTGACGTTGCCCCTACTGTCGGCGCACGATGAGTGCAGCTGGCTCAACCACTTCGGTTTGACTACATCCGTAGGAAAGGAAAGTTTCCATGGCACGTGCGGTCGGCATCGACCTCGGCACCACGAACTCCGTCGTCAGCGTCCTTGAGGGCGGCGAGCCGCTGGTCATCGCCAACGCTGAAGGCAGCCGTACCACGCCGTCGGTGGTCGCGTTCGCCAAGAACGGCGAGGTCCTCGTCGGCGAGGTCGCCAAGCGGCAAGCTGTCACCAACGTCGATCGGACTATCCGATCCGTCAAGCGCCACATGGGCACGAACTGGTCGATCGGCATCGACGGAAAGCAGTTCACCGCCCAGCAAATCTCCGCGTTCATCCTGCAGAAGCTCAAGCGGGACGCTGAGGCCTACCTCGGCGAGCAGGTCTCCGACGCTGTAATCACCGTACCGGCGTACTTTGACGACGCCCAGCGGCAGGCGACGACCGAGGGCGGCAAGATCGCTGGCCTGAACGTGCTCCGCATCGTCAACGAGCCGACGGCGGCTGCGCTGGCCTACGGCCTGGACAAGGAGAACGACCAGACGATTCTCGTCTTCGACCTTGGTGGCGGCACGTTCGACGTCTCTCTGCTGGAGATCGGCGAGGGCGTGGTCGAGGTCAAGTCCACCTCCGGGGACACCCACCTCGGCGGCGACGACTGGGACCAGCGGGTCGTCGATCACTTGGTGACCACGTTCAAGAACGGCCACGGCGTGGATCTGAGCAAGGACAAGATGGCACTGCAGCGGCTTCGGGAGTCCGCCGAGAAGGCCAAGATCGAGCTGTCCGCCGGCGGGGAGACCACCATCAACCTGCCCTACATCACGGCAACCCCCGAAGGCCCGCTGCACCTGGAGGTCCGGCTCACCCGGGCGGAGTTCCAGAAGATGACCTCTGACCTCCTCGACCGCTGCAAGGGACCCTTCTCCCAGGCCATCAAGGATGCCGGCGTCGCGGTGAAGGACATTCACCACGTCGTGCTCGTGGGCGGCTCGACCCGGATGCCCGCCGTTGTGGACCTGGTCCGCGAGCTGACGGGTGGCAAGGAGCCGAACAAGGGCGTCAACCCGGACGAGGTCGTCGCCGTCGGCGCCAGCCTGCAGGCCGGTGTGCTCAAGGGCGAGGTCAAGGACGTCCTGCTGCTCGACGTCACGCCGCTGTCGCTCGGCATCGAGACCAAGGGCGGCATCATGACCAAGCTCATCGAGCGCAACACGACCATCCCCACCAAGCGCTCCGAGGTCTTCACCACGGCAGATGACAACCAGCCGTCGGTGCAGATCCAGGTCTTCCAGGGCGAGCGGGAGATGGCCGCGTATAACAAGAAGCTCGGCATGTTCGAACTGACCGGCATTGCGCCGGCTCCCCGCGGCGTGCCGCAGGTCGAGGTGACCTTCGACATCGACGCCAACGGCATCGTGCACGTCGGCGCCAAGGACCTGGGGACCGGTCGCGAGCAGTCGATGACCATCACCGGCGGCTCAGCGCTGCCGCGGGACGACATCGACCGGATGATGCGTGAAGCAGAGCAGTACGCCGAGGAGGACCGTCTCCGCCGGGAAGAGGCAGAGACCCGCAACCAGGGCGAGTCGCTGCACTACCAGACCGAGAAGTTCCTGACGGACAACGATGAGAAGGTGCCGGCTGAGGTCAAGACCGAGGTGCAGGACGCACTCGCCGAGCTGAAGACAGCGCTTGACGCCAACGACACCGCGGCCATCAAGAGCGCTACGGAGAAGGTCGCCACCGTCAGTCAGAAGGTCGGGCAGGCGATCTATGCCGCGAGCCAGGCCTCCGGTGCGGCGGCCGGCGATGCCGGTGGGACCGGTCCGACTGCCCACGACGGGTCAGCCGCAGGTGACGACGACGTCGTCGACGCCGAGATCGTCGATGACGACCCGCAGCGAGGGAGTGGTGCCGCGTGACGGCGCCCGCTCCCGAGGACACCGGCGGGTACGACCCCGACCGCCCGATCATTCGGGACAAGCGCCGGATCGACCCACTGACCGGCGCCGTGCGACCCGGAGCCGCCACGGCTCCGGGTCCGGCCGCTCCGGTGCCCCAGACGCTCGCCATGCCTGTGGAGGTGGCCGAGTTGGAGAACCAACTCGCCGAGCGAACCGCCGACCTGCAGCGGGTGAAGGCGGAATACGACAACTACCGCCGCAGGGTCGAACGCGACCGGCTCGCGGTGGCCGAGCAGGCGTTGGCCAGCGTGCTCCTCGGGCTGTTGCCGGTGCTCGACGACATCGGCCGTGCCCGCTCGCACGGCGAACTCGGGGGCGGCTTCAAGTCTGTCGCCGACAGCCTGGAGGCCACCACCGCCAAGCTCGGTCTGCAGGTTTACGGCGAACCCGGCGAGCCTTTCGACCCCGTCGTCCACGAGGCGCTCATGCACAGCTTTTCACCCGAGGTGACCGAGCCCACCTGCGTGCAGGTGCTGCAGCCGGGCTACCGGCTCGGCGAGCGCATTCTGCGCCCGGCGCGGGTCGCGGTCGCCGAACCGGAGCCGGAAGCCGAGCCGGGAGCGCCTGCCGAGGTGTCCCCGGAGGCCCCTGATGAGCACGCGTGACTACATCGAGAAGGACTACTACAAGGCGCTGGGCGTAGCGAAGGACGCCAGCCAGGCGGATATCAAGAAGGCGTACCGCAAGCTGGCCCGCAAGTATCACCCCGACGCGAACACGGCTGATGCCAAGGCGGAGGAGCGCTTCAAGGAGGTCTCCGAGGCCTACGACGTGATCAGCGACGCGTCGAAGCGAAAGGAATACGACGAAGCCCGCACGCTGTTCGGGGCCGGCGGGTTCCGGGTGCCCAGCGGCCCCGGCCGCGGTGCCGGCGGTGCCGGCGGGAACGCCACGTTCGACCTCAACGACCTCCTCGGACAGATGGGTCAGCGCGGCGGCGGCGGGGGTACCGGCGGCGGGGGTGGGTTGGGCGACCTCCTCGGCGGCCTGTTCGGCGGCGGGGGTCGGGGCGGCGGTCGTAGCGCGCAGGTGCCACGCAAGGGCACCGACCTCGAAGCTGAGTTGACCCTCGGATTCGCCGACTCGGTGGAAGGGGTCACCTCGCCATTGCGGCTGACCATGCCGGCACCGTGCACGACCTGTATGGGTACCGGGGCGAAGCCCGGCACCACGCCGCGGGTCTGCCCGGAGTGCTCCGGCACCGGGCACGTCTCCCGGGGCGCCGGCGGCGGCTTCGCCTTTGACGAGCCCTGCCGGGAGTGCCGCGGGCAGGGTCTGATCATCGATGACCCGTGTCCCACCTGCGCCGGGACCGGCCGCTCGTTCAGCGAACGGTCACTCACCGTGCGGATACCACCGGGCGTGCGTGACGGTCAGCGCATCCGGATCAAAGGCAAGGGTGGGGCCGGTGAACGTGGCGGACCGGCTGGCGACCTCGTCGTCACCGTGCATGTGGGTCGGCATCCGATCTTCGGGCGTACCGGAGACAACCTGACCGTGACCGTGCCGGTTACCTTCCCGGAGGCCGCGCTGGGCGCGACCATTCCGGTGCCCACGTTGAACGGGACACCGGTGTCCTTCAAGGTCCCGCCGGGCACTCCCGGTGGCCGTACGATGCGCGTGCGCGGAAAGGGTGTGCCGCGCAAGGACGGCACCCGCGGCGACCTGCTCGTCACCCTGGAAGTGGCCGTTCCGCAGAAGCTCTCCGGCAAGGCCAAGGACGCGCTGGAGACTTTCGCCGCCCAGGCCAGCGAGGACCCGCGGGAGCGGTTGCGGGAGGCGGCCGGCAGTGCCTGAGCCAACGGCCCCGGTCTATGTGATCTCGGTAGCGGCGGCGTTGGCCGGCATGCACCCGCAGACCCTTCGCACCTACGACCGGCTCGGCCTGGTGAGCCCGGATCGGTCCACCGGCCGTGGCCGTCGGTATTCCGCCCTGGACATCGCCCACCTGCGGGAGGTGCAGCGACTGTCCCAGGAGGAGGGGGTCAACCTGGCCGGGGTCAAGCGGATTCTCGAGTTGGAGAACCAGGTGGTGGCGCTGCAGAACCGACTGGCGGATCTGCAACGCGAACTGCAGGCTTCCCGACAGGACGCCTCCCGGCGGGTGTCCGAGGTGGAACGCCGGCTACATGCCGCCTACCGTCGTGAGCTCGTGCCGATCCGCCAGGGCGAGGTCGCCGTCTGGCGACCCCGTCAGAGTTGAGCGGAACAGACTCAACTTAGCCGATGTTGACCACGGTGAACTGGTCCAGGTACAACCGTCCCCTGAAGGTGCCATGAACGCGAATAATCTCACCACCAAGAGCCAGGAAGCGCTCTCCGAGGCGGTCCGCCGGGCCGCGGCGGCCGGCCACCCCAACGTGGAGCCGGTGCACCTCCTGTTGGCGTTGTTGGCCCAGCCGGACGGTACCGCCAGCCCACTGCTCGAAGCGGTGGGCGCCGCGCCCGCGACCGTCATGGCCAAGGCCGAGGAGCTGTTGCGACGGCTGCCGAGCGCCAGTGGCGCCACGGTGGCAGCGCCCAACCTGTCCCGGCAGTCGCTGGCCGTCCTCAACGACGCCGCCGAGCGGGCCAGCGAACTGGGCGACGCCTACGTCTCGACCGAGCATCTGCTGGTCGGACTGACCGAGGCAGGCGGTGACGTGAGCACCGCGTTGCGCTCGCTGGGCGCGACCCCGGACGCGCTGCTCGGCGCGTTCGAGAAGGTCCGAGGGTCGGCCAAGGTCACCAGCCAGGATCCGGAGGGGACCTACCAGGCACTGGAGAAGTACGGCGTCGATCTGACCGTGGCGGCCCGTGACGGCAAGCTCGACCCGGTCATCGGCCGGGACAGCGAGATCCGGCGGGTCGTCCAGGTGCTCTCCCGCCGTACGAAGAACAACCCGGTGCTGATCGGCGAACCGGGCGTCGGCAAGACGGCCGTCGTGGAGGGGCTCGCCCAGCGGATCGTGGCCGGTGACGTGCCGGAGTCGCTGCGCGGCAAGCGGCTGATCGCGCTGGATCTCAGCGCCATGGTGGCCGGCGCGAAATACCGCGGCGAGTTCGAGGAGCGGCTGAAGGCCGTCCTCAACGAGATCCGGGGGTCCGAGGGACAGGTCATCACCTTCATCGACGAGCTGCACACCGTGGTCGGGGCCGGCGCCGCCGAAGGGTCGATGGACGCCGGCAACATGCTCAAGCCGATGCTCGCCCGCGGCGAGCTGCGGATGGTGGGCGCGACGACGCTGGATGAATACCGGACCCGCATCGAGAAGGACCCGGCGCTGGAGCGCCGCTTCCAGCAGGTGCTGGTCGGCGAGCCGAGCGTTGAGGACACGATCGCCATTCTGCGTGGCCTCAAGGACCGTTACCAGGCACACCACAAGGTCGACATCAGCGACGCGGCGCTGGTCGCCGCGGCGACGCTCTCCGATCGGTACATCACTGCGCGCTTCCTCCCCGACAAGGCGATCGACCTCGTCGACGAGGCGGCCTCCCGGTTGCGGATGGAGATCGACTCCCGACCGGTGGAGATCGACGAGCTGCAGCGGCAGGTCGACCGGCTCAAGATGGAGGAGCTGGCGCTGGCCAACGAGGACGACGCGGCCTCCAAGGACCGCCTCGAGCGGCTGCGCCGCGACCTCGCCGACCGGCAGGAGCAACTCAACGCGCTCAACGCCCGCTGGGACCGGGAGAAGCTGGGGCTCGACCGGGTCGGTGAACTCAACCAGCGGTTGCAGGAGCTGCGCGGCCAGGCCGAGCGGGCGCAACGCGACGCGGACCTCGCGGCCGCCAGCCGCCTCCTCTACGCCGACATCCCGGCCCTCGAGAAGGAGCTTGACGAGGCCCGGACCACCACCGAGACCAACGAGGCCATGGTCAAGGAGGAGGTCGGCCCGGACGACGTGGCCGACGTCGTGTCCTCCTGGACCGGCATCCCGGCCGGGCGGCTGCTGGAAGGCGAGACCGCCAAGCTGCTGCGGATGGAGGCGGAACTGGAGAAGCGGGTGGTCGGGCAGGCCACCGCCGTCCAGGCCGTCTCCGACGCGGTCCGTCGCGCCCGATCCGGCATCTCCGATCCTGATCGGCCGACCGGCTCCTTCCTCTTCCTCGGTCCGACCGGTGTGGGTAAGACGGAGTTGGCCAAGGGGCTCGCCGAGTTCCTCTTCGACGACGAGCGCGCGCTGGTGCGCATCGACATGAGCGAGTACGGGGAGAAGCACACCGTTTCGCGTCTCGTCGGCGCGCCGCCCGGCTACGTGGGGTATGAGGAGGGCGGTCAGCTCACCGAGGCGGTGCGACGACGGCCGTACACGGTGGTGCTGCTCGACGAGGTGGAGAAGGCGCACGCGGACGTCTTCGACGTCCTGCTGCAGGTGCTCGACGACGGTCGGCTCACCGACGGCCACGGCCGTACGGTCGACTTCCGCAACGCCATCCTCATCCTGACCTCGAACCTCGGTTCGGCCTTCATCACCGACCCGCTGCTCACCTCCGAGGAGCGCCGGGACCGGGTGATGGTCGCCGTCAGGGAGACGTTCAAGCCGGAGTTCCTCAACCGGCTCGACGACGTCGTGGTCTTCGACGCTCTCGACCGGGAGGAGCTGGCCCGCATCGTCGACATCCAGGTCGCCCGACTCGGCGCCCGACTCGGCGCCTCCCGTCGGTTGACGCTGACGGTCAGTGCGGCGGCCCGGGCCTGGCTGTCGCTCAACGGCTTCGATCCGGTCTACGGCGCCCGGCCGTTGCGGCGGCTCGTCCAGTCCGCGATCGGCGACGCGTTGGCCAGGGCGATCCTCTCCGGCGAGGTCCGCGACGGCGAGGAGGTGCTGGTCGACGTGGCCGCCGACGGCCTCGGGCTGACGGTCGGATCGGCCGAGCGGGTGGGGTAGGTCAGCACGGGGTCAGTCAGCGGGGCACGGTGACCAGCGTGTGGCCGTCCCCGGCGACCACCCGAACCGTGCGGATCTGGCGGACGTCGATGGCCGTGGCGCCGGTCACGGCAGCGGTGCCGTTGTAGGTCGCCCGCCAGGAGGCGGCGGCGTCCGTCGTGCCGTCCCTACCCACGGCCACCATCCGGCAGCGCTCGCCCTCGGGCACTCCGGACAGCCGCAGGTCGAGCGAGGTACCCCACGCCTTGGGCACGAGCGTCACCTGGGCACGCACCGACCCGGATGTCGAGGACAGCCGCAGCGCCGCCGGCACCGCGGAGGACGACTCGTCGTGCTGGGCAACGTAGGCCGCGCCGCCGGTGCCTGCCAGGAGCACCACCGCCGCGGCCGCCGCGACCATCCTGCGGCGCGTTGCGCGCCGCCGGGACGCGGCAGTGGCGAGGATCCGCTCCAGCAGATCCGAGTCGGTGACCGACGGCTCCGACACTGCGAGCACCTGAGCCTCGTCCAACCGGCCGAGCAGGCCAGGGATGCCGGCCAACGCGGCCAACTCGTCGCGACACGGCTTGCATCCGCTCACGTGGCGGTCCACCAGAGCCCGCTCCGCGGGTTCGATGGCGCCGACGACGTAGACGCCCAGCGCGAGCCGACACTCATCGCAGGACAAGGCGTTCGGGCTGTCCTGGGTGGTCATGGCGTTACACCGCGCTCTTCGAAGGCCAGCCGGAGGGCGCGCAGGGCATAGAAGGTGCGGGACTTCACGGTGCCGGTCGGGATGCCCAGGACCGCCGCAGCCTCCGCGACGGACCGTCCTCGGTAGTACGTCTCGACCAGTACAGCGCGCTGGTCGGGCCGCAGCGCGGCAACGGCATCGGCCACCTGCCAGGCCTGCAGCGCGCGATCGATGACGTCGTCGGCCGGCAGGGTGGCCAAGGCGGCGTCGCCGACCTCGGGCGGCCGGGCCCGTCGGAAGCGGTGGGCGTCGATGGCCAGATGGCGGGCGACGGTGAACAGCCAGGGCCGGACCGCACCGCGTTCCGCGGCCACCGCCGCGGGGTGTCGCCAGGCGCGCAGCAGCGTCTCCTGGACGAGGTCTTCAGCCGCGGCCCGGTCCCCGTCGACGAGCCGCAGGGCGAACAGGAGGAGGGCCTGGCCGTGCTCGCTGTAGAGCGCACGGAGCACCTCCTCGTCAGTTCGCGTGCCGCCGTCCATTACTCCTGTCACGGCCGGTATGGGCAAAAGGTTCAGCGTCGCGGTACCTCATCATGGGCCCGCGGGACGCCGGGTCAGATATCGACCGTGAGTTCGGTCGTCGTGGTCGTCGTCACGAAACGGCCGTCCCGGTAGACCCCGCGATCGGGGATGACCAGGTCCAGTTGGGGTGGCGAGGCGAACCCGCCGAAGAGGGCCGGCCCGACGCTGACGTGGCCGTGCGCGACACCGCACGGGGCCAGTACGGCATCGCCCGCCTCGACCTCGACCCATCGGTCCCCCATGTAGAACCTGCCACGACCCGCCCAGATGACCAGGCACTCGTCGGCCACCGGATGCTTGTGGATGACGTCCTCGACCCCGTCCGCGCCGTAGGCGAAGTTGAAGCCGGACGTGCGCGAGCCGGCACCAGGCCACAGGACCAGCCGCATAGGAAGGCCGATCCCGCTGTACGGTGTGCCGCGGTAGACGTTGAACAGCGCGCCGTCCCGCCGCACATCCTCGACACTGAGGTTCCACGCCCGGACCTCCGGGCTCGTGTCCTGGTAGCTGAAGCGACCGTCACCGGCCATCTGCGACGGAACCGCGTTGGTCGTTGCCTTGTGCGCCGAGTCGTAGTTGAAGACTCCCATGTCGGCGTTGTAGAGGCCGTGGTCGATGTAGAGGTCGATCTGCGGCGGCGTGATCTGATTGACGAGGATTGCCATGGTGTCCGTGGTGTTGCGGATGGCGCGTTCGCGGCCGGGTGGGACATAGGCCAGGTCGCCCGGGGCCATCCCGACCCATGCGCCCCGCAACAGGACCTCCGGGTGACCCGAGTGGCACAACAACGCGTCCTCGGCCAGGTCGTAGCACCAATGCTCGCTCTGCTCGTTCGGCTGCACCGTTACGACGTGCACGGCCTCGGTCTGGAAACCGGTGCCCGGCCAGGCGAGGAGCCGCGTCGCCACGCCGTGCGCAGTGATCTGCGCGCCATCGCGCAGGTTGCCGATGGCACCGCTCACCTTGATCTGTGCTGCCGTGCGGTACCGCGCCCGGCAATGGTCAGGAACCACCATGACACTCCCTCGCAGAGTCCAACTCGCTAGGGATATCGGGTGTGCCGGCCGGCAGCTGTACCGGCCGCGGCTCGCTGTGCCGCATCCTGACCGGCGCCGATAGCGTCAGGGTGTGCAGCTGCTGATTCTGGGCGGGACGGTGTTCCTCGGCTCAGCGCTGGCCGCCGACGCGGTGGCGCGCGGCTGGCAGGTCACGACGTTCAGCCGGGGTCGCAGCGGCGAACCGTCGCCGGGCGCGCAGGCGCTGCACGGCGACCGTACCGTCAACGGCGACCTCGACCAGCTGACGAGCCGGCACTGGGACGCAGTGATCGACACCAGCGGGTTCATCCCGGCCGTCGTCGGCTCCGCGGCCCGCCGGTTGGCCGACGTCGTCCCCCGGTACGCCTTCGTTTCCAGCCTGTCGGTCTACCCGGACGGCATGAGCGAGGTGGTGGACGAGCGGGCGCGGCTGCACGCCTGCCCGCCGGACGCGACCGCCGGGGAGTACGGCGAGCTCAAGGCCGGCTGCGAGCGGGCGGTGGTCGAGGCCTACGGCGAGGACCGGTCGCTGCTCATCCGCCCGGGGCTCATCCTCGGCCCGCGGGAGAACATCGGCCGGCTGCCCTGGTGGCTGCGGCGGATCGCCGCCGGTGGGGACGTGCTCGCCCCCGGCCGACCGGCCCGGCCGCTGCAGTACGTGGACGTCCGTGACCTGGCCACCTGGACACTGGACGGGCTGGCGGCCGATGTGACGGGGCCGGTCAACGTCGTCTCCCGCCCCGGGCACGCGACCATGGGCGAGTTGCTCGAGGCCTGCGTCGCCGCGACGTGCTCGCCGGCCCGCCTGCGGTGGGCGTCGGAGGAGCTGCTCGCCGAGCACTTCGTCGAGCCCTGGACGGAGCTGCCCTGTTGGGTGCCGGAGTTGACCCCGGCGATGGCCGGATTCTTCGCCGCTCGAGTCGACCGTGCCGTCGAGACCGGGCTGCGCTGCCGGCCGGTTGTCGAGACGGTGGCCGGGACCTGGGAGTGGTTGGCTGCGGGCGGAGTACCGGTACCCCGCCCCGGACTGCCGCCGACCGGGCTGCTGGCGGAGAAGGAGAAGGCTGTCCTGGCCGCGTTGGACGCCCCGGCAGACTGAACCGATGCGGCGACCGGAGGTCGGACCGGCGCCGGCGCTGGCGTTGGTCGGCTACCTGGCGCTCGCGCTCGCCTTGACGGCGCGGCTGTGGTTGGACCCGGGCCAGCGGCAACCACCCAACCCACCCGACGTGGCCCTCTTCACCTGGTTCCTCACCTGGGACGCGCACCCGTCCCTGGGGCTGCATGCCAGCCAACTGAACGCGCCCGACGGCGTCAACGTCATGGCGCAGACCGGCGTGCT
>JADGOV010000140.1 GCA_017882785.1 Frankiaceae bacterium
TGGACAGCTACTTCGACCGTTTCACCGCCAGCGGGCCGGTATTGAGGCGGTCGCGATGGACATGTGGGAGCCCTGCTGCCGCTCGTCGAAATTCCCTAGAGTTGCTAGATCATCTTCCCCAGGTGGCGGTTCGAGATTAGCGGTTCGAAGGGTCGGCGGTAGTACCTCCGGTGGGTTGATGGTGGCGGCGTCGGCGGGGATGACGACGCTGACGATGGCCAAGGGTTGTTGGCAGTGCGGGCAGCGGTGCTGCCCGCCGGGTGTGGGGACGTCGTCCGGGAACGCAGTCAGGACGGCGGGGATGCCGGGGACGGCGAGCGGGACGACGTCACGACGGACGCCGGGATGCTCGTCGTGGCGGTGTCGTTCGCGCCAGGCCGCTTTGCGGCAGTCGACGCTGCAGAACCGTTTGCGTGATGCCCGCCCGGTCGGCAGTGGCATCGGGACTCCGCATTGGGCGCAGGCGATCACGACGGCGTGCTGGCGTTGATGGCCTGGCGGAGTTGTTCGGTGCGTTGCTGGTGGGCCCGCATCCGGTACGAGGGCCCGTCGATCGCGACGACGACACCTCGATGAAGCAAGCGATCCAACAGACTCGCGGCCAGCATCGGGTCGGCCAGCCGCTCGCCCCAGGACGCGATCCCGGCGTGGCTGGTCACGATGGTCGAGGACTTCAGGTAGCGGCGGCTGATCACCTCGAACAGGGCGGCGTTCGCCTCCGGGTCCGGGTTGTGCCGGGCGTAGGCGAACTCGTCGATGACCAGCAGCCGCGGTCCGCAGAAGAACCGCATCGCGGTCGACCAGCGGCCTTCGACCGCAGCGCGTCGGCAGCGTTTGGCCAGATCGGCGGCGGTGGTGAAGTAGACCCGGTGCCCGGCGTGGACGGCGGCGCGGGCCAGGCCGATGGCGATCATCGTCTTTCCGGTGCCGGGTTGGCCGATGAGCAGCACGTTGCCGGCGTCGTCGAGGAAGCGCAGCGAGGCCAGCTCGCGGACGAGTTTCTCGTCCACGCCGGGTTGGGCGGAGAAGTCGAAGTCCTCGATCGCATAAGGCGCCGGCAGCGAGGCGAACCGCAACAGCCCGGCGTGCCGACGTGTCTCGACGGCCTCGACTTCGACCGCGAGCAGCCGTTCCATCGCGGCGATCAGCGACAGGTCCTCGACCCGGGCGGCGTCCAGCACCGTGGTGAGCGACTCGGCCGCGGCGCCGAGCCGCAACACGTCCAGGTGCGCACGCAGCCGCTGGTAGGCCGCCGCCTCGCCACCGCCCATCGGCTCGAGCAGCTCGACCGCGTCGGCGTTCTTGCTGGTCTTCGCGGTCATCGCTCGCCCCCGTTGTCATCGGTAGCGGTGAGGTGGGCGGCGTGCTGGTGCGTCAGCGCCGTGAGAACCGCGATGACTTCGGCCGCCTCGGCGGGGTGGGTCAGCTCGCCGGGGGCGGGGCGCGTGCGGTAGAGCAACACCCGGACCGCTTGCTCGGCACGTTCGGCCCACGGCGTGAGGCCGCGTTCGTCAGCGGCGTTGAGGGAGGCGGTCATGGCTGTCCCGCCTGCTCGTCGTCGGTGCCGCTGATCGGGCGGGCCTGGGCGGCGTAGCCGGCGAAATCGACGACCACGTGCTCGCCGTCGCCGAGGCCGGATCGCTTGCGCCGTAGGCGTTCGGCCTCGGCCAGTGCCTCCGCACTCGGTGGCCGCCGGGTCTTGCGGCGACAGGGATCACGGTCGCTGAAGTCGCCCAACACCACCTTCGTCAGCGCGGTCACATGCTCGTCCAGGCGGACCACCGCACCGGCGCCGTCGGCTTGGCGGACGTGGTGGGCGAGCACCGCGCCGTGCCGGTCGCTCACGTCGAGGGTGGTGGCGCCGAGCTTGTGCCGCACCGTGACGGCCTCCCCGGAGTGCCCGGGCAGCAGCGAATAGGTGTTGCCGCGGAACGCGATCTGCGCCTGGTTGGTCACGGTCCGCTCGAGTTTGAGCACCGCCGCGAACGGCGCCGGCACCGGCCGCAGCGGTTCGGCGTCGGCCAGCTCACCGACCGTGGTCCGCACCCCGTCGCGAACGCGTGTGCGGGCATCGAACCGGACGCAGATCCGGTCCAGGCTGGCCTGCGCCCCGGCGCCGCTCACGTCGTCGCCCAGGGTGCGCCACCAACGTTGCGCGATGGTGTGCGCGCTCTTCTCCACCGCCCCCTTGCGCCACGCATGCCGGCTCGGGCAGATCGAGATGCCGACCTGGTAGTGCATCGCGACCGGGCCGAAGCTGGCCGTGATCCGCCCCGACCCGGGATGACACACCGTCGCCATCCGATCGAACCGCCACCGCTGCGGCAGGCCACCGAGACGGACGGCGACCTGGTGCAGCCCCTCGATCAGGTGCGGCTGGTCCTCGGCCTCGGCCAGCCAGCCACGCCACCGGCTCGAATGCGGCAACACCCCGAGCAGCAGATGCGCCGTGCCACCGAACCCCCACTGCGGCGGCGCATCCGGCAGCTGTCGGGTAGCCCCGGCGCGTTGCCGCGCCAGGGCCCCCTCAGAACCGGGCGAGCGGCTTGCACCGCACCCGGCTCAAGCAAGCCCCGAGGACGTTGCGAGCGATGGTGACGTGGGGCTCCTGCGTTGTCGCGCTTGCAGGCTGCGATAGCAGGAGGCGTGCATGAGGCGAGTTCGGTTCATGCCCACCGTCTGATCTCGCTCGTGGTGAGCGAGGTGCTCGACAGCGATCGCCCGTTTGATGACGCCGTGCCACCACTGCTCCCAGGCGTGCGGAGAGTTTGGCGGGCGGTCCGGGCTGATCAGGTGTTGCCAGCAGAGCGGACACCGCGCGTCCTGCCTGGTGAGCAGGCGGGCGATGAAGTCGTCCAGCGGGGGTAACACCTTGCGCCGCCGCGCGGCCCAGTACTGGGTCAGGTCGGGATCATCCGGAGATGCCCCGCCCGCGACCAGCTGGTGTCGGACGATGAGCGTCCAGGAGAACTTGACGAGATAGGGGATGTCGCCGCGGTCGTTGATGGGGTCATCGCGCGCGCCGAAGATCCACCTATCGTTCCTGGACTTGTTGAACCGGCCGAAGTAGCGGCGCACGATCCACTTCTTCGACTTCTTCGGGTGGCTGCGCCGGGCCCACCGGTAAGTCAGCCACCACACGTAGTGATCCAGTGCAGTGAAGATCTTGCTGGACACCACGCCCCGGTAGTAGGCGGCCCAACCCCGAATGATCGGGTTGAGCCGGGCGATGATCGCCATCGCGTTCGAGCCGCGCAGGCTGCGCACCTCGATCGCGAGCCTCTTCCGTATTCGCCTGGCCGCTTCCTGGCTGGGTTTGATCAGTAGCTTGCCGCGCTCGTGCCCGCGCCGGTATCGGCGGATGTTGAAGCCGAGGAAGTCGAAACCGTTCTCGAGGTGGACGACGCGCGTCTTATCCTCGTTGAACGTCAGACCTCTCGGTGCCAGCCATCCGGCAAGCCGTGCCTTGACTTCGCGCGCCTGCTCCTCGGAGTAGCAGCAGACGACGAGATCGTCGGCATACCTGACCAGGTTTGGAGTGCCAGAGACCGCGTTCCCGGCGTGCACGCCGATCGTGCGGTAACGGGCTCCTGCGGCTTCCTCCAGACCGTGGAGTGCCACGTTCATCAGCAAAGGGCTGATCACGCCGCCTTGGGGAGTTCCCTCCTCAGTCGGTGCGAGCACCTCCTTCTCGACCACACCGGCCGTGAGCCACCGCGCGATCAGTCCCCTTGCGGGGAACGAGCCGAGCGATTCCAGCAGTCGTGCGTGGTCGATCCGATCGAACGCGGCCGACAAGTCGGCGTCCAGGATCCACACCCGTTGAGCACCAGGGCCCTTCAGGGTGGAATACAGGGACGCGATTGCGTCGGCGCAGCTGCGACCTGGCCGGAACCCATACGAGCGTGGTTCGAACCGGGCCTCCCATTCGGGTTCCAGTGCGTTACGGACCCGTGCCTGGTGGCACCTGTCCATGATCACGGGAATGCCGAGCGGGCGCTGCTTTCCATTGGCCTTCGGGACATACACGCGTCGGACCGGCAGCGGGTCCCACGAGGAACGCGAACGGTGCACTTGCACCGCCACCTCCGCGCGGGCCTGCGGGGTCAGCGCGATCTCACCGTCGACCCCGGCCGTCTGACGCCCGGTGTTGCGCTGGGTCACCTGCCGCACGCTGAGCAGCGTGTTCGACCAGGACGCCAGCATCATCTTCTGCAGCGACCGGGCCGTGGCCCAGTCCTGCTCCCGCGTCGCCTTGAAGATCCGCTGCCGCAGCCTCGCTACGTCCTGCTCGTGGGCACGCCAGTTGACGGCGTCCCAGTCGAAGACGTCCTCAGGTCCGTTCACCATGATGGTGTCCAACTTGCCCCTCGGTTCGCGAAGCCCACTGGCTTCGAAGTTCAAAGGCTCACCTGCCCACGTCAGCACCCTTACGGGTCCGGCCGTTTGGCCGGCATCCGGCCGGTTCCCCGCGACACCGCCCTTGGAGTAGACGGCAAACTCGTCGCGAGTCCCGTCGCCTTTCGGCTACCGGCATCCGCTTCTTGGGCATCCTGTCCCGCCGGAGGATTACGCCCCTCTCACGATCGGCCTACCGGGCCACTCACGGCCCGGACTCCGACGGGGTTTCCACGTTTCGCGCACACGAGATGCGGCCGGGGTGGGCGCCCCCTATACCCCGAGGCCAGCGGTGTTCTCACGACCGACTCGGCTTGTGTTCGGTCGCCGCTCGCCGCCTCTTCCAGCGGCCAGGCCCTATCGCCCGGCAATCTTCCCGTCGTTTCCGGGCTATGCGATGACGAGGCATCAACAGGGGTTCACTTGCGTTCGCCCGTCCGGCCTTCCCCTTGCCTGGTTGCTCCCCCGGACGGAACGGGGGCCCTTGGGCTTCTACTCCGAGCTTCGCACCCCCAGCAGGCAGGACCTGCGGACGCACGTCGGGGCGGGGACCAATCTCGAACACTGATCAGGAACTACACACCCGGCATTACCGGCCTCCAACCTGCGAGTTCACTCGCCATACGCGACCTCGTGTCGCACCAAGCCAATCCCACTGAACTTCCTGACCCGCCGGGTGCTCGATCACCGACCGGTCCTTCTGCTTGTTCGCCGCGCACGCCGCGCAGCGCGGCCGCAGCTCGTGCCGGCGAATCGATGCCGTGAACGCCTGGTACGACCCGGTGAAGCCGAGTCCGACGACCTCGTCGAACAACGTCGTCGACCACAGATGCGGATCATCAGCCAGCCGCTGCCGGCAGTAGTCGAGGAAGTCCTCCATCGCCTCCGACCGGGCCGGCTTGCGCTCACCCGGACGGCGTTCGCCGTTCAAATAGGCACGGACCGTCTTGCGGTCATGACCGAGATGGTTGGCGATCGCGCTGATCGACCAGCCCCTCGTCCGTAGTGCTTGCGCCTCCACGCAGTTCTCCCATGTCAACATCGGGACAGGCCCCTTC
>JADGOV010000018.1 GCA_017882785.1 Frankiaceae bacterium
GCGGTGACCAGCGTGGGCGCCAGTGCTCCAGGGGTGGTCACGCGCGTTCAGGAGCAGGTCGCCAGGTTCGCTCATACCTGCTTCCTCGTCACCGAGTACGAGGGCTACGTCGACGTGGCCGATCGGCTCAACGAGCTGACCCCGGGGCAGTTCGCCAAGCGCACCGCCCTGTTCAGCACCGGCGCGGAGGCCCTGGAGAACGCGGTGAAGATCGCGCGTGCTGCCACGGGTCGTCCCGGGGTGGTCGTGTTCGACCACGCCTATCACGGGCGCACCCTCCTGACGCTGGCGATGACGGCGAAGGAGGTGCCCTACAAGAGCGGCTTCGGTCCGTTCCCGGGGGACGTGCACCGAGCCCCTTTCGCTTACCCGCTGCGCTGGCCGACCGGTCCGGAGAACGCCGCCACTGAGGCTCTGGCCGCGCTCGACGACCTCCTGGGGCGCGTCGGTGCGCACACGATCGCCGCGATCGTCGTGGAGCCGCTGCTGGGTGAGGGCGGGTTTGTCGTACCCGCGCCCGGTTTCCTGCAGGGAGTCCAGCAGGTTGCCAGCCGACACGGCATCGTCTTCATCGCCGACGAGGTCCAAGCCGGGATGGGGCGCACGGGCACGCTGTTCGCCAGCGAGTACGAAGGCCTCGAGCCGGACCTCGTCTGCACAGCCAAAGCACTCGGTGGTGGGTTGCCCTTGGCCGCCGTCACCGGCCGCGCCGAGATCATGGACGTCGTCCAGCCCGGTGGGTTGGGCGGCACGTACTCCGGCAACCCACTGGCGTGCGCGGCCGCTCTCGGTGTCCTCGAGATGTTCCGGGACGGATCGTTGCTGAAGCGGGCGCAGGCGATCGAGATGCTCGTCCGCGCGCGCCTGGAGCCGCTCGCCGCCGAGCTGTCGACCATCGCTGAGGTCCGCGGCCGCGGCGCCATGCTGGCCGTGGAGTTCGTCCACCCCGGCACACTGGACCCCGCCCCCGAGATCGCGCGCTCCGTGCTCGCACGCTGCCACAGCGAGGGGGTGATCACCCTCTTGTGCGGTACCTACGGCAACGTGATCCGACTCCTCCCACCACTGGTGATCCCCCAGGACCTGCTCGAGGACAGTCTGGACGTCCTCGTCGATGCCATCCGGAGTGCCGGTTGAGCACCGCAACGGCAACGGTGAGCAGTCCCAGCCGCGATCCCCGTACCGGTGCGACCCACCCGGGCCCGGCCGATACCCCACCCGAGCGGGTCACCGCGCTGGTCGAGGCGGCCGCCGCAGCCGCGCCAGCGGTCGCCGCAACCAGCCCTGTCAACCGCGAGCGTTGGCTCGTCGCGCTGGCCGAAGCGTTCGAATCCACTGCCGCCCGCCTTGTCGAACTCGCCGACGCCGAGACCGCGCTGGGCCTGGAGCGCCTGGGCGGCGAGCTGGGCAAGACTGCTGCCCAGGCCCGGTTCTACGGGGCGGTGACTGCCGAGGGCAGCTGGCTGTCCGCGCGCCTGGACCGCGTGGCCGGGAACGCGCCGGTGGACCTGCGCCGCGCGAACCTGCCGGTGGGTCCCGTCGCTGTCTTCGGAGCGAGTAACTTCCCCTTCAGCTTCGGCGTCGCCGGCCACGACACACTGTCCGCGCTGGCCGCGGGCTGTCCGGTTCTGGTCAAGGCACACCCGGCGCATCCCCGACTGAGCCTGCGGATCGGACAGCTCGTTGCCGCGACCCTCGCGGACGTCGGCGCTCCGGCCGGAGCGTTCGGACTCGTCGTTGGCTTCCAGGCTGGCCTGGCGCTTGTCGACGCACCCCAGATGCGCACCGTGGCCTTCACCGGCTCGCAAGCCGGCGGAACGGCGCTGGTCCAGCGGGCGGGGGCGCGGCCAGACCCGATCCCGGTCTTCGCGGAGATGGGTACTGTCAACCCGGCAGTCGTGACGCCCGCCGCGGCGCAGGCTGACCTTGCCGGCATCGCCGAGGGGTTCCTCGCCTCCTTCACCCTCGGTCAGGGCCAGTTCTGCACCAAGCCGGGGCTGCTCCTAACCCCCAGGGGCGCCGGAGCGGCCAACGCGGTCGCCTCGGCGCTCTCTGCTGTCCCGCCGGGATGGTCGCTGACGGAGCGCATTGCCGCGGGCTACCACGATGGCCTGCGGGCGCTCGTATCCGCGGGCGCCCGACTCGTCGGGGAGGGGTGCCGGGCGGAGGCCGGGTTCGCCGTGGCACCGACCGTCCTCAGTGCCGACCTCGATGACCTCCAGCCCGGTTCACGGCTCCTCGAAGAGTGCTTCGGCCCGGTCGCGCTCGTCTTCGAGTACGACGACCTGGTTCAGCTGCGTGCTGCGCTCGGACGCCTGCAGCCCAGCCTTGCTGCTGCCGTGGCTACCGCCGGGCCGGACGACCCCGACACGGGGTGGCTCGTGGCCCAGCTCTCGACCCGGGTCGGCCGCGTCGTGGTGGACGGCTGGCCCACGGGGGTAGCGACGTCCTGGAGCCAGCAGCACGGCGGCCCATGGCCGGCCGCGAGCCGACAGGACGCGACGAGTGTCGGCGCCGCCGCACTGGACCGTTTCACCCGCCCGGTGGCCTTCCAAGACGTGCCCGAGTCGGCGCTGCCGGCGGCCCTGCGCAACGACAACCCGTGGGGTCTGCCGCGCCGCGTCGACGGCGTCCTGCAGCCTCCGAAGGGCGTTGGTCCGTGAGCCGTCCGCTCGACGGGGTCCTCGTCGCCGACTTCAGCCGGGTGCTCGCCGGCCCACTGGCCACGATGACCCTGGCCGACCTCGGCGCCACAGTCATCAAGGTCGAGCGGCCGGGCCTCGGCGACGACACCCGGACCTGGGGGCCACCCTGGTCAGGCGACTCGGCGACGTACTTCCAGTCCGTCAACCGCTCCAAGCGCAGCATCACCCTCGACCTGTTCGACCCGGCCGACCGTGGGGCGGCGATCGAGCTGGCCCGACGCGCCGACGTCCTCGTCGAGAACTTCAAGCCGGGCAGCCTCGAGCGCCACGGACTCGGCTACGGCCAGGTCGCGGCGATCAACCCGACGGTTATCTACTGCTCCATCACCGGCTTCGGGAGCGGGGCCGGCGCGGACCGCCTGGGCTACGACTTCGTCGCCCAGGCAGTGGGCGGCCTCATGAGCATCACGGGAGAGAAGGCCGGCGAGCCGACCAAGGCGGGCGTCGCGGTCGTCGACGTGCTCACCGGCAAGGACGCCACCATCGGCATCCTGGCGGCACTGAGCGACCGACAGCGCAGTGGTCGCGGCTGCCGGATCGAGGTCAATCTGCTCTCGAGTCTGCTGGCATCGCTGGTCAACCAGGCCCAGGGCTTCCTCGAGACCGGCACAGTGCCCGGACGCCTGGGCAACCAGCACCCCTCGATCGCGCCCTACGAGACGCTGCGCTCCCGTGACGGCCTGATCGTGGTCGCCTGCGGCAACGATCCTCAGTTTGCCCGGCTCGTCGCGGTCCTGGGCCGGCCTGAACTCGCACAGGACGAGCGCTTGAGCACCAACGCCGCCCGGGTCGGCAACCGGCAGGTGCTGATCGACGTCCTCGAGGAGCTCCTGGCCGCAGCAGACTCGGCAACCTGGGAGGATCGCCTCAACGCCGCCGACGTCCCGGCTGGCAGGGTCGGCGACATCGCCGACGCCTTCGCCCTGGCCGAACGGCTCGGATTGGAGCCCACGTGGCCGGGCACGGCGGGGGGGCCTCCCCAGGTCCGCCACCCGGTGACGTACTCCAATGATCTCGTGCGTCCACCCGAGCCGCCGCCGACTCTCGGCGCGGACCAGGCCGTCATCCGCGCCTGGTTGTCCGAACCCCACGGGTTTCCGCCCACCCCTGCTGCCCCTGCTGGAGAGGTCCTCTCATGACGAACGCCCGGGGTAACCTCCACGTCGGGATGAGCGCGGCATGCCTGCCTTCGGGGGATCACGAACAGCCGGCACGGCTGACCGCATACAGACCGTGACGTAGGAGACGCCTCCGCATGCAGCAGGACGAGACCGGCCATGCACGGCACCAGGGCGCAGCGGGGCCCTTCCCGCCAGAGTCGCCGGCCACCGTGGGGAACTGGCAGGACCCGCCGCATCATCGTTGGGCGTTCCTGCACATGCGGGAGGTGCTGCTCAGCCAGCTCATCGCAGCCGAGCCGGCCACCACACTGGCGCTCCCCGAGGCTCAGCAGCCGGTGGGGAGCGTCGAGCTCACCCGACTCGACGGCTCGATCGGCACGCTCGATGAGGTGCTCGCCGACACATGCACCGATGCCTTTCTCATGCTGCACAACGGCCGGGTCATCGAGGAGCGCTACTCGGCTGGGATGACTCGCCACAGCCGGCACCTCGTTATGTCCGTCTCCAAGTCGATCGTCGGCTGCGTCGCCGGGTGCCTCGTCGAGCGGAGGCTCATCGACGAGGGTGCCGATGTCAGCAAGTACGTACCGGAGGCCACCGCGTCCGGTTACAACGGGGCGACAGTCCGCAACCTGCTGGACATGCGCACGGGGGTGGCCTTCCGTGAGACGTACACCGACATCGACGCCGAGGTCCGCGTCATGGAACGGTCGATGGGGTGGCGACCGATGGAGCAGGGCGACCCGGTGGGTGCCTATGCCTACCTGACCACGCTGGGTACCGCGGGTCCTCACGGCGGGAGGTTCACCTACCGCTCCGCCGACACGGACATGCTGGGTTGGGTGTGCGAGCGAGCCGCAGGAACGCGCATGGCGGAGCTCATCTCCGGCTCCATCTGGGCGCCCATGGGTGCTGAGTTCGACGCCGAGATCACCTGCGACTCGGTCGGCACGGCGATCCACGACGGCG
This sequence comes from Frankiaceae bacterium, assembly GCA_017882785.1. Classification (GTDB taxonomy): domain Bacteria; phylum Actinomycetota; class Actinomycetes; order JADGOV01; family JADGOV01; genus JADGOV01. Next base: position 4,796 of record JADGOV010000018.1, read on the forward strand.
GCATCTCAGCCACGGTCCGCGACCTCGGCCGGTTCGGACAGATGCTGCTCGAGGACGGACTGGCCGGAGGCCGGCGCGTCGTGCCCAGCCGCTGGCTCGCCGAGTCCCATCACCCTGGGAGTGACGTGCGGGAGGCATTCGCCGCATCTCCTGACGAGGCCGTCCTGCCGGGAGCGTGGTACCGCAACCAGTTCTGGTTCATCCCCGGCCGCAACGGGGTCAACCTCGTCTGCCTCGGCATCCACGGCCAGATGGTGCACGTCAATCCGGCGACCCGAACGGTGACGGTGAAACTCAGCACATGGCCGGACGCACAGAACCTCGCGCACCTGATCGACACGCTGCGTGCGTGTGCGGCGGCGGGGGCGTACCTCGCCGAGCGGGACGACCACCCGGTGACGTCCACAGCGGGCTGAGTTGAATGGGGATCGCCGATCATGCTGAAAGGCGCGTTCTGGGGTCAGCGGGACCTCAGTTGAAGCATGATCGGCGCTGCGCGGCAAACAGACTCGACTCAGGTCGCTTGCGTCTCCTCGGTTGCGACTATTGTCATGGCTCGTCACGATTTGTAATTCACTGGAAATGCCGGCCAGGTATCTTGCCGGCGCATGGAGACGCCGCCTCAGGGCTCAGGTAGTCAGCTGCACAAGGATCTCAGGCAACGGCACCTGAGCATGATCGCAATCGGGGGCGTCATAGGCGCCGGTCTGTTCGTCGGGTCGGGCGTGGTTATCAACACCGTCGGCCCGGGGGCGTTCCTCTCCTACGCGGCGACCGGCGTACTCATTGTCATGGTCATGCGGATGTTGGGCGAGATGGCGACGGCGAACCCCTCGACCGGGTCATTCGTCGAGTACGCCCGGCAGACACTGGGCGGCTGGGCCGGCTTCTCCGTCGCCTGGCTCTACTGGTATTTCTGGGTGATTGTCATCGGGTTCGAAGCGGTAGCCGGTGCCGGCATCTTGCAGCTCTGGCTGCCGCATGTCCCCCTGTGGGTCATGTCGCTGGTGCTGCTACTCCTCATGACAGCGACGAATATGTACTCCGTCCGCTCCTACGGAGAGTTCGAGTTCTGGTTCGCGTCCATCAAGGTCCTCGCCATCTGTGTGTTCCTGGTGTGTGGCTCGCTGTTCGTCCTCGGCCTGTGGCCGGGACGCGCCCTGGACTTTTCCAACCTGACCGCGCATGGCGGCTTCTTCCCGAAGGGGGCCGGCGCGATCTTCTCCAGCGTCGTCATCGTGATCTTCTCGATGGTCGGCGCGGAGATCGCCACCATCGCCGCCGCCGAGTCGGCCGAACCCGAGCGGGCCATCGCCAAGGCGACGAACTCGGTGGTCATCAGGATTTCGATCTTCTTTGTCGGCTCGCTGTTCCTGCTTGCCGTGATCCTGCCGTGGAACTCGACGAAACTTGGCTCCTCGCCCTACGTCAGCGCCTTCCAGGAAATGGGCATCAGCGGGGCTGCGGACATCATGAACGCGGTGGTGCTCACCGCCGTCCTGTCGTGTCTCAACTCCGGGCTCTACACCTCCTCCCGCATGCTCTTCGTCCTGGCCGCCGACGGCGAAGCCCCCCGTCGCCTGCTGGCGGTCAATCGACGGGGGGTGCCGGTGGCCGCGATACTCACCTCGACGATCGTCGGCTACGCCTGCGTCGTCGCCGCGTACGTCTCGCCGAAGACCGTCTTCCTCTTCCTGTTGAACTCCTCCGGCGCCATCATCTTGTTCGTCTACCTGCTGATCTGCGTGTCTCAGCTGGTCATGCGCCGGACCCTGCCGCCGGAGCGGCTGCGGGTCAAGATGTGGTTCTACCCGGTCCTCACACTGCTCACCATCGCCGCCATGGTGGCCGTCCTGGTCTCGATGGGGGTACGCAGCGACACCCGGTCGCAGCTGTTGCTCAGCTTCCTCGCCTGGGGGGTCGTGCTCAGCGCGTACTTCATCCTCCGCCGCCGCCCTCGAGTGATCACTCTCCCGGAGGTCGCCGTGGCGGGCGGTGCAGGTGCCGCGGCGTACGGCGACTCCTCGCCCGGGACGGCGGCTCTCGGCCCGGTCTCGCGGGTACTCGTGGTCGCCAACGAGACTGTGCAGGCCACGGCGCTGCTCACCGAGCTGCGCGGACTGCACGATGAGCACTCCGCGCGGTATTTCGTGTGCGTACCGGCCCGCCCCCTGCACTCCGGTCAGGGTGCGGTGTGGGCTCCGGACACCGCGGTGACGGCGGCCGAGCGCCGCCTTGAGACCACGCTCGGGATCTTGCGCGGTGCGGGGCTTGTGGTGGAGGGCGAGATCGGGGACTACCGGCCCATGCACGCGATGGACCGAGCGGTCGCGGAATTCCGGCCCGACCTCATCGTGATCTCCACCCACCCCGAGGCGCGGTCCGCCTGGCTGCGCCAGAACATCGTCGAGCAGGCGAGGAGGAAATACCCGGTTCCGGTCCGGCACGTCGTCTCGGTGGTGCCCGAGGTGATCTTCGGGACCTGACTCCCGGACCAGGAAAGGCGGCCGGGCGCACGGATGGAGTAACCGACTGCTCCGATAGGAGCGGATCGTCGTGGGCAATCGCCTGGCCGCGCGTCGTAGCGTACTATTCAGTTACGCGCAGTGACCTTGCAATCGCTCTACGCGACGGAGACCATCCTGGCCTCCGGGGGAAAGTAACGATCCGAGCAGCCCACACCGACGCATCCATGCGCACGGAGACAGACGGTCGCCTAGGCGGCTCGGGGAGCGAGTGGCGAGACCGAACCCGCCCAGCTAAGGCCGCACAACGAGGCCTGACACTCGGACGGGAACATGACGATAATCAGTGGCGCCCTAGGGTTGCCGCGCAACAAGCGCCCGAGGTGGCTCACCGGAAGCATGGCGCTGGCCGGCCTGGTCGCCGGGGCTCTGCTGACGGGCTGCTCGACACCGCACCTTGCGGACATGAGCCCACAGGTCACGAACAAGGCGGAGGCCGCAGCTCCGAAGACGACATCGGTCGCCAAGACCGCCACGATCGTCAAGCCCAAGGTCAGGCCGACAGGCGACCTCGCCAAGGGGTCGCTTGTACGCAAGCTCGACGCCGGGGCGCTCTCACTGGTCGTGAACTACTGGTCCGACCAGGATCCGGCCACGTGGTCCGCTGACAAGGCGGTCGTCCTGCGGTTGTCGGCGCACCTGGAGCGCAAGGGTGTCATCTCCCCCACCGCCGTGCCGGTCAAGATTTCGCGCTTCTGGGTGACGCTGGACGACGGCACGTCGGTCGCGACCCTGGTTGATGACCGTGGCGAGTTCGTCATCACCCCGCCGTATTCCTACGGCAGCGCGCTCACTATCCGGCCCGCCAACAAGACGGTCACATCCGCCATCATGTCCGTGGAATTCGACCTCCTGATTGAAACCACGCCTACATCGAAGGCGTACTTCCGCCAGACGGTGCTCGACACCGTCAACCTGCACTTCGTCAAGAACGGATCATAGTAATGACCGACATGCTGATTGCCCGGACCACTCCCGGGAATGTCCAGACCGTCACCAGTCTCGCAGCCCGTACTGCGCCCCACCGTGCGGCGCTACGCGCAAGGGTCGCCGTGGCCAAGAACGCCTTGGTGGGTCCGCCCGTGCCCGCCCCTCGCAACGAAGAGGCAGCGGAAGTCGAGCGGCACGCGACCATCGCCTGCATCATCCCGGCTTACAACGAAGAGCACACGATCGCGAGCGTCATGCAGTCGCTGCTGACCCAGACCCGCCCGCCGGACGTGATCCACGTGATCGTCAACAACACCGACGACAACACGCTGGAGGTGCTCAAGCCATTCCTCGGACGCCACACCCGGGTGGTCAAGGGCATCACGTACCGACCGGTCGTACAGGTCCACGACATGGGCCAGAACGCCGACAAGAAGGTGGGTGCGCTGAACTACGGCTACCGACTCGCCCGGAGCTATGACTACATCCTTGGTGTCGATGGCGACACCACTCTCGACAGCCACGCTGTGGAGTACCTGGAGCTGGAGATGGTGGACGACCCGCGCATCGGCGGACTGTCGGCCATCTACTCGATCGACAAGTCCACGATCAAGGGTGGAATGGCGAAGTTCCTGGTCGCCGGCCAGCGTGCCCAGTTTGCCGCCTTCAACCTCGACAACCTGCTGCACGGTCGCAACATGGCTGTGCTCGGTGGTCAGTGCTCGCTGTTCTCCGTGCCCGCCCTGGAGGCGGTCATGGTCAAGCATCACCAGCGTTCCCCGTGGGTCCGTGACTCCGAAGTCGAGGACAGCCTACTGTCGCTGCAGATCAAGGACGCCGGATTCAGCACCAAGATCAGCTCGAGGGCTCGTGCCTTCGTCGGCCCGATGACTGACCTTCGTGCCCTGCACGGCCAACAAGTCAAGTGGACCTACGGCAGCATCGACCTACTATGGCCGGGCCAGCGTGGCGACACCAAGGGCCAGCCCACGCACCCGAACCTTCGGCTGCGCTGGTTCGAGAACGTGTCGATGGTCTTCAACATCGCCACCCGGATGGCGTTCCTGCTCCTGCTGTTCGCGGCGCTGAGCATCCACGCCTTCATCTTCAACCCAGTCTGGCTGATCCCGCCGGCCGTGGCTGTCGGGCTGAACCTGCGGATGGCACTGGCCATGCACGACAAGTCCAAGTCTGACATCGGCTACGCGCTCGGTGTCATTCCGGCCGAAGCGTACATGTGGATCCGGATGGGTCACTTCATGACCTCGTGGGCCCAGTTCTTCTCTCGCGTCGAGAAGGACAACTGGGCAGCCCAGGCAAGTGCCGAGAAGGGCAAGGGCAAGGCCTACATCTTCCCGGCCATCGTGGCAGCCACCACGTTCGGCATCCTCATCTTCGCCTGGGGCCAGCAGTCGGTGGGTGTCCAGTCAGCGATCTTGTCCCTGGGATGGCCGATCCTGTACCTCATCACGATCACCCAGACCCTGTTCATGATCAGGAAGTTCATCCGCAGGCAGCGCGGCTTCACCGTCTGAGCGCAGGGCTCGTCGCTGAATGCCCGTGCGTACGTACCATCGTGGGTGTGACTCAACCGGTCTTCGTTGTCGATGCTTTCGCGGACGCTCCGTTCAAGGGGAACCCTGCGGCTGTGGTGCCACTCAGCGAGCACCGATCCGATGAGTGGATGCAGTCAGTTGCACGTGAGATGAATCTTTCGGAGACGGCCTTCGTGGACATGTCGACGCAGCACGGCGTGAAACCCCTTCGGTGGTTCACCCCAGTAGCTGAAGTTGACTTGTGTGGGCACGCAACTCTTGCCACTGCCCATGTGTTGGGTGGGTTGCAGCGATTCTCCACGCGCTCCGGTGAGCTGCAGTGCTCGGCTACGGGTGACGGATGGATAGAGATGGACTTCCCCGCGGATCCACCGAATCGAGTCGGCCCCATGGACTGGAATGCGACGCTGCCGGGCATCCCAGTGATGTCCGCGTGGCGCGGGGTGTCTGACTTTCTGGTGGAGGTGGGGGGCAGTCACGAGGTCCGGCGACTGGAGCCGGCTCTTGACGCCATTGCTCGCCTGGAATCTCGGGGCCTGATCGTCACCGCCCGTAGTGATGTTGACGGCGCCGATTTCGTCAGCCGTTGCTTCTATCCATCCATGGGCATCCCAGAGGACCCTGTGACCGGCTCCGCTCATTGCACGTTGGCTTCGTTCTGGTCGCCGCGGCTTGGTCGGACCCAGCTCGTCGGTGACCAGCTGTCCCGGCGCACGGGGCGAGTACGGGTGAGGGTGGACGGGGACCGCGTGCATCTTGCCGGGCAAGCGGTCACCGTCCTGCGCGGCGACTTCGTCGACCTGTAGCCGAAGCCGACCAATGCGTGGGGCGAGTGAGCGACGGCGGCAATGTGCTGTCGGCATCGCCCTTCGCCGCGTTCAGCTGGGATGGGGTGAGAAAGATACTGTCGCTGAGGTCGGCACCGCTGAGGTCAGTCCTGTGCAGTCCTTCCGGTGCCGGGACTTGGCTCGCACGAGTTCGCTTACGCGGAGCAAGAGAGCGCTGACCTCTCGTCGGTGCGTTGCCACGTCCAGTTCCCCGAGAGATTCAGGGCTGTTCTCAGCGAGGCGCTCTGTCTCCTCGAACGCGAGGCCGAGCGCACCGTGGAGCTGACGGGCCGGTTGCAACGTCAGCGCTTCGGCCAGATACCAGAGCAGCTCATGAAGCTGCCGCATGACCAGGAACAGCTCGAACATCTGCGGTGCACGTCCGGGGGCCCGCCGCCAGTCCTCCCCGCCGAAGGTCAGCTGAGAGATCTTCTGCCCGGCGCCAAAACAGTCATAGGCTGCACAGCCCGGAAAACCCTGCTCCCGCAGGTGGGTGTGAATGGCGCAGCGGAAGTCCGATTGCAGATGGGGACAGGCCTTCCCCGCGTCCTTGTCAATCGCGAAGTCTGTCGAGGCTGAGAAGGCCGGCACGACACAGCACAGCCCAAAGCAACTCTCGCAGTCACCCCGCAGGCTGAGGCGAGCGCTGTCGGCGCGATGCACGGCATGGTCGCATTCCTCGGACACCGTGCGTGATCTCCCCTCGATGGCTCGACACCCGACGGACGCCTGCGCCCCCGCCGGAAGGAGGCCCGATTCCTCACACGTCGGCGCAGGCGTCCTCCGTCGTCTGCGCCAGACGCAGGCCGGGGCCGGCGATGACGGCGACGTCCCGCGGCGTCACCGGGTGCCCGGCCGCGCAGCGTACCTCGGCGTGGACCGGCTCTCCACAGGTGCGATGCGTGAGCACCACGGGCGGCCCGATCTCGTCGGCTGCCCAGACATCGCCCCAGTGGAGCAGCGCGACGAGAGCGGGGTAGAGCTCGCGGCCCTTGCGGGTAAGGCGGTATTCGTGGCGGGTGCGCTGCCCCGGCTCGCGGTAGGGGGTACGGGTCAGTAGCCCGTCGTCGACCATGGCGCGCAGGCGCGTCGCGGCGACGGCTTCGGTCACTCCGACCCGCCGGGCGAACTGGTCGAACCGCCGCGTGCCGTAGAACGCTTCGCGCAGCAGCAGCATCGCCGAGCGGGTACCGACCACCTCGAGGGCACGAGCGACGGAACAGTTGGCCGTGGAGAAGGCGTCCCGGTCCTCCGACAGGTCGGCCACCCTGGCGGCAGGTCGTCGTGCGGAGGTCGTACCCATGTCCCGATCCTAGCCTGACTTGTGCTGGCTGGAGCCAGATGTTACCGTCGTGCTGACTCTACTTGACACTAGCCAGCGGGAGCACTCGTGCGCCTTTCGGTCGATCCTGCCGTTGTGCGCCCCCGGCGAGTGCTGGCGGTCACCTCCGCCGCCGCCCTCGTCGCGAGCCTTGATCTTTTCATCGTCAACGTCGCGTTTGCCGACATCGGCCGCGACTTCCACGGGGCGGCATTGACCGACCTGTCCTGGGTCCTCAACGGCTACGCCATCGTGTACGCCGCACTGCTCGTGCCGCTCGGCAGGCTGGCGGACCGCACCAGCCGCAAGGCGGGCTTCCTCGCCGGGTTGGCGCTGTTCACCGCGGCGAGTGCGGCCTGCGCCGCGGCGCCCGACCTCGGAGTCCTGGTCGCCGCCCGCGTCGTGCAGGCCGTCGGTGCCGCTGCACTGACCCCCACGAGCCTTGGCCTGCTGCTCCCGGTCTTCCCGCCGGATCGCCGCGCCGGCGCCGTCCGGGTCTGGGCGGCGAGCGGGGCGCTGGCTGCCGCGGCCGGGCCCGTCGTCGGCGGCCTGCTCGTCCAGTTCTCGTGGCGGTGGGTCTTCCTCGTCAACATCCCGGTCGGCCTGCTCGCCCTGGCCGCCACCGCTCGATTCGTGCCCGACAGCCGCGACCCCGTCCGCGGGCCGATCCCCGACCTGGTCGGGGCCGTGCTCGCCGCCCTCGCTATCGGGACACTGGCCCTGGCCTTGGTGCAGGGCGGGGACTGGGGCTGGGGGAGCGCACGCACCGGCGCATCCCTGGCCGCGAGCCTCCTGACCGGAGCGGCGTTCTGGCGGCGGAGTCTGCACCACCCCGTGCCGGTGGTGGAGCCGGCGCTGCTGCGTGTGCGCAGCTTCGCGTGGTCCAACGCGACAGCGCTCGCGTTCTCCACCGCGTTCGCGGCGAACCTGCTCGGCGCGGTGCTGTGGCTGCAAGAGGTCTGGGGGGCTTCGGCACTGCGCGCCGGCCTCGAGGTCGCGCCGGGACCGCTCATGGTGCCGGTCTTCGCCGTCGTGGGCGGTGTGTTGGTCAAGCGGGGCGTTCGCGTCGGGCACGTCGCCGCTCTCGGATGCGTGCTGTTCGCGGTAGGGCCGATCATGGTGCTGACGGCGGTGGGCCCGGTCCCGGCGTACGCGACGCAGTTCCTGCCCGGCTGGCTCATCGGCGGCGTTGGAGTGGGGTTGGCGCTGCCGACGATCCTGTCCAGCGCGACAGCCGACCTTCCGCCGGGTCGCACGGCCACCGGCAGCGCTGTGATCACGATGAGCCGTCAGGTCGGCAGTGTGCTGGGCGTGAGTGTGCTGGTTGCTGTGCTGGGGACGCCCATCGGGTACGAGGCCGTGCACCACGCGTTCCAAGCCGGCTGGTTCGCCTGTGCCGTGGCCGGCGGGCTCGCCGCCTGCACCGCCCTTGGCATGACACCGCGCCGCCCCCCCGCGCGAGTCGAGGAGTCAGCGGCTGTCGGCGCAGCCGCATGACGGGGCAGCCGCTCCCCGGATGGGGTCCGCCGCGTTCGCGCACGGTGAGCTGGTACGACCCCGCTGCCACCTCGAACGGCACGGCGGGGCGCACGGGCCTCGCGTTCCTGCAGGCCATCGTCGACGGCCAGCTGCCAGGCCCGCCCATCGCGTCGCTGTTCGACTTCCGGATCGTCTCGGTCGTCGAGGGCGAGATCGTCTTCGCCTGCACGCCGGGGGAGTCGGCCTACAACCCGATCGGCGTGGTGCACGGCGGACTGGTCTGCACCCTGCTCGACAGTGTCGGCGGCTGCGCCGTGCAGTCCACGCTGCCGGCCGGCGTCGCCTACACCTCCATCGAGATCTCCGTGCGCTACATGCGGCCGCTGCGCGCCGACGGTAGCGAGATCACTGCGACAGGACGGGTGGTCAAGTCAGGCCGACGGGTGGCCGTGGCCGAGGGTGAGATCCGGGATGCCGCCGGCGGCCTGGTGGCAACGGCCGTCACCTCGTGCCTCGTCTTCCCCGTTGCTGGTCTCTGACCAGCGCGCTGCGCTCATCGGCGGAACGGGGCGGTCGTCTGCGGGGGAGCCATCGCTACCGGGGGCGCTGGCCGGTGTCGCTCGGCGGGGCCACGCCGGTGTCGACCACGTCCTGGGCGACCTCGCGGAGCTTGACGTTGAGGTGTTGTGAGGCGCGGCGCAGAAGGTCGAAAGCCTGGTCAGCGGTGATGCGTTCGCGCTCGATGAGGATGCCCTGGGCCTGACCGATGACCTCTCGGGATGCGAGAGCCTGGCGCAGGTGCTCGGCTTGGTCGTGGTCGGCGGCACGGGTCTGGGTGACGGCGAGGGCAGGTCCGGCGTGCGCGGCGAAGATCAACCCTTTGGCGCGGTCGGTCGCGCCGAAGGCGGCGGGGAGGGCGGCGTAGAGGTTCAAAGCGCCCACGGTCTCGGCTCCGGCAGACAGCCGGTAGGCGAGCACGCTGCGGACGCCGCCGGCCACCGCGCGCGGCCCGAACCGTGGCCATCTGGGCTCGTCGGCCAGGTCGTGGGCGTAGACACTGTTCAGACCGCCGAGAGCGTCCAGACAGGGTCCCTCTCCGGCATCCCGCTGGAGTTGGTCGATGTCGGTGACGAGCGCTGCGGTGCGCAGCGGGGTGCGCGGCACGGGCTCGGGCAGCATGATGCCGGCGAAGTCGCACCCGTCGATGGTGTCCACCGCCAGGGCGACGACCCGTCGAAGAACCTCGGCCACCGTAGGCGCGGAAAGCAGACTCCGGGCAATCGCTGCAAACCGGGTCGCCAGGTCGCCCTCGGCGTCCTCGATGGCGACTGGCATGGCGACTGGATTGCCGTGGTCCACCCGAAGCCTCTCCGCCCTGTCGGCTGCCCGATCAAAGAGTAGAATACGGGTGCCTTCTACAGCGAGGGTTCGTCCTCGGCGCGGGCTGACCCCCCGTCTTCGTAGGTAGGTTCGAGATGCAGTCGAATAGCGCCTCGCCGTACTCACATGGCGACTCATCTTCGGGGGCGGTTCTCGTCGTACTCGAGGATGAGACCGGGGCCGTGGTGGCCGTCCGCGGTCAGGTCGACCCGGTCACCGACATCGCCGGTGCCGGGGTCACGACCCCGGCTGCAACGCCGGATGCCCGGCGTGGGGTCGTGCTGCGCTTTCCCTCCGAGCTGACCCACCTGGTCTCTACGATCACCGCGCTCACCGCCGTCCCCGAAGCGGCAAGCAATCGCCTCGGGTCGACGGCTCGCTCCCGGGCCGCGGGGCCCTCCATGGTCGTGACCCGCCCTGTGCTCGACGCGGCGCTCTCTTTCGTCGTGACACTGGCGAAGGCCGCCGTGGTCGGCGCCGACGGGGTGAGCATCACCCTTCGACGTCACGGCCGCCTGGACACGGTAGCGGCGAGCGACGATGTCGTGGTCGAGATGGATCGGGAGCAATACGACGGCGGTGAGGGGCCCGCTCTGGACGCCACCGACGGTCGGCGGGTGCACGTCAAGTCCCTCGACGGGGAAACCCGGTGGCCGGTCTTCGTCCCCAAGGCCAGGGCCCGCGGGGTTCGGACCATCCTGTCCACCCCGATGGTGACGGCCGACCGTCCGATCGGGGCGCTGAACGTGTACGCCCGGACAGCGGTGTCCTTCACCCGGGAGGAGGCTGGATGGGCGGAACTGTTCGCCGCCGAGGCGGCGGCGGTGGTTGCCGCCGCCGGACCGGACGAGCCGGACGAGCCGGGGGGTCAGCGGCTCCGAGAGGCGTTGCAGGCTCGGGAGGCGATAGCCCAGGCGCAAGGCGTGATCATGCACCGGGACCGCGTTTCGGCGTACGCCGCGTACGAGGTGCTGCGCGACACGAGCCGCCGGACCCACCTGCCGTTGCGCGACGTTGCCGCAGAGTTCGTGGCCTCGACCCGGGACGGGGCCGCGGCGCGGGTCGATTCGACCGGAAAGGAAGGCGCGAGCGGGCACCCCGAGGAGATAGCCGTCGGCTCTGCCGTCCGGATGGCGGCCTTCCTGACGGACGTCGTTCGGTCGGCACCGCCTACGCTGGAATCGTCACCACGACAGCCCGACGGCACGATCTACCTCACACTGGCCGGTGACTGGACCGGGGGCGCTGCCGATACGCTGCGCCCACTGGTCGACCGTGTCCGCCGGCACCGGCCGACGCTGGTCATTGCCGAGTTGTCCGAGGTCGGTGTGATGGACTCGGCCGGTGTCGACGCGCTGGTCGCGGCCTCGGAAAGCCTCCTGCGGGCAGGGGGACGTCTCGAACTGCACAACCCGTCGCCTCCTGTCCGGTCGCTGTTGGACAGCACCGATCTGGCTCAGGTGGTCAGGATGGCTGGCGCCACATCCGCAAGGGGGGGCACCGATGCTGGGCCAGCCGACTGATGCCCTGGACCGGGCCCGCCGAGACGCGTCGCTGTCCCTGGGGGACCTGTGGCTGCGGTACTTCGCGTTGGGCGGCATGACCACGTCGCTGGACGTGGAGGCGTACCTTTTCGGTGCGCTGCGCCCGACCCCCCACGACCGCGACCTACTCGTGCATGCGCTCAACGAGCGCTTCTCGGAGTTGGGCCGCGACCATCCGCTGCCCTACTCCGACGACCCGGAAACCCCAGCCGACGAAGCCTGACCCCGCGCGCGTCAGGCTTTTCCGCCCACCGCATCGCGCTGATCCTCCCGAGGTCGTCGCCGACTGACAGCAGGTCCTGTAGCGATGCCACCGGGACGTCGTTGACGTAGAGGGCGTAGGCCGGGTGGCGCCCGTCCCGGGTGTCGATGTAGCCGGCCAGCGCCTTGGCCGACAACAGCAACCGATTGTGAGGCCATCGCCTGCGGCCAGCGTGCCGGCCTTGGCGACCACGTGACCGGCTGCCGGGCTCGTGCGCTCCGTGTTGCAGAGCGAGCCGTCGCGACCGAGGATGGGCAGAGTCGTGGAACACGGGAAAGTCCGGGGCCGACCATGCAGCGCAGCAGGCTCACCACACTTCGCGGGGTCACGAGGTCTGTCGGGGAACCGCAGCGTCCCACAGCTCAAGCGTGCGGGGCTGAATACCGACGGCCTTTCGCCCACGGCGCCGGAGCGGCCAACTCGTCGAGGAGAAGGCAGCAAACGCCACACCGCCGAAGCTCGACAGCCGCGGTCAGCCCCACCGGTCCTGCGCCCACGATGAGCACATCGACGTCTGGTTCTCGATCCACCCGTTGCCCGCTCAGCGACTCGACGATCCCTACCGCGAAAACCTCCAGCCCGGCGATCAGCGTTCGCGCGGTCATCCCGTGACCCATCACTTGACGTCAGTCCAGGGCCGGCCGGTCCTTCTTTGGCAGCTTGCTCACCACAGCGTCGTATGACGCGTCAACGGCATCGAGCAGCTCCTCGTCCGGTATCGAGCCACCAATGCGAAGGGTGTTCCAGCCGGCGCGACCGATGTAGGCCATCACCTGGGCATCCTGCGGAAAGCGCACGAGCCACTCGTCGGCCTCCTCCCGGGTCCGGCCGCACTTGAGCCCCACCGAGGTCCCCGACCCGAGGAAGGCGAAGATCTTGGCCGCCACCTTCACGACGACGTCGCCATCCCAGGGCTCGTCGCGCCACGCGCCCGGCTTGGCCAGACAATGGCTCAGCACCTCCTCCGGGGTCAGCATCGACCGCAGTGTGCGCCACCGGGGTCGCGGAAACCGGGCGGCGCGGCCTGTCGCGCAAGCTGCGCCTGCACCACCGCGAGGCGCGCCGACAGTGCCCTGCCTGGGTCGTCGTTTGGGGTGTGCCAGCGCTGCCAGTCGACCATCCACAGATGATGGCGGAGACGGTGGCGACGAACCACAGTGGCCGGTCCTCGTCGTGATGGGGCGGTAGAGTCCCCTGGCAAGGCAACCCGGGCGCGTCTTCTCCCACCGTGGTCCCGGCACGTCGGGCTCCCGACGAAAGGGCGTGCACGACGAGGACGCGGCCGGTGCAACGGTCGGATGGAGGGGCATCACAGTGGGCAGGGCCAACCGGGAACGGCGTCGGATGAAGGAGAAAGCGCGCAAGCGCCCACACCCGGCGACTCCGCATCGGGTGTTGTGGGCTCCGAGCGGGCAGCCGACGCTCGAGGAGTTGGTCGCGCTCGAGGTTTCGGCGGCCTTGCGCGCGTTGGCCTACGACGACAGTAGATCCTTCGAGGAGGCGGCCGCGAGAGTGGCCGAGCGGCCTGGAATCGTCGGCTGGCGGCGGGCCACCGAGCGTGCTCTTCTCGGCCACCTACAGTCCGCTGTCTCCGGGGCCTGGCGCCGGGGGTGGCAGCCGGACGACCTGGTCCGCGTGGCGCGGCGCCGGCTGAGCGGCCCGCATGTGCGCCTGATCCGGGATGCGATCGCAGCCGAACTGAGCGGCTACGCCGCGGCAACCATCGACCCGCGGTGGACGGCACAGTTGGCGGAGCTTGAGGCTCGCGTCTGGTGGCGACCCGACGAGACCTATCTCGGCGCCTGGGCCGAGGAGCAGAACACCGAGTGGGCCGCGGTGGTCCACTGTGCCCTGGAGGCGTTCGACCTTCTTTCCGGTCTGCCGGAGTTGGAGAAGTTGGGGCCGATCCCCGGTACGGCTCGTCCGACCCGCTCCGCGGCGAACCGGCCGAGGCCGGCCGTTGACGAGCGGATGCTCAGCCGGGTCCGGGCATTGCTGGCCAAGGCCGAGTCGACCACCTTCCCAGCCGAGGCGGAGGCCTTCACTGCCGGCGCCCAGGCACTGATGGCCCGGTACAGCATCGACCTCGCGTTGCTGGCAGCGACCAACCAGAGCTCCTCCGACGAACCGTCCGGCCGGCGGATCGGGATCGACACTCCCTACGAGGGTCCGAAAGCGATGCTGCTCGGGGCGGTGGCCGAGGCCAATAGGTGTCGCATCGTGTGGAGTCAGCAACTGGGTTTCTGCACGGCCGTGGGATTCCCCACCGACCTGGACGGCATCGAAATGCTCTTCACCTCGCTGCTCATCCAAGCCACCACCGCGATGACGCAGGCCGGGTCCCGGACCGATGCCTACGGCCGCTCCCGGACCCGGGCCTTCAGGCAGTCGTTCCTGACCGCCTACGCCGCACGCATCGGCGAGCGGCTCTCCGAAGCCACCGAGACGCAGACCGCCGAGGCGGCCACGGAACCCGCTGCCCGTAACCTGCTGCCGGTGCTCGCGGCGCGCGACCGGGCGGTCGAGGACGCGGTCGCGGCCATGTTCCCGCAACTAACTGAGCGCGTGGTCTCAGTCACGGATCGGGAAGGCTGGATCTCCGGCCGGAGCGCGGCCGACCTCGCCACCCTGCACGACGGCAGAGAAATGCTCGCAAGCGAGGGGTGAAGCGGCGCTCATACGGCGAAACCGACCGGCGTCGACGTCCGCGTCAGCTCACATCCCGTCCGAGGGGCGGACGCAGGCTGCTGCCCGCTCGCGCAGCAGGGTGAGCTCAGGTGCACTGTGAGTGAGCGCTGCCGCCCTTTCGAATTCGAGCCGGGCCTCCTCGATGCGCCCAAGCCGAGCCAGCAGGTCCCCCCGCACGCTCGGCAACCAGTGGTAGCCCTTCAGCGCCGGGACCGAGGTCAACGCGTCGACGAGATCGAGGCCGGCCTGCGGACCGAACGCCATCGAGAGGGCGACCGCGTGGTTCAACTCGACGACAGGCGACGGGGCCAGTTGGGCGAGCGCGTCATAGAGGCCGCGATCCGCACCCAGTCGGTCTCCGCGGGCGTGCGCGCCCGGGCGTGACAGGCGGCGATCGCGGCCTGCAGGGCGTACGGGCCGAGCCCACTGCCGAGCCCCTCAGCCCGCTCCAGCGCGGCGAGGCCTCGACGGACGAGGACGTGGTCCCACCGCCCCCGGTCCTGGTCGAGCAGCAGGATCGGCTCTCCCGTCGGGCCGACCCGAGCCCGCAACCTCGATGCCTGAATCTCCATCAGGGCGATGAGACCGTGTACCTCGGGCTCCTTCGGCGCAAGCCCGGCCAGTATCCGGCCGAGGCGAAGCGCCTCCCCGCACAACGCCGGCCGCAACCAGTCGTCACCGGCCGTTGCTGAGTAACCCTCGTTGAACACCAGATAGACGACGCCGAGCACAGCGGACAGCCGCGCTGCGAGTTCCGCTCCCCGCGGCACCTCGAAGGGCACCCGAGCCTCGGCGAGGGGCCGCTTGGCTCGCACGATCCGCTGTGCGACGGTCGACACGGGGACGAGGAACGCCCGCGCGATCTCCTGAGTGGTCAAACCGCCGAGCAGGCGGAGCGACAGGGCGACGCGGGCCTCCGTGGAGAGCACCGGGTGACTGGAGATGAACACGAGGCGCAGCAGGTCGTCGCCGATGTCGTCGCCCACGGCGGTATCCATCATCGGATCGACCGACTGCTGTGCGGTCTCCAGTGCGCGGCCGAGCTCGGCTTGCTTGCGCTCGAGGAGCGTTCTCCGGCGCAGCGCGTCGATCGCCCGCCCGACGTTTCGCGACGGCCATCAGCCAGGCGCCTGGGTTCTCCGGTACGCCCGAGTCCGGCCACTGCTCCAACGCGGCGACGAGGGCGTCCTGCGCGAGGTCTTCGGCCAGCCCGACGTCGCGCACGACCCGGGCGACCCCGGCGATCACCCTGGCCGACTCGATCCGCCAGACCGCGTCGATCACGTTCGAACGTACGTTGGGTTCGCGGATCATGCTCGAACGTACCTTCCGCAGGTCAATGGGACGTTCGTTCGAGCATGATCGGCGCAGCACTTCGCCCCCAGGCCGGGTCTGCGGCCGGCCGGCCCAGCGCAGCATTTCGCCCCCAGGCCGTTACCGCTCCGCGGCGACCTGCGCGCGCAGTCGCTCCTCTGCCTCCCGCTGCTCGGAGGTCAGTGCCGGACCGAAGTCGTCGGCCTCGAAGACCTGGCGGATCTCGATCTCGACCTCCCCGTCGTGTACCTCCCCATCGCGTCGATGAGCTCCTCGCTCGGCAGGACGCCAGCCTCGGTCTCCTCATTCGCCTTGACCATGATCATGAATCGCACGGCGTCGTTCTAGGGTCCGCGACATCGACACGAGGAATCAGGTTTGTCCAGCCGTCCCGCCGAGGCGGTACCGACTACCGACCGGGGCCGCCCGACGGACGGCATCGACCGACTCCTGGACGTCGGCCGCGTCGGTCGACCAGTTGCTCACGGAGACCCGCAGGACGTCGCGGTTGCGCCATCGGGAGCCCGACATCCAGGCGGTCCCGTCAGCGAGCACCCGGGCCGTGACCGCGCGCGTGCGTTCATCATTGCCGAAGGCGGCACAGACCTGCGTGAACACGACGTCGTTGACAATCTCAGCCCCGTCGATGGCGGCGATGCCCTCGGCGATCGTGCGGGCGTGCGCGCATAGTCCGTCGAGGAGGTCGGCAACGCCCGATACACCGAGGGACCGCAGCGCCGCCCACACGGGTACGCCGCGCGCCCGGCGAGACATCTCCGGCACCTTGTCGAAGGGGTCACCCGCGTCGTCGGCCTGGATCAGGTAGCTGGCGTGCATCCCCATCGCCTCCCGTAGCGCGGGCGGGCGGGCGACGATGACGATGCCGCAGTCGTAGGGCACGTTGAGTGTCTTGTGCGCGTCGGTGGCCCAGGAGTCCGCCGCGTCGCAGCCGTCCATCAGGTGGCGTAACCGCGGCGACGCCGCCGCCCACAACCCGAATGCCCCGTCGACGTGGACCCAGGCGCCGTGCTCGTGGGCGAGTGCGATCGCGGGTCGAAAGGAGTCGAAGGCGCCGGAATGCAGGTTGCCCGCCTGCAGGCACACGATCGCCGGGCCGTCTCCCGCGTCGAGTGCCGTCTTGAGGGCGTCGACCCGGATACGCCCCTGGGCGTCGGCCGGCACCGTCGTCGGCGCGCCGAGTCCGAGGTAGCGCAGAGCGAGGTCGACTGAGGCGTGGCGATCCTCCCCCACGAGTACCCGGACCCGCGGGGCGCCGGCCAGGCCCGACCGGTTGAGATCCCAGCCGGCGTCGGTGAGGACCTGGTGACGGCCGGCCGCCAGAGCAGTGAAGTTGGCCATCGTGGCCCCGGTGACGAAACCGACGTCCGCCCCGGTCGGGAAACCGAAAAGGTCCAGCAGCCAGCCGCCGGCCACCTCCTCGGTGGCGGCCACCCCGGGCGTGGCGAACCGCATCCCGCTGTTCTGGTCCCAGGCACTGGTGAGCCAGTCCGCAGCGAGTGCTGCGGGAAGCGTGCCGCCGATCACCCAGCCGAAGAACCGGCCCGAGGGCATCGCCATGAGACCCGGCTCGACGAGCTCGGCAAGGCGATCGACGACCTCGGCCGGTTCGCTCGGACCCTCAGGCAGGGGGCCGCCGAGGCGGTCCCGCAGCTCGTCCGCGGTGGCGCGCGGTGGCACGCGGCGATCGGGCATCGAGGCCAGCCAGGCGCGGGTGTGGGCGGTGGCCCGATCGAGGGCCACGGTGTAGGCGTCGGGTCGCGAGGTCACGCCCAACACTGTGGACCACCGAGCCGGGCACCGTCACGGAGGTTGTCGTAGGACAGGATCGCGGCATGCTGCTCACTTCGGCCGGCACGGTCGAGAACACTGCGAGCGACGCCGTCCTGGTCGCTGTCATCGTGGCCATCGCCGTTGCGGTGGGCCTTCACCGACGACGGCGGCGGAACGAGCTGGGGCTCCAGCGAGGCGAGCGGGTTGTCGCCCTGTCCCAGCAGTGGCTGGATCCGATCATCGTACTGGTGATCGTGGGGGCGACGTTGCGGCAAGAACTGACCGACCCCGCTCACGTCGGCTTGGCGGTAGCCGGCGTCCTCATCGGTGGGGTGGCCGGCTATGTTCGTGGCCGGTTGCTATTCCTCGAGGCGCGCCCGGACATCGGTCGTGTCGTCCTCAGGCGAGGCGTCGCCGAGATTGCGATCGTGGCCGGCCTGCTCGTTCTCACCTACGCCGCTCGGCACTTTTCCGACGACATTCGTTCGCCGCTCAACCTGCTCGCCACAGTGGCCCTCACCGTCGGCGTCGCGGAGTCGGTGACCCGGGTTGCATACATCACCTGGCGCTACCAGCAGGCGAACAGAGCTCGGGTCAGGTAGCGATCGGGCGAGGTTCAGGTGCGCCCCGCAGTCGGTAGTAGCCCAGGGTGAGCACAACGGCCAGGAACGGCGAGACCAGGGTGCCGGAGACGATCCCGCTGATGGCGTTGCGAACAGTCTCGGGCAGCACGGCCAACACGAGGGCAATGACGAGGTCGACCACGATCAGCAGCAGGAAGACAAGGATGATGGTACCGAACACCGGGCCCCCGTAGCCGCGGACGAGTTGGCGGCTGCGACCGAAGGAGGCGCCCACGCCAGCCCCTTCGAGCACGATCACCGGCACGATCAGGCACCAGATAGTGAGTAGGATCAGCCCGGGAACGATCAGCAGGGCCAGGCCGATCGCGATCCCGATGCCCGCCAGGATGGAAGCGCCGGCGACCCGCCAGATCGCGGGCCGGGCGGCCTGCAGCGTGCCTCCCAGGGAGAGATCCGCCCGACCGTCATGGACGTCCTCCACGGCCTTCACCAACGCCGCCTGGAGCAGGAAGGCCGCGATGATGCCGACGATCGCCCCGAGCACGACGCCTAGCCCCCCGAGCAGCCCGACGAGCACCGCCTGCACAATCGCGATCACGACGTACAGGACGAAGGCGATCGTGATCAAGTGCCCGAAGTGCGCCCGGTACAGCGCCCAAGCCTCACCCAGCACGCCAGAAAGTGGATTCATCGACGAAGGCTAACGGTGCACGCGCCCGGCTGCGCCCCGGAATGCGTGCGCCACGCCGTTTGTGGTCTTCGATTGACTTATCGCCCGCATGACGTGCTTCCCGGTCGGTGGGTCGGCAGGCAAGACTGGGTTCGTGGAATGGACAGTTGAGCAGCTTGAGGCGATGGAGACGCCCGACCTCGGCCGGTTGGCGCGAACCGTGGTCGCCACACTTGCGGCCCGGTCGGGCAGCGACGTCGAGTTCCGGGAGATGCTGGCGACCATGCAGGCGGTCAGCGAGGGTCTGGCGGTTTCCGCGCGAGGTCTGGCGGACAGCCACTCCTGGGCCAACGTGGGCACGGTGCTGGGCACCAGCCGCCAGGCCGCTTGGGAGCGCTGGCACTGACGTGGGGATGGTCGCTGGCCGCCAACAGCGTCGAGGTCGTCAAGCGCTACCGTGCAGCGGCGTGGTCGTCGCCATGAGCGACCTACCGGAGAGGCGTGTATGAACCTGTCGGTCTCAGCCCCACGTCCCACTCTGCACGGGATTTCCGCGATCCGGTCGTATCTGCGAATGAACACCTCGCCCGTCTTCTTCATCGGGCCGACCGCGTTCAACCTGCTCGGCCTTGATCGCTGGGTGCGCAACTTCTTCTACGTCTCCTACTACGACTGCTGGGACGGCGCGCACCCGCGGGTGTTCGCACCGACGACCAAGCCCTACGTCGAGTTCACGAGCAGCGAGGACATCAACAACTACCTGCTGCGGGACGCGGAGGTGCAGCGGTTCATCGCCAGCAAGGATGGACGCCCGAGAGTGGCGATGGTCTTCCTCGACGAGGAGACGGAACGAATCTGCGCCGAGCTCGGCTATCAGCTCATCCTGCCGCCCGATGCGCTCCGTCGCCGTCTCGACTCGAAGATCGTGACAACCGTGCTGGGCAACGAGGCCGGCGCACCGAGCGTACCCAACGTCCTCGGAAGGGCTGAAAGCTATCAGGAACTGATCGCGCTCTCCACTGCGCACGGTCTCGGGTCCGACCTCGTCGTCCAGATGCCGTACGGCGACTCCGGGAAGACCACGTTCTTCATCGCCGAAGAGACGGACTGGGCGGCGTACGCCGAGGAAATCGTCGGCGAGGACCTGAAGGTCATGAAGCGCATCAACAACCGAGCCGCCGCCGTGGAGGCGGTGATCACGCGGAACGGCACGATCGTGGGGCCGTTCATGACCGATCTCACCGGCTATCCCGAGCTCACGCCCTACCCGGGCGGCTGGTGTGGGAACGACCTGTACCCGGACGCACTGAGCGAGAAGCAGCGCGGCCGGGCCATTGAAGTGGTCCGCCGGCTGGGGGGGCGACTCGCGCAGGAGGGGTACCTGGGCTTCTTCGAGGTTGACGTCCTCGTCGACCTCGACACCGACGAAACCTATCTCGGCGAGTTGAACCCGCGGATCTCCGGTGCGTCGTCGATGACGAACGTGACCGCGGGCGCGTACGCCGACATCCCGCTGTTCCTCTTCCACCTCCTCGAGTACATGGATGTCAACCTCGACGTGGACATCGACGAGATCAATGAGCGATGGAAGGAACTCGCAGCGGTCGATGTCTGGAGCCAGCTGATCATGAAAGAGCCGGCGGACCTCATCGAGCGAATCCACGCTGCCCCCGGTACCGGCACCTATCACCTCCATGACGACGGCCGGCTGTCCTTCGTCCGGACTTCGCTGGACTGGCATCAGATCGCCAGCGAGGACGAGTGCTTCTTCCTGCGGGTCTACGGCCCGGGTGACTACCTGTTCAAAGGAGCCGATCTCGGAATCCTCGTGACCAAGGGCCGTCTGCAGACCGATGATGGACAGCTGACCGAGCGGTGCCGCCAGTTCATTGCGGGCATCCGCTCCCACTACATCACCGGGCCTATCGGTGAAGCCGACCTGCCCGCGCCGATCTCGCACATCAGCGCCTCGGGATACTGACCGCGGCGGCCCGTCGGTCCTGGCGATGGCAACGATCGAAGCGGTGCTCGTGCTGGCGCTGAGCCTGCCGCGCAGGTGCGAGGCCCTGGTTCGCGGCCGGCGGGAGCTCGTGGTCGGGGCGTGGTGAATGGTCGTGAGCAGGCGGATCGCTGCCGCGCACCGTGGCGGCTGACGTCGAAACCGGGGCCGTGCCCGGTCCCTCCTCACGCGGCGTAGTTCCGCAGGACCCGCAGCGCCGTCGCGGCATGCGGGCCGTGCGTGCCCGGCCCGGACAGTTCCGCTGGCAGCCGACGCGCGCCGACGCGGCACCGACCACGCTGGCGAGGATCGGCGGCGAGGTCGTCGAACACGTCCGCCGGCTGCTCCCGCTCGGCCATCCCGCCTCCTCCGAGCCTGCCCGCCAGGTCAGCCGTGGTTCGGGGATAGCGGGGCGAACAGGTCGACCGGGGTCCCGTCGGGATCGTGGACCACGGCGTACCGCATGCCCCAGAAGGCGTCCCAGGGTGGGAGGTGTCCGTCGTAGCCGGCGTCGGTCAACTCCGCCCAGGCCGCGTCGACCTCGCCCGGGCTGTCGCAGGCAAAGGCGATCGCCATCCGATGCCCGCCCCCGGTAGGCGGGGACCAACCGGGGTCGAAGGACCGAATGGTGTCCTCGGTATCCCATGCCACCCGCAGGCCGCCGCCCAACTCGGCCTCGGCGTGCGGACCGTTGTCGGCATCCGACGGGACCTCCAGACCCAACCGGCGGTAGAAGGCGAGGGTGGCGGCCATGTCGGACACGACGAGTTCGATGACGGCAGGGCGCGGTTTCATGCCGACGACGGTAGCCAGGCGCGCAGGCCCTCAGCCACCCGCCATCGCCCCTACCACCAGAAGTGGCTGTGCGCCGCTGGCGACTGCATCGGGCAGCGGTGCGTCCGGTCCCTCATGGGAGAGGTCCTGCTCGCAGGCGAAGAACCGGACGAAAGGCCGGCGCCGGTAGGTGACCTGGTCGCGGATGGTGCCGCGCAGCATCGGGTATCGGGCCTCCAGCGCGTCGAGGACTTCGCGTTGCGTCACGGGTCCCTGCAGCTGGACCTGCACCTCGCCGGAGACCTGAGCGAGTGTGCGCAGGTGTGCCGGCAGCACGACCCTGATCACGGCAGGGTCTGGACCTCGACGGACAACACGGCCGGAAGGTCTCGGACGATGGGCGACCAGCTGTCCCCTGCGTCCGCCGAGGCGTAGACCTGCCCGCCGGTCGTGCCGAAATACACACCGCACGAGTCGAGGGAATCGACGGCCATCGCGTCCCGTAACACGTTGACGTAGCAGTCCTTCTGCGGCAGTCCGGCGGTGAGCCCTTCCCACTCGTTGCCGCCGGTGCGGCTGCGGTACACGCGCAACCTTCCGTCCGGCGGAAAGTGCTCCGAGTCGCTCGTGATGGGGACGACGTAGACGGTCTCCGGCTCGTGGGCGTGGACGTCGATGGGGAAGCCGAAGTCGGTGGGCAGGTTGCCGCTCACCTCATGCCAGGAGTCGCCCCGGTCGTCGCTGCGCATGACGTCCCAGTGCTTCTGCATGAAAAGCACATCGGGACGGGAGGGGTGCATGGCGATGCGGTGCACGCAGTGGCCGACCCCGGCGTTGGGGTCCGGGATGCCCTCGGAGCGCAGTCCGCGGTTAACCGGTTGCCAGGTCGTGCCGGCGTCCTCGCTGCGGAACACGCCCGCGGCGGAGATGGCGATGAAGATCCGGGCGGGATCGGTCGGGTCGAGGAGGATCGTGTGCAGGCACATGCCACCGGCGCCCGGTTGCCACGACGAGCCGGAGTCGTGACGGCGGAGCCCGGACAGTTCCCGCCATTCCCGTCCGCCGTCGGTCGAGCGGAACAAGCCAGCGTCCTCGACCCCGGCGTAGACGGTGTCCGGGTCGGTCAGCGACGGCTCGAGATGCCAGACCCGGGCGAACTCCCAGGGGTGCGGCGTGCCGTCGTACCACTGGTGGGTGCCGGGCACCCCGTCGTAGGTGAACGTATTACCCACCGGTTGCCACGTGCCGCCGCCGTCGTCGGAGCGCTGCACCACCTGCCCGAACCAGCTGGTGGACTGCGAGGCGTAGAGCCGCGCGGGGTCGGCCGGTGAACCTTTGACGTGGTAGATCTCCCAGCCGGCGAAATGCGGGCCGTTGACGGTCCACTGGTCGCGCGTCCCGTCCGCCGTCAGGATGAAGGCACCCTTGCGGGTACCAACGAGTACCCGTACCTGGCTCACTGGTCCTCCTGAACTGGCTGGCACAGCCTCCGCGGGGACGCAAGGTAGCAGTACGAATCTCGGCTCGGCAAGTGCGGGACGCGGCGGTCGCGGGCCGCGCCCCGTCTCATCGGCCCGCGGTCGTTGCCTCCCGCACAAGGGAGGCGGCTGTGGCACAAGCGACCTCGGCAGCCTCGGGGTCGGCGTCGAGCGCGCCCGCGGCGAGCCCGCCGTCGAGCAGCAGCGACAACGCACGGGCAAGCTGCCCCGGCCGTGCGACGTCGGCCTGCCGGGCCAGCTCGCCCATCCACGCCAGCACTGCCTGCTTGTGGGCGATGGTGCGGGCGAGCAGGGCCGAGCCTGGCGCCGCCTCGGCAGCCGCGTTGATGAAGGCGCAGCCACGGTAGCCCTCCCGCTGGCAGGCCGTACCGAGGGCGTCGAAGAGCCCGACGAGCTGGTCGGCGGGGGCGGGTCCCGCAGCCTCGGCGGCTGCCCGGAGCTTGCCGGTCCAGACGATGTCCACTTGGTCGAGATAGGCCACGATCAGATCGTCCTTAGCCGGGAAGTGCTTGTAGAAGGTCGCCTTGGCCACGCCCGACTCGGCGATGATCATGTCGACCCCGACAGCGCGCAGGCCGTGCGCGTAGAACAACCGAGCGGCCGTGTCCAGGATGCGGTCCCGGGCGGCGCTCGACGGAGCTTTGGTCGCGTCTGTCATGGGTCTGGTCACGGGTCTCGTCATGGGTTCTCCGGCACGCTGTCGTCTGCAGACGACGATACACAGACTGGTCTGTCTACTCGTCCTTGTTGTCCGTTACTGCCCCTCGGGCGAGGAGCCCGGCGGCGAGGAGTGACCAGACTTCAGCCCGTTCCTCCGAGGAGGCTGGCTCCGCCCAATCCGCGGCGTGTGCCGGGTGGTGGAACCTCGTCGTCGCCTGCAGGAACGCTCGGCCGACGCGCGCGGGGTCCACCTGAGCGAATTCGCCGCTGGCGACGCCATCGGCGATGATCTGGGCGACCTGCCCGGCGAGGTGGTCGACATGGGTCCGGACCACCACGCGGGATTCGGCGGTGATCTGGTGGAAGGTGGCAAAGAGCTCGGGATCCGCGCGTGCCATTCGCTGTTTCGTGGTCGCGAGGTGCTCGAGCCAGCTCCGCAGGCGCGGCGCGGCGGGCCCCGCTTCGGCAACGATCAGCGCGAGCGGGTCGGACACCCGGGCGAGCCAGCGCTCAGCGACGGCGTCACGCAGCGCCAGCTTGCTGCCGAAGTGCCGGTACACGCTGCCGTGGCTGACGCCGAGCGCCTTCGAGACGTCGAGGACGGTCGCCTTCCCGGGCCCGTACCGTCGCAGGACATCCTCGGCCGCGTCAAGGATCGCGTCCGCCGTCAGGATCCCGCCCTCTGCGGTCAAGCCCGCTCGCTGTCGAGGGCGGCCATCTGGAAGGCGCCGTACCGCGCGCCGGCGACGGCACCGGTGGGCACCGCGGCTTCGATCGCAGCGATGTCGTCGGCGGTCAACTCCAGCTCTGCGGCTCCGAGGGATTCGCCCAGCCGGTCGCGGCGTCGAGCGCCGACCAGCGCGACGATGTCCTCTCCCCGCGACATGACCCAGGCGATGGCCACCTGGGCAACAGTCACACCCCGTGCGCTCGCAACCTCCTGCAGCGTGTCCACGAGTGCCAGGTTGCGCTCAAGATTCTCCCCGGTGAAGCGGGGCAGACGGGCGCGGAAGTCGCCCTCCTGCCCGCGCTGTGGCGACCAGTGTCCGGAAAGGAGCCCGCGGGAGAGGACGCCGTAGGCCGTGATGCCGATCCCGAGCTCGCGGGCTGTCGGCAGGATGGTGTCCTCGATGCCCCGGGAGATGAGGGAGTACTCGATCTGTAGGTCGGAGATCGGGTGCACCGCCTGAGCGCGACGCAAACTGTCCGCCCCGACCTCGGAGAGCCCGATGTGGCGGACGTAGCCCTGATGAACCAGCTCGGCGATGGCGCCGACCGATTCCTCGACGGGCACTGTGGCATCGAGCCGGGCCGGACGGTAGATGTCCAGGTAGTCGGTGCCGATCCGGCGCAGCGTGTAGGCCAGGAAGTTCTTGACGGCGACCGGGCGGGTGTCCACGCCGTGCCAGCCACCGGCGGCATCCCGCAGGACGCCGAACTTGACGCTGATCGTCACCTCGTCCCGGCGGCGCCCGCGCAGCGCGTCGCGGAGGAGCAACTCGTTGTGCCCCATGCCGTAGAAGTCGCCGGTGTCGAGCAGGGTCACGCCCGCGTCAAGGGCGGCATGGATCGTGGCCACACTCTCGGAGTCGTCCGCCGGCCCGTACAGGTCGGACATGCCCATCAGGCCAAGTCCCATCGGGGCCACCTGGGGACCTGTCGAACCCAGCGAACGAAGGTTTCCCAAGGTCGTGTTCATGGCGCGCACTGTACCGAGTTGGACTAACAGATGTCAGCCACTGTCAGCGCGGGTCAGTGCTGACGTAATTCGGCGTCGGGTCTCGGGGACACCGCGCGGCCGCCCGAGGCCGGGAGGTTGTCTGCAGACAGATCTGTCTGTTACGGTCCCGCGCATGGGTAGACGAACCTGTCTGCTGGCGACGCCAAGGAAGGGGAACCAATCATGAAGATCGGCGTTCTGGGCACCGGCACGGTGGGCCGCACCGTTGGCTCTCGGCTCGCCGAACGCGGCCACGAGGTGATCCTGGGCACTCGTGACGTCTCGCGCACCCTTGCCCGGACCGAGCCGGACGCGATGGGCAACCCGCCCTTCTCGACCTGGCACGAACAGCATCCCCAGGTGACGCTCGGCAGCTTCACCGAGGCCGCGGCTCACGGCGAGATGGTCATCAACGCGACCGGCGGCGGGGGGTCGATCGAGGCGCTGACCGTCGCCGGTGCCGACACTATGGCGGGCAAGGCGTTGCTCGACATCGCCAACCCGTTGGACTTCTCCCACGGGGTGCCACCCACATTGTTCGTCAAGGACACCGACTCCCTGGGTGAGCAGATCCAGCGAGCTTTCCCCGACGTGAGGGTCGTCAAGGCGCTCAACACGATGACCGCTGCCCTGATGGCCGACCCGGCCCAGACGGCGGGTGGCGAGCACACGACGTTTGTCTCCGGCAACGACGAGGATGCGAAGAAGGCGGTGACCGCACTCCTGGAGGATCTCGGACACGCGGACGTGATTGACCTGGGAGACATCACCACCGCTCGTGGCTCCGAGATGCTCTTGCCGATCTGGCTGCGACTGTGGGGTGCGCTGGGCACGCCGATGTTCAACTTCAAGATTGTTCGCTGATCGAGCAGCAGGTGTCGCCGCGCCATGCCTGGACGCCTTCCTTGGCGGCGACAGCGGCGATGACCAGCCCGGCCGCGGCATCGGCCCATCCCCAGTGCAGGGCGGCGTTGAGGACCAGACCGGCGAGCAGCACCGCCGACAGATAGCTGCAGAGCAGGGTCTGGGTGGAGTCGGCGAGCACGGTTGTGGACCCAAGTTCGCGCCCGGTGCGGCGCTTGGCCCAGGTGAGGGCTGGCATGACGACCAGCGACACAGCTGCTAGACCGATGCCGACGGGGGAAGCGCCGGGGTCGGCGCCGCCGAGTAGGGCGTGAGTCGAGTCCGCGGCGACGTAGGTGGCCAAGGCGAGGAACGCGAGCGCTATGAGGCGCAGCGTTCGCTGCTCGCGCTCTCGTGCTCGTGCGCCGCCGCCTGCGTACTGCCAGCTCACCGCGACGGCGGAGGCCACCTCGATCGCAGAGTCCAGGCCGAAGGACACCAACGCCACCGACCCGACCGCCATTCCGGCCGCTACCGCGACGAGGCCCTCGACGGTGTTGTACGTGACCGTCGCCCACGCCAGACGCGCCGCCCGCCGGTGTAGCACGGCTTGGCGCCGCGGTTCCAGCGACGGCGTGGTCCCGATCGTCGTCACGTGCATGTCGGCGCGCGATGGGTCGGACAGTTCTCCGGATCCACGGCGAGAACAACCCCGAGCAGGTCGCCGAGGGCATGCCCGAGCCGGGCGTCGGCGAGCTCGTAGCGAGAGCGCCGACCCTCGGGGACGGCCACGACCAGCCCGCAGCCGCGTAGGCAGGCGAGGTGGTTGGACAGGCTCTGCCGGGAGACGTTGAGCATGGTGGCCAGCTCGGCGGGGTAACCGGGCGCATTCCGCAAGGCCAGCATCAGCCGGGCCCGGGTGGGATCGGAGAGGGCCTGGCCGAAGCGGGCCAAGACCTGCCCGTACGTCATGGTCTGCACCCGACGACGATACATCGCTCAGTGTATCGACAGCTACACGTCGCGTTGGACGCCCTAGCGTGGACCGGGTGCAGGACCGGCAGGCCTTCCGGCTGACCTATCTCGGGCATGCAACGGTTGCCCTGGATCTGGCCGGCGAGCGGGTGCTGACCGACCCGGTGTTGCGGGATCGGGTCGCCTTTCTGCGCCGCGTCCCCCCATCGCCGCCCTCGCCTCTGCCGGTGAGCGTCGCTGTCGTGTCCCATCTGCACCCCGACCACTGCGACCTCCCCTCGCTGCGTGCTCTCGGGCAGATCCCCATCGTCGTCCCCGCCGGTGCGGCCGCCTTCCTCCACAGCCGCGGGCTCAGGCGCCTGGTGGAACTCGCGCCGGGTGAGTCGGCGGCGGTGGGGAACGTCGTGGTCACAGCGACCCCGGCCCGGCACGACGGCCGGCGGATGCGATTCGGTGGGCCGGAAGCAGCCGCAGTTGGATACGTCGTATCGGCCGCCGGACGGCGGGTTTACTTCGCCGGAGACACCGACCTCTTCGAGGGCATGCACGCCCTCGGCCCCCTTGACGTCGCCCTCCTGCCGGTCTGGGGCTGGGGCCCGACGCTCGGCGCAGGCCACCTCACGCCCGAGACGGCCGCCGAGGCGGTGGCGCGGCTGCGCCCCCGGCTGGCCGTGCCGATGCATTGGGGTACCTTCGCGATGGTCGGCCTCGGTCGGCGGACGACGGCGCGACCTGCGCACCGATTCGTCGAGGCGGTCGCGCGGTGCGCCGTCCCCAGCCGGGCGCTCCTGCTGCCACCCGGCGGCAGCACCGCGCTCGACACCCCGCTCGGCGGATAGTGCTGGGCTGACGGGTCAGGCACCTGCGGGGGAACGACCCAGGCTGCGCGGCTGCACCGCCTCGAGGATGCTCCCGCTGATGGTGACGTCGAGCAGGCGCTCGACGTCACCGGTGCGGGTTGCTCGTGCAGGGCGGCCCATGCCCGGTCCAGTGCCGGATAGTGGTCCGGGCCGCGGGCGGCCGGATTGTGCAGACGCCCCGCGTGCACGATCGCCCCCACGAGGCAGGCGGCGATAACCTCCGCGTTCCGCGGAACGGTGAAGTTCAACGGTCCGACCGCGGGTACGCGCCCCCGACGGGAGCGGACGAGAAAGAACGCCTCTTGCACCCATCCCGTCGCAGAACGGCCACGGCGCCCTCCAGGACTGCCCGGACCTCCTCCGCCGGGCAAGCCGGTGTCCACATTCTGCGCCGGAACCTCAGGCCACCGCCAGCCTCCGCGTTGACCAAGCCACGGCCTGCTTGCGGGCCGTGGGGACGAGCCCCCTTGCCGACGCTTCGCGATCATGCGAGACAATGTCGACGCGGATGGCGACGGAGGGAATCGGTAGATGTCCGAGACGATGACGGGATCCTCAGCGGAGGCAGGCCAGCGGCCGATGGTCGTGCCAAGTGCCGAGCAGGACATCGACCGGCTCGTCAGCGGGCAGCACCATGATCCGCACGCTGTGCTCGGCGCGCACGCCTTGCCTGCTGGGTCGCACGGCGAGGACACCGTGGTGGTACGGGCGTGGCGCCCCGACGCCCTGGGCGTGACATTGGTCGCCGACGACCAGCGGACGGAGATGCGCCGGGTGCACCCTGCCGGGGTCTTCGAAGGGACGCTGCCCGAGCGCCTCTCGGCCAGCTATCGGCTCGCGATCCGCTTCGCGGACGACCTCGAGGTGACGTTCGAGGACCCGTACCGATTCTGGCCCACGATGGGTGACCTCGATCTGCATCTGCACGGCGAAGGCCGCCACGAAGGATTGTGGCGTCACCTGGGCTCGCACGTCCGTGAGCACCAGGGAGTGACCGGCACGTCGTTTGCCGTCTGGGCGCCCAATGCGCAGTCCATCCGGGTGGTCGGAGACTTCAACCGCTGGGACGGGCGGATTCACCCGATGCGCGTCCTCGGCGGCTCTGGCGTGTGGGAGGTGTTCATTCCCGGTGTCGCCGCTGGCGCGCGCTACAAGTACGAGGTGATCAGCGAGCAGGGCTATCTCACCCTGCGCAGTGATCCTTTCGCCTTCGCCGCCGAGGTGCCTCCGGCGACGGCCAGCGTGGTCGATGTCAGCAGCCACCAGTGGCAGGACGGCCGGTGGCTTGCCGAACGCGCGGCCACCGACTGGCTGACCTCGCCGATGAGCATCTACGAGTGCCATCTCGCCTCGTGGCGGCAGAGGCTGGATGAGGGCGGAGGTTGGCGTCCGCTGACCTACCGGGAGCTGGCGGAGGAACTGCCGGCGTACCTGGCGGAGATGAAGTTCACCCACGTGCAGCTGCTGCCGGTCGCGGAGCATCCCTTCGGCGGCTCCTGGGGTTACCAGGTCACGGGTTACTTCGCGCCGACGGCGCGCTTCGGCTCACCGGATGACTTCCGCTATCTCGTGGACAAGCTGCACGAGGCCGGCATCGGAGTCCTCGTCGACTGGGTCATCGCGCACTTCCCCAAGGACGACTGGGCCTTGGCCCGCTTCGACGGCACGGCGCTCTATGAGCACGCCGACCCCCGTCAGGGCGAACATCCGGACTGGGGCACGTTGGTCTTCAACTACTCCCGCAACGAGGTCCGCAACTTCCTGTTGGCCAACGCGCTGTACTGGATCGAGGAGTTTCACCTCGACGGCCTACGCGTCGACGCGGTGGCCTCGATGCTCTACCTGGACTACTCCCGTCGCGAGGGCGAGTGGGTCACGAACCGGTTCGGCGGCCGGGAGAACCTCGACGCGATCGATCTCATCAAGGAGATCAACGCGGTGGTGTACCAGCACCACCCGAGCGTCCTGCTCGTCGCGGAGGAGTCTACGTCGTGGCCGGCAGTGTCCCGACCCACCTACCTCGGCGGGCTCGGTTTCGGCTTCAAATGGAACATGGGCTGGATGAATGACACCCTGACCTACTTCACCAAGGACCCGGTGCACCGCCGTTTCCACCATCACGAGTTGACCTTCGCGTTGCTCTATGCCTTCCAGGAGAACTTCGTCCTACCGCTGAGCCACGACGAGGTGAGCCACGGGAAGGGATCGCTGCTGGAGAAGATGCCAGGGGACCGTTGGCAGAAGTTCGCCAACCTGCGGGCGTTGATCGCCTGGATGTGGGCGCACCCCGGTCGGCAGTTGTTGTTCATGGGTGGCGAGTTTGGCCAGTCGGCGGAATGGAACCACGACCAGAGCTTGGACTGGCACCTGTTGGAATACCCCGAGCACGCCGGAATGCATCGGATGGTCGCGACCATCAACAGCATCTACCGCAGCCTGCCCGCTCTGTGGGAGCGCGACTTCGACTGGACCGGGTTCGGCTGGCTCGATCCCAACGACGTCGACCACAGTGTGCTGTCCTTCCTGCGCCACAACGCCGACGGCACGCAACACGTGGCTTGCGTGGCGAACCTGACGCCTGTGGTGCGCCGCGACTACCGGATCGGACTGCCGTCGGGCGGCCGATGGGTCGAGGTCCTGAACACCGACTCCCCGGACTTCGCCGGCGGCGGGATCGGCAACGGCACTGTGTATTCCGAAGCGGTGCCCTGGCAGGACCGGGAGCACTCCGCGATGCTCACACTGCCCCCCCTGGCGGTGCTGTGGCTCGTTCCGGAGAACACCTGACAACCCGTCTTCTCCAAAGTTTGAGGAGGCGTGCCGCGGCGGGTTGCCGAAGCGGCGGAGGATGTGCTGAGATAGGCGCCATGGTGCCGCGTCTGCTGCTCGATCCGTTCTGGGTCGGCCGCCGCGGCGACCATTTCGATCAGGTTTGTCGCTGACCCGGCGCGGCCCAAGGCTGCGCACCGGCCCACGTCCTGCTGATCGAAAGAAGCTCTGCCATGCCGGCATATCGCGCTTCCCACCTCGCGCTACCACGCACCCTCGAACTGCCTGAACTCATCACCCTGGTCCGCGACGTTGCTGCCGAGGAGACGTGGTGGCGCCCGCTCGTCCGCTTTGATGCCGGTGGTCGCTGGTGGACGCTGCTGCATGGCGACCGGACGGTGGACGTGTGGCTGCTCAGCTGGCTGACGGATCAGGCGACCGAGTTGCACGATCACGGCCAGTCAGCGGCGGCCTTCACCGCGGTCGAGGGCGCGCTGCAGGAGCTTCGTGTGGCACCTTCGGGCGAGGTCTCCGTTAGTGCCCTGCCGAGCGGGCATACCCGATGGGTGGCCCCTGGCGTCGTGCACGACGTGCGCAACTCGATGACCGAACCGGCGGTCAGCGTCCACGCGTACTCACCGCCGCTGACCACCATGACCTACTACCGGTCCACCCGGCGGGGGTTGCGTGCCGGGCGGACAGTGTGCACCACTGAGCCGGAGCAGGCGGTCGGGCAATGACAGCCGCCGGCATCCGCCCGCCAGTTGGCCGTAGTGTCGAGGAGTTGTTGCGCGCCGCCCGCGAGCGCATCAGGCGGCTGGATCCTGAGCTCGCCCGGAACGCGCAGCAGCAGGGCGCCGTCCTCGTGGACATCCGACCCGAAGTCAACCGGCGGGCGGAAGGTGAGATACCGGGCTCGTTCGTCTGTGAACGCAACGTCCTGGAGTGGCGCTTGGACCCGACTGGCTCGGCACGCATCCCGCAGGCGTCCTACGACCTTGCGGTTGTCGTGGTCTGCAACGAGGGGTACACCTCGGGACTGGCCGCGGCGGCCCTGCTCGATCTCGGCGTGCATCGGGCCGCCGACCTCGTCGGTGGGTACCGCGCCTGGCGAGCGGCCGGACTGCCGACGCTTACCGGCAGCGCGTCCAGCGAGCGCTGGGTTCGCTTAGCCGACTCAGCCCAGCAGCGGCAGGGTCGCCGAATGAGCCGGTCCGCTTGACCAGGCGTAGCCCGGGCCGCTGGAGTACAGAGTGAGATAACGGCCACGACCGATTCCAGCCCTTCCTCGGCTTCTCCGACCTTGATCGGGACTATGTCTCCCGGCGTCTGTTCCCACTCTTCGCCCAGCGAGTCATGAGCCCCGCGCGCTCCGACTACGGTCGCTATCTGCAGGCGTTGCACTTGGCGAACCCCGTCACAGACTGGGACGTGCTGGCTCGGTCACAGGGGCAGCGGGTGGGCGATGAGATCCGCCTCGTCGTCGAGCCCGCGGTTGCCTCGGATGGGAGCACCGGGAGCACGTTCGTCGTCAACGGATTGCGACACGGCCTGCACGAGGATCCCGCCGTAGAGACGTTGCAGCGCCTGACGTCGGGGCAATGTCTGCTCCTCGTCGATCAACCCGACAATCCGGTCGACTCGAACGCGCTTCTGTTCAGCGAGAACACGGCGTCGCGCTGGGTTGGGTCCCGAGTGCGCTAATCGAATCGGCTATGTCCGCACCGTGCGCCACCTCCGCGAGCCGCAGCTGGTCGGCGACCACGTGAACGGCCCAGAGGTGCCCCCGCATACCGGCTGCTGGTCACGCTGACCGGTCGGGTCGAGCCCGGCTACCAGCCGTTCAGTGGGAAGGAC
>JADGOV010000073.1 GCA_017882785.1 Frankiaceae bacterium
GCTGCGTGCAGCAGCGAGTGCGAGCTCAGCCGGTCTGCCTTCGGCCCGAGCCCGGCCTGTCTAGCCGTGCGCTGCGGAACCTGGCGGGCGGGCCGCGTGCCGGCGGAGGCGAACGCGGCCCTCGGTGCGGTGGCGGGGGGGATCCGGCACCGGCTCGGGACCCTCGGCCGCCCCGACCGGTTGGTGGACTATCACGGGTCGATCAGGCCGAGACGCGACCTCAGCAGGGCCAGCGGGCGGCGTCCAGACTTGGCCGCTTCTTCATCGAGCTGAATCCGAGTGGACGAGTGACCGGGCAGAAGCGTGCCAGCGGCAGGTGGTATTCGACGTGGAACACAGCCTTTCCGGCACGGACGAACGGCGACAATGAGGCGCACTCGTGGTACTGCACGCACTGCTCGTTGACGGCGAAGTCGAACGAGGGTTGCAGCGCGGAGACTTGGTCGAGGTCGTTCTTGAGACCGACGGCCAGCCCATGTCGGTGGGCGAGCTCGGCGACCCGCGTGTTGAAGCGCCCCTGTTCGGCGGCGGTCAGGGGGAAGCCCGTGTCGTTGCTGAAGCCATCGACGTTGTCCGGTTCGACCCCGTCGAAGCCTTTCGCCGCGCACAAGTCCATCCGTGCGGCGATCAAAGGGCCCAGCAGATCAAGCCGCCGGATGTCGAGCCAGCGCTCGTTCGGCCAGCCGTCGAGCGGTCGTCCGAGAAGGGCGCGGGGGTGATTGGCGCTGTCGGGACGGTCGGGTTCGTAAGAGCCGACGTTGATGTAGCAGATCACTTTGCGCCCGAGCGCATGCAGGTGCCGGACCTGGTCCGCGGAGGTGCCGAACAGGTCGACGTCGTAGACCTGCGCGGGCACGCTCACGTCCAGGCGCCCCGACAGCTGCCACTGCCAGGTCAAACCCGGTCGGGGAGCCCACTGGGGGCGGGACTCGGCGGACCCGTTGGGCGGCGCGGCGGGCCGGGTCGCCGCCTGCTCCGTGACCGTGCAGCCGGCCAGCCAGGAGGCGAGGACCGCGAGCGCGATGATGCAGGCCTTCGGCCGTGCCCGGCTCATGGCGGGTACACCGAGGCCGCCGATCGCGCCATGGCGACGGTGAGCGCTGCCGGGTAATGGTCCCAGGGGTTGGCTCCCCGGCCGTCGCTAATGAACACGGTTCCCGCATTCCGCCTGGCGGCCAGGTCCAGGGTGGCGTCGAAAGCGTCGGGCGGTACGGAATGAATGAGGTGACAGAGCCGCCGGGCAGGTCTGTCATGCACCCAGTCGGGCACAGCCAAGGCTTGATAGGCCGCCCACGAGCCCTCGAATGTCACGGTGAGATTCGCCAAATCGACGTATCCGGGATGCGGATGGGTGCCGGGATTGAGCACCACGAAAGACGCTCCCGAGGAGCGCGCCGCCAGTACGTACTGGGCATACAAGTCCAGGTCGGCCAATCCGGCGCTCACCTGGTCCAGGAAGACCCCGGACACCTGATATCGCTGCAGGTAGGCGGCCACGTCGGCGGCCACGTCGGCAACCGGGCGCCGACCGTAGTCGGAGTCGACGTATCCGGCAAGCCGCACCCGAGCGGTTCGCAGAGCGGTCACTACACCAAGGTATGAGGGGTCGACGACGTCTCCGGGGCCGGAGTTCACGTTGACCACGACCAGCCGCAGGCGCTGCCCCGGGTCGGCGAGCCGCTCCCACTGCTCGCCGGCTACCGCCGGGTGGAAGTAGGCGGGCACCAGCAGGTCCGGTGTCGAAACCGTCATTTGTGCCTGGCCAGCCTGCCGAACTCGACCGCGGACACGGCCAGCAGGACGACGAGAAGCGCGCTGAACACCGCGACGTGGGCCAGGGCAAGCGGGACCGGCCCACCCGTACCCGTCAGCGGCCAGCGCAAGCCGGCGTCAACCGCCAAGGCCGCCCCGGTGACGGCCACGATGAGACGGTGCAACCCGCACGACAAGAGGATCGTGCTCAGGAAGAGAGCCAGTCCCAGGACCATGTAGCCGGTCGCGTCCAGCGCGAACACCCGATCAACGCCCCCCCAACGCGTGAGGCAGCCCAGCAGCGCGCCGGTCAGCACCGCGAGCGTGCCGGCGTAGGCGAGCAGCGCCAGCACCAATTCCAGGCGGGCACGGCGGGCGAATCCGTCGATGGACGTGGAGTCGCGCATGGCGTGGGCGGTGCGGCTGCGGAGCCGGTACTGCAGCCAGTCGGCGGCGCCCAGGCTGGCGATCAGCGGCAGCATGCTCAAGGCCACCGTCGGGCCGGTCGCCGAGCCGCTGCCGGTGACCGCGTCGACGACAGCGAACGACAGCATTGCGGCGCTGAAACCTCCGTAGGCGAGGAAGCATACGGACACCGGCAGTTCGCCTCCGCGCAGCGCGTCACGCAGCCTCCGCCCGGACCGGGAGTCGGGCGTCCGTAGCCGCATCCAGGCGGCGGCTACGGCCGTGAGCAGGCACAGGCCGAGGCCGCCCAGCGCGACCCACGGCGGCAGGTCGGGCACGGCACCGCAGAGCACCAACCCGGAGAGGGCAACCCCGGGCGCGAGGATTGCCAGCAGCAGCACGTCGGCGTCGAGGACCATGAGGACGGTCGCCGCGAGCAGGTACTCGACCTCGGAAGCGGCGAAAACGCTGAGCCGCAGCGTCGGTGAGTGTGTCAGGAGGGCTGCGACCGACAACCCCGCCACCGGCGCGGCGCCGGCGAGCAGCGCCACGCGCATCAGAGCCCGTGCGGCCCGCCGGTCGCCGCGGCCCAGCAGCACGTGTCCGAGGAAGGACAGCAGCTGACCGAGCGCGCAGGCAACGATCGTGGCGGCCACCAGCAAGGTGACGGACAGCGGGACCTGGATGATCCGCAGGGCGACGACGAACAGTAGGCCCGGCAGACCGTAGAGCAGTCCTCGCAGGAAGGCACGGGCCGGCGACCGACGCCAGGGGTCGGTAGCCGGCTCGGCCGGTGCGGGCCGTCGTGGCACGAGCTCATACATCATCTCGGCCAGTTCGAACACACTCGCCACGTCGAACTGGCTGCGCGCCCGGCGGTCACTCACTCCGGCCGCTTCCAGCCCGGCGGCGATCTCGAAGCTGTCGACGGCCTGCGTGCACAGCTGGTCGTGCTCGCGGGTCAGCTGTGCCAGCCGACCAGGAGAACGACGCCCCAGCGAGTGCTTCAGGCCGCGGGCTACGGGCGGCCGGACCGCGGGGACGACGCGCACCGCCAGGCCACGGGACAGCGCCTCCCCGTCGAGGGTGGTGGGTGCGCTCACGCCGTCTTGACCTCCTCCAGGACCGACTGGACCGTCCAGGGGGTTGGGCGGCCCAGGTCGGCGTACATGTGTCGGAAGGTGCCGAGCATCCGTTCCAGCTGGAAGAACTCCAGCGCTCGCACCCGGGCCGCCCTGGCCAGGGTGCGACGCGCCGCGTCGGCGGTGAACAACTGCTCACACGCTCGCGCAAAGGCATCGGGGTCACGCGGCGGGACGACCAGGCCGGCGCTTCCGGCCACTTCGGGTACGCCGCCGACCTCGGTGGACACGGTGGCCCGGCCGCACATCATGGCCTCGACGACGGTGTATGGCAGTCCCTCGGAAATGCTCGACAACGCGACGACCGTCGACTCGTGATAAGCGCGGATGACCGGGCGCACGGGGCCTTCGAAGGTCACCGAGCCGTCCAGGCCCAATCGTTCGACCAGCAGGCGCAGCCGCGTTTCATACCATTCGTTGCCCACGGGTGTGGGTCCGAACAGCCGCAGCACCACTGAAGGCACCCGGCGCCTGAGCCTGGCGAACGCCTCAATGAGGGTTTCCAGGTCCTTCAGCGGGTCGATCCGCCCCACCCAGCCCAGCGTCGGGATCTGGGGCTCGCCGATGGCCGGTGGGTAGTCCTGCGCCGACACCCCGTTGTACGCGGTACTGATCATGTCGGGATCGGCGCCGTGCCGCACTTCCCAGCGTTGGTTGAAGACGTTCACCGGGGTGATGAGGTCGGCGGCCGCGTAGGCCGACCGGCACAGGCGACGGTAGAAGCCGGCCAAGATGACCTTGACCGGCCAACGGTACCGGAGGCCCTCACAGGCCAAGTATCGCTCGCGCAGGTACACGCCGTGCTCAGACATCACCATCGGCGTGCCCGACTGCCATTTCGCCACGAGGGCGAGCAGTGCAGGCAGTCCGTTGGACACGGCGTGGCAGACGTCCGCGTCGACGACCGGTGCCGACAGCGGCCTCAGGAGGTGCTCGATGAGCTCGGTGGCGTCCACGGCGTCCCGCACGCTCAGCGGCGTCGAGCCGTGGAACTCGCGCCACGTGTCGACCAAGGCATCGACGGCGTCATCGGTGTGCAGGCTCGCGGTCAGGTTGCCCCACCTGGCGAAGTCGGACATCCGGCGCAGACTGTCGCTGAACTGATCCTCCTTGCCGGCTGGATCCAGCATCGCTCGCAGGAAAGGGCGATACAGGTCGTTGAAGACGTGCCGGGCAGCCGAACCCGGCCGGCGCCGCGGCGGCGTCCAGTCCCACAGCGGCACCCGGCGGAGCTCGCCGACGTTGGGCGGCAGATCCAGGACGGGACGGTCGCCGCTGGTGGCGACGATGGCGACGACGTCGAAGACGTGCTCGGGAAGCCCCCGGATCAGTTGGTCACACCAGGTGCTGACGCCCCCGTTGAGGAAGGGGTAGCAGCCCTCGGCCAGCAGGGCGACCTTCACCGCGCAGCACCCGCCGGGGATATCGCCTGCGGGCGGGCGAGGGGGTCGTCGCCGGCCAGAGCGTGCCAGGAACTGGCCACCATGTCGTCGAGTCCGTGTTGTGCCTGCCAGCCGAGCAGCCGCCGGGCCTTGCCGACGGCGGCGACGACCGCGGCCGGGTCACCGGGACGCCGTGGAAGGATCTCCGGTGTCGCGTCGCGCCCGGTGACGGCACCCACCGCGCTCAGGACCTCCAGCACCGAATGGCCGCGGCCGCAGCCGATGTTGACCGTCTCCTGGCAGGTCGTGGAGGCGACCAGTCGGGCCGCGGCCACGTGCGCCTCGGCAAGGTCTTGGACGTGGATGTAGTCGCGGATGCAGCTGCCGTCGTGGGTCGGGTAGTCCTCGCCGAACAGCGTGGGCCTCTCGCCCCCGGCCAGCGCCCGCATGACCAGCGGGAACAGGTTCGTTCCCCCGACGTCGGCCAGCCCCGGGTCGGCGCAGCCGACGACGTTGAAGTAGCGCAGGCTCACGCTGCTAAGTCCGAGTGCGACCGCGTCGCCGACCAGCCACTCGCCGATGAGTTTCGTCCGACCGTAGGGGCTTTCCGGCTGCAGCGGCGCTGTTTCGTCAACGGCGTCGGTGGCGGGCGTTCCGTACACCGCCGCGCTGGAGGAATAGACCAGCCGGCGTACCCCCACCGCGTTCATCGCCGCGAGCAGGCTGACGACGCCGAGCACGTTCTCCCGGTAGTAGTGCAGCGGGTTACACATCGATTCCCCGACGGATTTCTTCGCAGCGAGGTGCACGACGCCGCTGATCTCGTACTCCACCAGGGCCCGCTGCACCGCGTCGCGGTCGAGAACCGACGCGGTGACGAGTGGCACTGTCGCCGGTACTCTGCCCGCGTCCCCCGTCGACAGGTCATCGAGCACGACCACGTCGAGGGAATCCGCTCGCATAGCACGCAAGACGTGACTTCCGATGTAGCCGGCGCCGCCGGTCAGCAACCACGACATCATGCTCCCGTCTCGTTTGTGGATTCTGCAGTTCCAGAAGGCGCTCCCCGGCCAGCCGGCGCCCCAGCCGCGCCGGGCCGAACGACGGTCCGCACCATGCGCCGGGAATCGTGGCGCAGGCGGGTCATCACCAGGCCCACGGAGTCCTCTCCCCGGGTACCCCAGTCGGGCCAGAGCCGGTGGCAGGCAGTCCTCATCTCGGTCCGCGACATACGGCAAGCCAATGTTGCACCCACGACTTTGTTCCCCCCGAAAGTGTCAGGCCTGGCCAGTACTCGTAGCCTGCCCTTGACCGGTCCAATGCGACCGTTGGTCTGATGTAACCATGTCCAACGGCCCGGTGACTGCTAAGCGCACTAGGCTGCACACGAATGGCTGCACACGGGAGCACCCTGTTAGTGCACTCGGGTGAAGTTGTCGGCCTAGCCCTGCCCGGACGTTCCTGCCGGATCCATTCCCGGTCGTACTAACGACGATCTCAGCGCACGCCGAAGGTGCCGACTTGTCGGGTACCGAACTTGATGGAGACCATCAAGCCTGGGGGGGGAGCATCGATGGTGGCACCGAGGAATCGCAAGCGGCTCCCCGCACAGAGCCCCGGCGTGCGCTATTGAGGGACTCTTGGGTGTGAACGCGAAAGCGCTCGTCAGGGAATGGATCGCATCACGCGGGCGGGCGGTGGCCACCGAGTCGCGATCCGGTGCGGCTCGTGCCCGGTGTGCGGGGTGTCCTCCCGGGTGGTACGCCAGCAGCGCAGCACCCGGCCGCGCAACCTCGACTACGGGAAGGAGTCGTTGGCGGCGCGCTGGCGCAAGCGGCAGTACCGCTGTGGGAGGAGGCCTGGCGCCCACTCGCCAGCGGGAACCACGACCGGCCGCCCGGACGCCGGTGACCGGCCCACCGGCGCAGCTGGGTTCCCCGGCACGAACCGGCCGCGGCGCAGGCGTTGGGCAACGTGATCCTGGTAGCCGTGGCCATCGTTGGTCACCTCACCCGCGGGACGTCAGCATGCGCTGGCGAGGTCGCTGTAGTAGGGAGCCAGTTCGCTGTACCACGTGCCAACGTAGACGTAGCCGACGTTCTGTTGCTTCAGTCGGTTGCAGGCGGAGGTGGGTTGCGGGGTACCGGTAGTGCTCGGTGCGTCGTACACCAGGGCTGCAAAGTCGCTGGCTGGGTACCTCTTCTCCCAGCTCGCTGGTTGCCACGCCGTGTACGGGTTCAACCCCGGCGTGTTGTAGGAACCTTCGAACGTCACAACAATGTCGGCGTTCTTTGCCCTGTTCGCGCGGAGCATCCAGTCCGAGCCAGGATTCGTACCGGGGTTGAAGACGACCTCGTCATTGCCATCCTTGCGGGTGTGCACGTACGTGGCCAGTGCCTGGTAGAAGGTCTGATTGCTTGCTGCCGTCTCGGGCACGGCGTCGGACACCCCGTCGAGGAAGATCCCCGCGATCCTACCGGGATAGAACGCGTACCAGTTGTCGATCTGCCGCTTGATGTCGGGAATGCTGGCTTGACCGCCGCGGCCGTAGTCTGTCCACACGTAACCGATCACGGACGCGCGCCCATACCGATGGCAGTTCTTGATGACCGTCGCCCAGTTCGGTAGGGGCGCGGTTCCGGGGCCATGGGCCGGGTCGGCGATGATCCATGAACCGTCGCCGGTCCCGTTGGCCTGGGAGCACGCTCGGGACCAATTCGTCGGGTCGGCGTTGTCGTACAGCGGGACGAGGAGGTTGGCGTGCCGCTGTTTCTGCGCTTGAGCCGCACCAGGTACACCGACCATCGCGAAGACGGCGCTGGCCGCCACCAAACCAACGAGGACCATAAGCCGACGCTTCGTGCTTTTCACATGCACTCCTCCGCTGAGATTGTCCCGGGTCTTCGTTGGACCTTGAGGTTGCGGTCCCCCGCCTGACGTCTCCCGCCTGGGTAGGTGGCGGGCAACCGCCGAGTCGACCGAGGCCGGTGCGTCCACAATTCCGAGGTTGACCCAAGCCGTAAGTGCCCGCCCGCGTGTCAGGCGATCCGGACCGGTCCGCGACATGCGGCAGGCGACAACTCCACCCACGACTTTGCGTGGCGCCCGTGACCGGTCCAACGCGACTACTGGGCCGATGTAACCATGTTCAACGGCCAAGCGACCGCTCAACGCACCAGAGTGCACACGAATGGGTGAGGGCGAGATTCTCCCTCTTGGTGCACTTGGGTGAAGTTGTCGGCCTAGCCCCAACCGGACGCTCCTGCCGGTCTACTTTCGGTCGTACTAGTTCAAACGCGCTATGACGCAGCGGGTCGGATGACCCCAAGGGTGCATTGTCCGGCCAGACCAATGGGGGAACCTAACATGACGACGACCGCGTTCAAGCGATTCAGTGGTGCCCGACACCTTCGCCGAGTGCTGACCGTCGCGGTGGTTGCGCTGCTGTCGGCAGCGATGCTGGCGCCGCTGGCGTCGCCGGCTCAGGCGGCCAGCACGCGGACCGACCTGCGGGTGCTCGTCGTCACCAACGGCGACCCGTCCGCGGACGCGATCGCGACGCAGCTGACCCAGGAAGGCGTGCCCCACACCACCGTCGACCTGAGCAAGGCCGACCGTCCGATCATCACCGGCGGGTTCCTGCAGAACGCCGCGACGCAGGAAGGCTTCTTCCAGGCCGTCGTGCTGCCAAGCCAGGATCCAGCCGGCCTCAGTGCCGCTGAGCTAGACGCGCTGGCCGGCTACGAGGCGGCCTACGGCGTTCGGCAGGTGGACGCCTATAACTACCCGGGCGCGAGCATGGGGCTGCAGTCGCCGGCCTTCGCCGGAACGTTGGACGGCAGCACCGCCACGGTGACCGCCGACGGGCTGAGCGGGCCGTTCAGCTACCTCAAAGGCTCCCTGCCCATTGACGACTTCGACCCGGCGGTGGGCGAGGTGTTTGGCTACCTCGCCACTCCGGCCACCCTGCCTGCCGGGCAGAGCTTCACCCCGCTCGTGACCGACTCGGTCGGGGCGACGACCGGGTCGCTGGCCGGCGTCTATGCCCACGACGGCCGGGAGGAACTCGTCGTCACCGCGGCCTACAACCCGAGCATGCAGTGGTTCAAGGAGATCGGCCACGGGATCATCACCTGGATGACCCGCGGCGTCCACCTCGGCTACCACCGCAACTACTTCGCGACGCAGATCGACGACGTGTTCCTGCCCGACAGCCGGTGGAGCGCCACTGGTCACTGCACGCCGGGCGACGGGTGTACCGATCCGAACACAACCACCGCTGACATCCGGATGACGCCCGCCGAGGTCACCAAGCTGGTGGACTGGCAGAACGCCAACGGGTTCAAGCTGGACATGGTCTTCAACGGCGGCGGGAGCGACCTGTGGAAGAGCGATCACGCCGGCGTGGACCCGCTCGCGGACGCGTTCACAGCGCCGGCCACCGCCAGCCAGTTCACCTGGATCAACCACACGTCCACGCATGAGTTCCTGGGCTGCATCCAAATCGCCCCGACAGTGGTGGGCCAGGCGTGGCATTGCGCGACGAGCGCCACCGAGACGCCACGCCAGGACCCTGAAGTACCGGGGGTGATGGACAACGGGACCTACTGGACGACACAGGCGGAGATCGAGAGCCAGATCGGGCTCAACGACACCTGGGCGGCCACTCACAACCTGCCCAACTTCGACAAGACGCAACTCGTCACCGGCGAACATTCCGGCCTGGCGACGCTGCCGCAACAGCCGACGGACAACCCCTTCCTAGCCGGTGCGCTGACCGCCCAAGGCGTCCTCTACACCGCCTCCGACGCCTCGCGGGAAGCCTCGTCACGAGTGATCGGCTCGACCACCACCGTGCCCCGGCACCCGATGAACATCTTCTACAACGCCGGAACGTACGGCGACGAGGTCAGCGAGTACAACTGGATCTACACCAGCGCGGCCAACGGCGGCAGCGGAATCTGCGGGACGGCGACCAGCACCTGCATGCCCCAGCCGCTGGCAGCCGGCACTCCCGCCGAGGCGAAGGCAAGCTTCGACGGCTACATCCAGCCGATCGAGGTGCGCAACGCGCTCGGGCCCGTCCTCAGCGACGACCCGCGGCCGTTCTACGCCCACCAGTCCAACCTCGCCGAGGACGGCATCCTCTACCCCGTTGTGCAGGGCGTGCTGGACACCTACAAGGGCAGGTTCGACACCACCAAGTCACCGCTGGTGAGGCTCGACCTCAAGGGTCAGGGCCAGGCTCTTAGCCAAACGGCGGCGTGGAGCAGTACCCAGTCGACGGTCACCGCCTACCGGGACGGGACCGGGGTGCACGTTTCCGGAACCGGCAACGTCCCGCTGACCGTCCCCGCCGGAACCACCCTCAACGGCATCACGCTGGACTCCTACGACGGTGAACAGTCCGGCTGGATCAATGCGCCGACGGCAGACACCCTGGTTGCGGTTCCCCCGGCCTTGTTGCCCGGCGCCCCGACCGGCGTGACCGCAGCCCCGGGCAACACCCAGGCGACGGTGAACTGGACCGCGCCGACCGACGCCGGCGGCTCGGCCATCACCGGCTACACGGTCACCGCCTACGCCGAGGGCACCACCACGCCGGTGCAGACCCTGACCGCCGCCGCGACGGCGACCAGCCTGCCGGTCACCAACCTGACCAACGGCACTGCGTACACCTTCACCGTGGCCGCCACCAACGCCGCCGGTACCGGCACGGCCTCGGCCCCCTCCACCGCGGTGACCCCGCGGACCGTGCCCGGCGCCCCGACCGGCGTGACCGCAGCCCCGGGCAACACCCAGGCGACGGTGAACTGGACCGCGCCGACCGACACCGGCGGCTCGGCCATCACCAGCTACTCGGTCCGCGTCTACACCGGCACCGGAACCACGGTGCTCAAGACGCAGACCGCGGCGGCGACCGCCACGAGTCTGGTCGTGACCGGCCTGACCAACGGCACCGCGTACACCTTCGACGTCATCGCGGTCAGTGCCGTCGGCACCGGCCCGGCCTCGGCCAGATCCGCAGCGGTGACCCCGGCCACCGTTCCCGGAGCGCCCACCATCGGTACGGCGGTGGCCGGCACTGCTGGTGGAGCGATCACGGCAACCGCCAGGTGGGCCGCACCGGCTGCGACCGGAGGCAGCACCATCACCGGTTACCGGGTGACGGCGCTGCGGATGTCGGCGACGAACACCGTCCTGGCCAGCACGGTGTCGGGCGTCCTGGCGGCGACCAGCCGCTCGCTGGCGATGACCCTGCCGGTGGCCGGTAACTACCGCTTCACCGTCCAGGCGATCAACGCCGTCGGCACGGGTGCTGCCTCCGCCAGGTCGAACCTTGTGGTCGGACGGTAGAGGTGTACCGGGAGGAGGCAGGGAAGTTGGTGACCGCCGTCTACGGGACGACTCATGGACCGCGTCTAGACGGTCCAGCGTGGTGACGCCTTCGGTCACCTCCACCGCGGCGAGCGCACCCGTGACGGGGACAGTTGTCGCCGGAAACGCGTCGGCCACCGTCAACTGGGACGCCGCCTCCGGCACAGGCGGAGCCACCGATAGCAGCTACCCCGTCCCCCTTCAACCGAACGGGCACGACGACGAAGTCGGTCGCCGCGGACGCGGCCAGCCCTGCGGTCACGGGGGTTACGGGCAGCCGTACTCGTTCGAGGTGCCAGCCGTGTTCGGCACCGTCGAGGGTCCGCGTTCTGCTCGATCCAGTGTTGTCTCTCCGAGCGCAACGGCGGCCGGATCATGAGCCAACGTGACATCGGCCACCAGCAGACTCGGGTTCAGCAAGACGCGAGGAGTGACCAGCGGATCATGCCACCTTCCAGAGACCTCACATCAGCCCCCTCGAGGCGCACATGCCGCCCCCGCCACGCCCT
This sequence comes from Frankiaceae bacterium, assembly GCA_017882785.1. Lineage (GTDB taxonomy): Bacteria > Actinomycetota > Actinomycetes > JADGOV01 > JADGOV01 > JADGOV01. The sequence continues at coordinate 11,569 of JADGOV010000073.1, forward strand.
GGTGATCTGCGTCGTGGTCCTCGCTGGCTGCAGCTCAGCGAACTCGAAACCCTCGGCAGTGCCGACCGCCTCGGCCGCGCCGAGTAGGGCGGCATCGACGGGTGCGCCAGGGGTGGGGCCGACACCGACGACGACCGCCCCTGCGCGCACACCGAAGTCCCGCGTCGGAAGAACAACCGCAACACCGTCCACCCCCAAGTCGCCTTCGGCGAGGGCCGCCGCTGTTCCCCTCAAGGCGACGAAGGGAATCGAGGTGGCGGTGCGGTTGTACTCCGACTCCTCCCTCGCCGGGGATGCTTCGACCGCGTACAGCCTCCTGTCCGTCCGGTGCCAGGCCCGAGTCTCCGAGAAAGAGTTCGCCGCCAAGGCTGCCGGTTCCGGTCGATTCACTTCCGTTCTCACGGTCAAAGCCGAGGTGCACGGCGACCGCGCTCTGACCAGCTACACGTACCCCATCAAGGCACTGAACCAGACCGCCGAACCTTGGGTTCGCGAGGGTGGCGAGTGGAGAAGGAACCGGTGCTGATGCAAGGCGCCTGCGCTGCTGAGCGCGCTGGCGTCACCCGAGCGACTCGTGTCTTCGATCTCGGTCTGGGCCACTCAGCCGCGCAGCGTCTCCAGGTTGATCCCACCAAGCTTGATGCTCTCCAGCAAGCCCGGTACCTGACATTCACGGCCTACCGCGAAGCCGGATAAGCGTGTGCCCAAGGGCTGCCGCCGCTGCTCGGTTGTTCCTAGCGGCGGCGCATCTGTCATGCCAGCTCCACGCAGGACCTGGGCCGCTGCTGTGAATGGCCGCCCGCTGTTTCTGCCCTCGTTGTCGAGGGCGCCGACGCTCGGGTCATCGTCCGGGGGAAACGTATGACCCATTCAGGTGAAGCTGACTGGACTACTTCTCACAATTGACGAATTCTCGTCATGCTGGCTATGACCAGACCGAGCGACAACCCAAGTCCGCGATTAGTTAACTCTTACCCCGCCCCCTATCGGGGGGTCGGCGGTAGCCGCGGCAATCACAGGGGGAGACGGAAACGTGTGCGGAATCGTAGCCTGCCGAACCTCGGCACCGGCGGTGGAGTTTCTTCTGCCGGCTCTGAGTCGGCTGGAGTATCGCGGTTATGACTCGGCCGGGGTGGCGCTGACGGCCCGTGGTCGTGACGCGCTGCACACGATGCGAGCGGTCGGCCGGCTTGCGGTCCTCGAGGACATGGTGGCGATGGAGTCCCCTTCGCCGGATCTCGGGATCGGGATCGGACACACCCGATGGGCCACGCACGGCGCGGTGTCGGAGCCGAACGCCCATCCGCACCGGGACTGCGGCGGAGCGATCGCGGTCGTCCACAACGGCATCATCGACAACGCGGACGAGCTGCGCGCCAGGCTGCAGTCCGGGGGACACCGCTTCAGCTCCGAGGTGGACAGCGAGGTGATCGCCCATCTGGTCGAGGAGGCGTACGCGTCCTGCGGCAGCCTGGTCGAGGCTGTTCGCCGCGCCGTCCATCAGCTGCGCGGCACCTGGGCCCTCGCGGTCACCTCCGCGAATTCCGCGGAGGTGGTCTTGGCCTGTTACCGCTCCCCGCTGGTCGTCGGTTCCTCCGAGACGGAGCACTTCGCCGGGTCCGACATGATCGCGATGATCGGTCGCGTCGCCCACGTCCATGTGCTCCAGGACGGTGACATCGTCGAGCTCGCCGATCACGTGAGCTGGACCGACATGAAGGGCAACCAGCTGACCCCCCGGTCTCCGGTGACGGTCGACTGGGACGCCGAAGACGCCGAGATCGGCGTCTATGAGGACTTCATGGAGAAGGAGATATCCGAACAGCCCGCGGTGTCGGCGCGACTGCTGGATCGGCTGCTCCCGGGGGTCGCCAACGGTCTGCTATGGAAGAACCTGGCGCTGCCGTCGTTCCGCTCGATCCGCTTCCTCGCCTGCGGCAGCTCACTGAATGCCGCTGCCGCTGCTGCGCGGGTGTTCCGTGATGTGGCCGACATCCCGGCCAGGACGATCATCGCATCGGAGTTCGAGGAGAAGGTCGGAGGTGAGGTCCTGACTATCGCGGTTTCCCAATCCGGTGAGACCGCCGACATCGTCTCCGCCCTGCGGCAGGTGCACGGACCGGTCCTGCTGATCACCAACGCGCCCTACTCCACGTTGGCCCGGGGGGCCGACGCGGTCATCGACTGCGGCTCGGGCCCGGAGATCGGCGTCGCCGCGACGAAGACCTTCACCACGCAGGTCATCGCCGGCGCGGCGCTCGGGCTGTCCGCCGCAGCGGCCCTCGGTCGGTCTTCGGGCAGCGAGATCAGCCAGCAGGCGCTCGCTCTCGCGAAGGTGCCGGACAGGCTCGAAGCCGCTCACCTGACGTCCTTCCCGGTCGCCCATGCACTCGCCGGGGAGTTGGCCCAGGCACCCGGCTTCTTCTTCGTCTCCCGGGGGGCCGGCATGCCCTATGCCACGGAGGGCGCGCTGAAGCTCAAGGAGATCACCTACCGGTGGTGCGACGCGATCCCGGCCGGCGAGCTAAAACACGGCTCCATCTCGCTGATCGAAGACGGCACCCCGGTCGTGGTCATCGACAGCGGTTCGCCGGTCCGGCTCCACGGCGCCGCCTCCGAGATGGCCACGCGGGGGGCGCGGATCATCCGGATCGGGCCGGAGGGCTCCGGCGCCGCCTTCCCGGTGCTGGCCGACGTGGAGGGACCGTGGGGGCCGCTGGAGGGCGTGCTGGCCCTGCAACACCTCGCCCGCTCGGTGGCGGTCGCGCTCGGCCGAGACTGCGACAAGCCACGCAACCTGGCCAAGTCCGTCACGGTTCTCTAGGGCCCGGCCGATGACCTCCTTCACCACCGCCGCATCACCCACCTCACTCCCCCGCCCGGTCGGTACCAGGCTGTGGGATCAGGCGGGAGCCGATCGCCTCGTCGCTGGACGGGGAAGCACGGTCATAACCTGGACCGCGTACCTGTACACGGCCATAGCCGGGTGGCTGACGCTCAGCCAGCTGACCGCGCTACCTTTCGACAGGATGATTCGCATGTCATCCGGTGCTTGGTTGCCTCAGCCTCAGCCTCAGCCCGGCTAGTGATCGCGTCAAGGCCCGGGCGGGCGTTGACAGGGGCGCATGTCCCCCCTCAGCCAGCGCCGCTGGAGACCTGACCAGTTGCTGTGCTAGATCACAATCCCGGCCACCACCAGACCTCCCCGTCCCCCACCCCCCCGTAGCGGGGACGGGGAGCCCCACCCACGCGACAGAGGCACCGCCGCGGCCGCGGCTGGCGCCGGCACAACCAGCGTCGTCGACCTTCGCGGTCCGGCGGGGCGGGCCCGGGCAATCGGCATCGCCCTGGCCGCCGGCTGGAACGAGGCCGCGTTGGATCCGCGCGATAATTTCCGTCCATCCGGGCGTGTCGCGTCTTGGTTGCGGCCGGCGGCGATCGTGTAGTTCCAGTCGCCGTGAAAGTCGTGCCGGAGGAGGTGGCAGGCCTCGAACTCCTTCATCTCCCGGTCGGGAATCTTGATGCCCGGGTGTAGATGTTGGTGTCGAGCACGGCGTGGACTTTCAGCCCGGTCCTGGTGGTGACGGCGCTGATGGTTTCGATGAGGACCTGGTGGGACCCCGCACAGCCACACGGCCACCTACCACCAGTGGACCGCCAAGGCCACCCAGCTGATCGTGGCGGAGCTCGCCGACACTACGCCTCAGACCCAGCTGAACAACCCTGAAGGGGTGGGGACCTTCCCACAGCCACCACCGGAGACAACGACTTGGCCGTTGTCATTCGCAGCTATCCTAGGGACTTGATAGACAATGCCCTTCTGAGCTGAGTCCTGACCCGTGGAGGTCCGCCGGTGTCCGTCCCGTCAACGTCGGTAGCCGTGAGTCGCACCCCAAGCCGTCTCGACCCGCGCGGACCGCGGTTCGGGGCGGCCGTAAGCACGATCATCTTGGTGCTCGCCCTGATCCTACGGTCCCCGTGGCTGCTCGCCGTACAGGTGGCTTTGTTCGCCGTCGGCGCCTTCGCCGGTCCTGGGCGCACGCCACAAGCGTGGCTGTTCCGCACCGCGATCCGCCCACGGCTGATACCGCCCGCCTACTTTGAGGACGCGACCGGTCCGAGGTTCGCCCAGCAGGTCGGCTTCGCAATCACCACTCTGGCGCTCGTCTTCGTCCTCGCCGGGCTGTCACTCCCCGGCTGGGTGCTGGCCGGCATCGCGCTCATAGCCGCCTTCCTCAACGCCGCCTTCGACCTCTGCCTGGCCTGCCTCCTGCTGCCGCGGCTGCGGCAATGGCGCTATCGCCTCATCGGCTCCTGACCGGCAACTCTCACACTCGGCCGCCCGCACTTCACGTCGCAGTTGCCCGGGAGACGGCAGGCGCCAGCAGGTGGCCCGTCATGCCGAGCTGCGCGCCGCGCCGTGTGGCTGGGGCTGTCGGTGTCGGCGGGAGGTAGGTCCGGCCCGGGTCGGCTCAG
>JADGOV010000074.1 GCA_017882785.1 Frankiaceae bacterium
CCCTGGGATGCGGTGCCGCGGATGGACACGTCATTCAGTAGCTCGACGGGGCGGCCGCGGATGACGTAATGCTTGATCACTTTGGCCAGGTAGTAGGTCAGAGCTCCGCCGAGGAGGATCGTGGCGCAGAGCCGGAACCGTCTGGTGGCCGCGGCGATGGCGGCACAGACCGGCACGGCGAGGATGTTGCCCAGCTGCATGATCGGCCAGACGACGACGAACGGCAGCACGGTGTGGTCATTGGCCACGCGGAACAGCACGCGCTCCCAGCTGTCCACGGCGTGCTGGTGGACACCCATCGCGGTGAGCGCGAGCACCAGCGCCGAGCCGAGCAGCCAGACGACGTCCCGTCGGCAGCGCACGATGGGCTGGCCGCGCGCGGATCGACGGGCCGGGGTCGGCGGGGCCGCGTCGGGGGCCGGCGGGTCCGTGGCCGGGTCCGCCGCCGCGCTGTCGGTCTCTGGAACCAGCGGGGTACGAGGGGCGGCACCGGGTGGACGTCGCCAGGACGTGTTCCGTCGCCAGAAGATGTAGGTGGCCAGTCCGAGCGGGATGGGCAGCACGTAGGTCAGCGCCCGGAAGACCAGGACCGCCGCCGTCACCTCCGCTCGATCCCCGCCGGCCGCGGACAGGCCGGTGATCAGCGCCAGCTCGACGATGCCGAGGCCACCCGGGGTCAGCGGGATAGCGGTGATCAGCCTGGCGAAGGAGAAGACCGCCAGCACCTCGGCCCAGCCGACGTCGCTGTTGGACACGCCGACGGCCCGCAGCGACATCAGCAGCACCAGGTACAGCGAGAGGTGGCTGACGATCGTGGCCAGCGTCAGCCAGTACCAGCGCGCACGGAGGAGTCGGATCGTCCGGGCCCGGAACTTGACGGTGGCCAGTTCCCAGCCGTGCACCGGTGGCCGGCGGATCAGCCGGAGCAGCGCCGAGGCGGCCGCGCCGGCCACCTCCCCGAAGCGGCGGGCGCCGGCCTCGCTCTGCAGCATCAGGGCGAACACGACGATCGCGGCGATCAGGCCGGCGATCCCGGCGATCCCGGCGATCACCCGGCCGCTGCTCGGGCTGCCCTGCAGCGACACCAGCGCCAACGCGAGGACCGGCAGCCCCAGCTTGGCGAAGTTGTTCCAGATGCCGGACAACAGCAGCGACACCGTGGCCCGCGACTGCGAGAACCCCCACGAGGTGTACATCGAGAAGTTCATCCCGATGCCGATGGCGCCGCCGCCGGGAAGCGTGTTGGACACCGCGGTCGAGGACTCGGTGACCACCATGGCCTGCGGGTAGGTGAGCCCCGGCATCGTGGTGAGCATGACGAACCCGTAGGTCGCCAGGTTCCACACCGCCGCGACCGCCAGGCTGCCCACTTCCAGCGGGGTCATGTCAGCGATCGCGGACCAGACGGAGCTGATGTCGGCGAACTGCGGCAGGAAGAAGGAGAAGATGCCGACGACGATGGCCACCGACAGCAGCGCGGAGAGCACTCGGCGCACGGGGACCTGCCGCGTCGGCCGCCTGGGCGCCTGCTCGGCGATCGGACCGGAGACACTCATGTCGGACTCCGCTCGGGCGTGGGATCGAGGACGACCCGCCCGTCGTTCATGCGCCTGACAAGATCGGCAACTTCCGTCCGCTGGACGAAGCGGATCGCTTGGGCAACCTCGGTGACCGGCACGGCCCGAGACTGTCCGGTGAGGTCGAAAGTGTAGGTCGTGCAGCCCCCGGTGTAGACGTAGTAGCGGTCATCTGCGTACCCGTGACCAACCTGTCGGGGACGCTCGTAGCGGCGGGCGCCGGCCACGTCGCTGGGTACTGCGGTGGCGCCGGTGATCCGGCAGGTGCGGGTCAGGGCGACGGTGAGCGCCTTCGGGCCGTCCCGATCCGACCCGACGACGAACGAGGCGCGTCCGTTGGTCACATGCAGCCCAGCCGGTCGCCAACCCGCCGGCACCGAGGCGATGCACGGGATGAGCTGCGCGGTGGGGACGGATTGGGCCAGCAGGACGAGCACGGAGTTGTCGACCCGGGCCGTGTTTCGGCAGGCCACGCCGGCGCTGACCGAGCCCACCCGGACGCTGCAGCCCGCGAGCAGCACGGTGATCGTGACTGCGCTGACGGCGAGTGCGGGTCTCATGACAACGGGCTGGTCAGAATCTGGCTCACCGCGAACACGCCGAGGAAACCGGCGAACACCACGGCGATCATCAGGACGACGCGACGCCAGCTCCAGCGCTGGATGGCGATGGGCTGCACCTCGTAGGGCAGCAGCTTCTTGAACTCGGCATGCAGGTTGCGGCCCTGCTCGCGCATGAGCCGGCGCAGCTGGGTGGGCATTGTCAGGCCGCGCGTCGCAGCAAAGGCCTCCGCGATCTCCTCCGTGGTGAACAACTGCTCGGCGCGCCGGTACACGCGGTGGGGATCACTACGGAGCGCCAGCACCAGCATCATGTTGGCCAGATCGACGGCCTGTCGCCACGGGCTGGGCCGGACCTGCGCGAACGCCGAGTCGATGACGAGCAGCCGCCCGTCGCGAACAAGGAGGTTGGCCGGCTTGATGTCCCGGTGTGCCAGACCGGCTTCCCACATCCGGCGGATGATGCGCAACCCCTGGTCGATGAGGTCGTCATCGACGGTCACCTCGCCGATCTCCCGAGCGCCGTCGAAGAACTCCATGACGAGCAGGTATTCCCGCTCCGGGGTGATCTCCACGATGCCGCCCGGTGTCGGCACCGGGAGCCTGGCGGAGTGCAGGACCCGCAGCGCGTAGTCCTCGTACTGCACGAGGCGCCGGACGCTGTTGAATGCCTTCTCATCCTCCAGGCCGCCGTAGAGTAGCGTGCGGCCCAGCTTGTACCAGCGGTCCGAGCGCAGGTGGTTCGCGGCGTAGAGCTTGCAGAACAGGAAGCTGTCGGGATCGCCCTTGACGGTGACGCGCAGGGGTGTCGACCCGCCGGACCCGGCCAGCCCGAACGGTTCGATGCGCACCGGGAGCACGCCGAGCTGAGCCTCCAGCGCCTGGCAGATGGCCTGGTAACGAAGGCCGGTGATCTCCAGGTGCGCAGTCCGTCGCCGCCGGTAGCTGACCGGGAAGACCTCGCTCGGCACCAGCAGCCGGAAGGCGACCAAGGGGACGGTGACTCCGATGACGATGCCCACGAGCACGTCGCTCGGGTTGTCCTGCGCCAGGTACACCCGGGCCACGCCGACCAGACCGATCACCACGGTGGCGGCGGCCTTTCCGTACTGGCGCAGCCGACCGTGCGGCACGAGGCAGTACAGCGCGATCACCAGCAGGGCGGTGAACACCGCGATCGGCAGGGAGGGCATGGCGAACCCCTCCCAACGGCCCAGCACGTTGACGCCCAACGGCCGCGGCCGCCGGACGACGCCGGCGATGTTCCAGGTGACGGCATTTGTCAATGCCATCGCGACGATGGCAACCACCAGGTGGCGCCACCGGCGGAAGAAGACGAGCACCGCCAGCATGCCCACCCAGAGGATCTGGATGGGCAGCGCGGACGCCAACCCACTGACCGCTCGGCAGACGTCGGTCAGCGCCGGCGTCCGAGCGTTGGCGATGCCGACGAGCAGGACGTGGTCGACCCGTGTCAGTCTGTTACCGAGGCGGGCTGATGACAGCGCGGCCAGCAGGGAGAAGACCAGCACGAACAGCGACGCCGCCAGCCAGTACCTGGCGGAGGCGTTGAGTTGGCGAGGCAGCGGCGGCGGTTCGCCCGAGGGCCGCCGGCGACGGCCGCCCGGAGCCGCCTTCGGGGGCGGCCGACCAACGACCGAGTCCCGGGTCGTGACCAGAGCGCCCCCCCTTCAAAGTCACTCGAGGTCACTCAAGCCCAACCGCGAGGGCTGTGAGAAGCGCACCATACGGCAGGGTCTGTACCAGATGCGAGTGCCGGGGTCACGGACATCGTCGTGGGTGCCGGCGAGGGTGCGGTCCAGCACGTAGCCGTCGGCCCGATGCGGCAAGCTCCGGTACCGCCGGCAGCAGTGGTCCGAGGGTGCGGGCCCGCAGCGCGCCGACCCACAGGCCGGCGCAGTAGCTCGCGTCGTCCAGCGCCGAGGCGACCACCCACCGCAGCGGGTCCTGTTGCGGCCGGCGTGCTGCGTAGGTCACCAGCGGCGCCACTACAGCTCCGGCCGCGAGTGCCATCCGGGCGTTTGCCGAGCGGGTCGCCAGTGCCAGCGTCAACGGCAGCCAGGCCCGGGTCGCGGCCTGCGTCACGCCGTAGCCGGTGGTGATGACGCCCGTTGCCGCCAGCCGGACCGCCTCGGATCGTCGACCGCTGAAGTCCGGCAACCGGCGGGCCAGTCCAGCCGCCGCCAACCCGACTGCTGCTGCCGCGCCCAGCGGTCGGCCACGGCGCAGCAACACCAGAGGCAGCAGTGCAGCCAGGGAGGTCACCGCCGGTGGAACCAACCCTGGGTGCCGCCGTGCCAACGGGCCGGCCGAGGTCCCGTAGTCGAACTTGCGCCGGGCCCAGCCTCGGATGCTCACCCGGTGGTCATGGCCGACGAGCGCCGCCGGCTCGTATCGGACCCGCCACCCTTCGGCGTGCAGCCGCCAGACGAGGTCGACGTCCTCGCCGACCCGCAGTTTCTCACTGAATCCGGCACCGAGGGCCGCCCTCCGGGTGACCAACGCCGCCGCCGGTACGTAGGCGATGCGGGTTCGCGGCACGACGGGGCCTGGACGCGGGCCGAGATCGAGTGCGGACCGGGCCTGCTCGTAGCGACCCAGCCAGCCGGGGGCGTCCAGGCCCACCACCCGCGGCGCGACCGCGGCAACTGCCGGGTCCGCGAAGTGCGCCAGCAGCCGGGCCAACCAATCCGGCTCGGGTACGCAGTCGGAATCGACGAACGCCACGAGGTCCGTGTGGCAAGCGGCCAGCCCGGTGTTGCGGGCCGCGGCCGGTCCGCCGTTGGCCGGCCGCCGCAGCACCCTGGCGCCGGCCGCGGCCGCAACCCCGGCGACGGCAGATGGATGGCGTGACGCGTCGTCCACGACGATCACCGTGCCGACGGGGCCCAGGGCCTGCAGGCATCGGGCCAGGGCGGCTGGGCGGTCCCGGGTAGGCACGACGACGGTGACCTCGGCAGACGTCGGCCCGCGGGTGCCCAGAATCGGTTGGGCGAGGCCTGCGTCGAGCAGGGACCCGGCGACGGAGGCACCGGCAGCGCTGACCGCGGGCCGGCCCGCTGCCAGCGCGGTCAGCTCGCGCCAGGCCACGCGGTTCAGCCGCAATACCCGCAGCGGCGACCCGCCCAGCAGCACGCCGCCGTCGGGTCCGGGATAGGAACGGACGCCGGCGTCCAGTCGCAGCCGCGTGCCCAGTGGAACCGACCGATCCGGGCCGGGCGGCAGCGCTGAACCCGCCGCTGAACCCGCCGCCGACAACACCGCCAGCGTGCTCACGTCGTCAGCCCGCCGTCCACCGCCAGCACGGCGCCGGTGATGCCGGCGGCCGCCGCGGAGCAGAGGTAGCCGACCATCCCGGCGATCTCCGCCGGCTCGAGCAGGCGCTCCAGCGGGGCCCGGTCGGCGAAGGCATCGGTGCCGGTCAGGTCGTAGAGTTCGGCCGTCCGCGCCAGCATGTCGGTGCGGGTGGACCCCGGACTGACCGCGTTCGCGGTGATCCCGCTGCCGCGCAGGTCCTCGGCGAGACCGCGTACGAGACCGACGCATGCCGCCTTGCTCGCGCAGTACGCCGCCAGGTGCCACAACCCGCGGTCCGCGGCGGCGGAGGCGACCGCGACGAAACGGCCGGACCGAGGCGCCGGCCGCCGCAGCATGGCCGGAACGGCCGCCGCGGCGAGGTGGCCGACGCCGGTGACGTTGACATTGAGCAGGGCCGCCCGGACCGCGACCGGCGTCTCCCACAGCGGCCCGCCGCCGCCGATGACGCCCGCTGCGGCTACCGCCGCGTCCAACCCGCCATACCGGTCCGCGGCGTGCTCAACGACCTGGGCCATAGCCGCCGCGTCCCGGACATCGGCGGCGACGGCGTGTACCCGAGCGGGGGCCGGAGCGTGCCGGACGCTCGCCTTGAGGTCGGCGGCGCTGGCCAACCGGTAGCCGAGCACGTCCTCCAGGTCGCCCAAGGTGCCTGCACCGTCGACCGCGATGACCTGCCAGCCCTCCTCGACGAGGCGCCAAGCCACGGCGCGACCGATGCCGCGACCCGCGCCGGTGACCACAGCCACCGGCAGCTGGTCGGTCACGAGGCGCGATGCCGAGCGGCGTACGCGAGCGGCAGCAGGTGCTCTACCAGTCGGTCGAGCAGGCGCTCGCCTTCGGCCGCCGACGCGCCGGCAGGGTTGCCCAGAACACCGCTCGGGCTCACCCCGGCCACGCCCTCCGAGCGCAGCCGGGGCATGAGACCCGCCAGTGGCTCGGTGGCTCCGATGATCCAGGGTGGCCCTCGAACAACGTGGGGTGCGATCGCCAGCAGCAGCGACGTCTCGGTGCGGCCGGCGTGCGCATCGCCACCGGGAACGGCGGGGAAGCAGGCCACCACCGTGCGCGATTCGGCGTGGAGCGCCTGCAGGGCGGTCCGTACCCCGTCCAGGTTGCCACCGTGACCGCTGACCAGGACGAGCCGGGGGAACGTCCGGGTCGCCGAGCGCACCAACTCGATCAGCACGGTGGACAACGCCGTCGAGCCGATCGATATCGTGCCCGGAAACCCCTCGTGTTCCCCACTGGCACCGTAGGCGAGGGCCGGCGCGACCATGGTGTCCGCTCCAGCGGCCGTCGCGGCCCTGGTGGCGACGGCGACCGCGATCCGGGTGTCGGTGTCCAGTGGCAAGTGCGGACCGTGTTGTTCCACTGAGCCCAGGGGCACCAGCAATGTCGAGGCTTGCACCTCCGGCCAGTACGCCGTTCCCAGCCTGGCCGATCCGGTCACGAGATGTAGCCACGCTCGCGCAGGAAGGTAAGCACGATGTCCGCCGCCTGTACCGGATCGTTGGTTCGCACCGCCGCGGGCGTCCGCCGTTCGCTCAGTGCGCCGGTGAGCATGAGGACCCGATCCCGCGCGGACATGGTCGCTGCCGGTGACGGCAGGGCCTTCGGTCGCGGCCGGTACGGGCGCCGGGTGCCCGCAGCCGGGTCGATGGCGTAGGGCACGGGTGTCGGCAGCACCTGCAGTGGAGCCGAGCGGGCCCGCAGGACGGCGGGCAACGGGGCCCGCCGCAGTCGCACGCCCGCTTCTACCGACAGCACCGCCGGAGCGGGGATGCGCAGCCGCTCCCGGCGCCCGCCGTCGAGTCGACGTTCCCCTTCCACCGTGCCCTCGCCGACCGCGGCCACCGAGACGAGGCCCAGGGCCTGCGCCGCCCCCAGCTGAGCTGCCAGGTAGGCCGGGACCGACCCGGTGCCCCGGTCCAGGCTGTAGTCGCCGCAGAGCAGGACGAGGCAGTCGCCGAGGGCCTCGGCCAGGGCCGCCGCCACCACGGGGGCTGCCGTGTCCGTCGGCAGGACCACCCGGATCGCCGCGTTCGCCCCGGCGGCCATCGCGGCCCGCAGCATCGGCTCGCACCTGTGGTCGCCCGCGGAGGCCACCAGCAGGTCCCACCCCCAGGCCTCGGCGAAGCGCAGGCCGTATTCCAGGGCCGCCTCGTCGGCCGGCGACGCCCCGGCGAGGCGGTCGTCGGCGCTGACCATCCCGGTCAGTGGGTTGACCTCGACCCGCAGCGGCACAAACTTCAGCGCCACGCCGACGCTCGGTCGGGACTGCGGCGTCGTGGCGGTGTCAGCGCCGCTCACCTGCTCCTCACGATCGCCTCATCACGACGCCGAACCCGCCGTCGGGATAGCTCCAGCTGATCGCGCCCTCGACGTTGCAGGCGAGGTAGCAGGTGCCGCACTCGAAGCACTGCTCGAAGTTGAACAAGATCTTGCCATCCGCAGTCGGGACGAAGAGGTCCGCCGGGCAGGCGGTGACGCAGGCCTGGGTGGAACAGCCCTCGCAGAGTTCGCTGTCGACGACGATGTGCGGCCGCTCCGCGATCCGGAACTCGACGGTGGCCATCCGGTCGGCGAACGGCATGTCGACCCATGTCTGGCGCTCCACCGTCTCGCCGCCGATGGAGGGGGCCTCTGGCGCCGCCCCTGCCCGGATGTCGGTGACGGCGCTCATCCGAAGCTCCGCAGCCCGACGGCACCGTCGCGGAGCAGGTCGCGTAGCCGGACCCCATGCGTACGGCGGGCGTCGTTCGCCCATCGCCGCAAGCCCAGCTTCGGTGTCGGGTTGTCGACCGTGAACATCTTTTCCACGATGTCGCAGACGAACGGCGGGTACTGTCGCTGCACCCGTTCGGACATGATCAGGTGTGGCACTCGACGGAACTTGCGGTGGTCGGCCAGCACGAAGTTCGCCTCGATGCGCCGCCGGTAGCCGGCCAGGGCCGCCACGCTCGCGTCGCCCTGGTCGAGCGCTTCGGCCGCCGCCTCGCCGGCGGCAGCGCCGGACCCGATGGCGAAGTTGACCCCTTCCAGCCAGATCCCCGCGGCCAGGCACATGGCGGCCGCGTCGCCGGCGATGAGCAGCCGGTCGCCGACAAGTTCCGGCATGACGTCGTAGCCGCCCTCCGGGATCGTGTGCGCGCTGTACTCCAGCAACTCCCCGTCCCGGACCAGCGGCGCGATCGAGGGATGCTTCTTCAAGTCGGCGAGGAGCTTTTCCGGTCGGACGCGGGCCGCGGCGAGCCCGATCACTGACACCACGATGCCGACCGCCACACTGTCCCGGTTGGTGTAGAAGAAGCCGCCGCCCGGGATCCCCGCGGTGCAGCCGACGATCTCGATGTCCAGACCCTCGTCCCCGGTCAGTCGGCACCGTTCGTCGATCACCTCGCGGGGCAGCCGCAGGACCTCCTTCACGGCCACGGTGAAGTTGCTCGGGTCGAAGGCCTGGTAGAGGCCGGCCGACTTGGCCAGGAAGGAGTTCACGCCGTCGCAGGCAATGACGACCCGGGCCGTGAGGTCGCCGTCCGGCCGGTCGGTGGACACTCCGCGGATGCGCCCATCGGCGCCGCGGAGCAGGCTGGTGGCCGTGGTCGAGCAGACCAATGTGGCGCCCGCCTCCTCGGCCTTGGCGGCCAGCCACGCGTCGAAGTCGGCCCGGTAGGCGGTCATCCCGTTGTAGGGCGCCTCGATCCAGCGGTCGCTGCGGTAGTCGATGGTCAGGCTCTGGGTCGGGGTCATGAGCATGGTCGCCCGTCGGGACACCCAGCGCTGGTAGGGCACGTCCTGCCACCAGTTCGGGACGAGGTGGTCGAGGACCCGCCCGTAGACGACACCGCCGTACATGTTCTTCGCGCCGGGAAAGATGCCCCGCTCGAGCAGGGCCACCGACTTCCCGGCGCGAGCCAACGTCAGCGCGGCGGCGGCGCCGGCGGGTCCGGCGCCGACCACGATCGCGTCGAAGGCCGCCGGTGGGGTGCCGTCCCGGCTTCCTCCGGTGGTGTCCCCGGTCGTGGGTTTGACGGCAACGTCAGGCACTGCGGCGCTCCTCTGCTTGGCCGGCGGTGTCCGACGTCTCGAGCCGACGGGCGAGCTCGATGAGCAGCGGGCCGGCGTCGGTGACGAGGGCGAGGTCGGCCATCGCCATCATCGGGCAACTCGGGTCGGTGTTGACCGAGACGACGGCGTCCGGGTCGCCGAGTCCACTGACGTGCTGCACCGCGCCGGAGATGCCGAAGGCGAGGTAGAGGTCCGGGTCGACGGCCACCCCGGTGGTGCCGATCTGGCGCTCGAAGGGCAGCCAGTCGGCGTCGGCCACCACCCGGGTGCCACCCACGGAGGCACCCAGCGCGGCCGCGACCCGGGCCAGCACCGCGAACTCCGCCGGGCCGTGCAAACCGGCGCCGCCGGCGACGATGCGCCGCGCCTCGGAGAGGTCCATGGTCGCCGGGTCGGGCGGCAGCACAGCTAGGGACTCCGCGTCCCGGACCGCGGGGGTGCGGTGAACCTCGAGCGGCTGCGCAGGCGACAGGTCGATCGTGTGCCGCGTGCCGAGTCCGCGGGTGCCGGGCAGCAGGGTGGCCACAACGGGCCCGAGCACCGTGACCTCATCGGTCACCAGACCCCCCTGCCGGGCCAGCAGGACCCGTGGCGGAGTCACCGACAGGGCGCCCGCCAGCAGGGGCCGGTCCAATTCGGCGGCGAGCCGCGGGGCCAGGTCCCGTCCGTCGGGGGAGGCGGGGAGCAACAGGAAATCGTCCTCGGCCAGCGCCGGCGCCAGCGCCACCGCCCAGGCCCCCGGAGCGTAGTCACCGGCCTCGTAGTAACGGACCCGACTGGCCACCCCGGCGAGCCCGGTGCTGGCCTCGAGACAGCCACTGCCGACCAGCACGACCTCGCCCGCGGCTTCATCGACGGTCTCCTGGGCGCCGGCCGGCAGTGCGCCGTCCCGGACGCAGACCACGGCGATCACAGCGACACCCCGACCCGGTGACCGTCCACGACGGCGGCGTGGGCCCGGCGAGGTGCGACGCAGTCCCCGACCCGATACAACTCATACCGGCCGCCGCGGGACTTCAGCGCACGGTAGAGCGCGTCGTCCGGCCGCTGCGGCCCGGCGATGACCACGTGGTCGGCATCGACGTGGCGCATGGCGCCGGTCGGATGGTGCAGCACGGACAGGCCACCGGGCTGGACACCCATCACGACGCTGTCGGTGGTCTGCGCGATACCCTTGGCGGTGGCCCGCACCCACCAGTGCTCCATGTCGAGGGTGATCCCGAGATCCTGGCCGACCACCATGCCCGGAGTCAGCACCTCGACCGTGCAGCCCCGGTCGGCCAGCAGTTCGGCCACCGACGTGGCTTGATGAAACCCCACCTCGTCGAGGACCACAACCCGGCCGGACGGCCGGGCCGTGCCCGTCAGCACGTCCCGGACGTCGCACACCTGCGGCGTTCCCTCTGCTGCCTCCACGGGCGCCCAGTAGGGCCGGGTCGGCTCAGCGCCCGTCGCCACGACGACCACATCGGGATCCAGGGCGTCGATGTCCGTCAGGGTCGGCTCCTGGGAATAGCTGACCACCACCCCGTACCGGGCGCACTCGGTGAGCTGGTTGCGCACCATGTCGCCGAACTCGGCGCGGTTCGGCACCAGCGCGGCCAGCCGCACCTGGCCGCCGGCGGCGGCCTCCCGTTCGTAGACCTCGACCCGGTGACCGCGGCGGGCGGCGTCGATCGCCGCCTGCAATCCGGCCGGGCCGGCCCCGATGACGACGACCCGCTGTCCGAGGGGCAGCCGCGGAGACGGCAGAGCTTCGGCCTCCCGACCGGTTCGCGGGTTCTCGATGCAGCCCAGCCACCGGTTGAGCCCCATCCGCCCGACGCACTCCTGGTTACAGGACAGGCAGAGCCGGATCTCCTCGGTGGTGCCGGCCCGGGCCTTCGCCGCGAAGTCGGGGTCGGCGATCTGGCCGCGAACCACACCGACGAGGTCGCAGTGCCCCTCGGCGAGCGCCCGGTCGGCCTGCAGCGGGTCCTTGAACCGGCCGACGCCGATCACCGGCAGGCTGACCGCCCGCCGGAGCGCGGATGAGAT
Source organism: Frankiaceae bacterium (assembly GCA_017882785.1). Lineage (GTDB taxonomy): Bacteria > Actinomycetota > Actinomycetes > JADGOV01 > JADGOV01 > JADGOV01. The sequence goes on from JADGOV010000074.1 coordinate 11,582, forward strand.
GTACAGCGCGTATCCCGGCGGCACCGCCATCGATGCCTCGATCATGAACAGGCTGGCCGTCGCCACACCGATGGAGGTGTTGATGTAGTCGACCTGGCCGCCGGCCTCCACCATCCGGCCCAGCTCCACGGCCTCGGCGATCGTGGTGCCGCCTTCCATCAACTCATCGCCGCAGAGCCGCACCCCCAGCGCCATGTGCCGTCCGATGGCCTCCCGGACGGCGGCGATGACCTCGCGGAGGAGGCGCGCCCGGTCCTCCAGCGAGCCGCCGTAGGTGTCCGTGCGCTTGTTTGTGGTGGGGGAAAGGAACGCCCGCACGATCGAGGAGTGTGAGCACTGCAGCTCGATGCCGTCGAATCCGCCCTCCCGGCAGTGCCCGGCCACCAGGGCGTAGCCGGCCACCACCTCGGCGATCTCCCGTTTGGTCAGTCCCTTGGCCACCTCGCGGAAGAGCGGGTCGGCCACCGGCGAGGCCGACCAGACCGGCATCCGGGAGAACATGCTGGAGGCTTGACCGCCGTTGTGGTTGATCTGGGCGAAGATCGGCGTGCCGTGCCGGTGCACGGCGTCGGTGATCCGGCGGTAGCCGGGGATCACCTCGGCGTGGAAGCCGTGGATGAGCTTCTCATACGGCCAGTCGGAGGGGTGGGTGGAGTGCTCCTCGGTGATGATCAGCCCGGTGCCGCCGATCGCGCGTGCCTCGTAGTAGGCCACGTGCTGGTCGCTGGGCAGGCCGTCCTCCGCGAAGTTGGTCAGGTGCGCGGAAAACACGATCCGGTTGCGTGTGGTGACCGGGCCGATCTCCAGTGGGGTGAACAGGTGGCGGTACCGGCTGCCGCTGCTCGTCATCGGCCCGCCCCTTCCAGCACGGTGACGGTGGGAGGCCCAGACGGCCCAGTCGGGGCGGCCGGCACCGTCGGGGGCGTCGGGGGGGTCGCGGGCGGCGGTGCCTGTCGGCTCGGCTTACCGCGGGGGCGTGGGCGGGGCATCGGCCGGCCGTCGAGTTCCATGACCGCGGCCCGCGCTTCGAGCAAGGCCTCGTACACCGTCCGCGGGGCAACCTCGTCGCCGGCCCGCAGCGTGTCCTCGTCGAGGGAGTGCCACAGCGCCTCGTTCGGCAACCGGAAGCCGGCGTCCACCACCAGGCTGGCCGGCAGGTCCTCCCGGCTCCCGCTGAAGCGGTTCTCCACGCTGACTCTCCCGGGTCCGACAGCGAGCAGGACGCTGCGCCGGACCAGGCTCACCCCGGCCGCCTGCAGTCGGCTGTTCGCCGGGGCGAGGTCCCCACTGCGCGAGAGCTCGTTGCCGGCTATCGGGTCGGGGGTGACCAGCGTCACCGATCGGCCGGCGGCGGCCAGCGCCTCGGCAACGCTCACTGCGATCGGACCGCCCACGGGGTCCCAGACCACGACCGGGCCATCGGGTAACGCGGACAGTGTCCCGGCGCCGATCGCTTGCAGCACGCTCCGGGCAGTGTGCACCGCGTCGGCGGCGTCGGCGTGCACCACGTACGTGCGAGCGCCGTCGAGGGATCCGGTCGCGATGATGACGTCGGCGCCGGTGGCCCGCAGGCCGGCGGCGTCCGCCTGCGTGCCGAGCTGCAGCCCGACGCCGGTGCGCGCGCACTCCCGTTCCAACCAGTCGGCCAACCGGGCCAGGCGTTCGCGACCGGCACCGACCGCGGCTGCCCGCAATGCCCCGCCGAGGCGTTCAGTGGACTCGACCAGTCGCACGGTGTGCCCGCGCGTGCGCGCCACCCTGGCGGCTTCCAGACCGGCCGGTCCGCCGCCGACGACGACGACGGTCCGGCTCACCGGAGGCACGTCGAGCACCGTCGGCTGATCCCATTCGTGACCCGTGCGGGGGTCTGCGACGCAGGACACGATGGGGTTGCGTGGATCGCGCACCATGCAGTTCTGGTTGCACAGGATGCACGGCCGCACGCGGTCGGACTCGCCGGCGGCGATCTTGTTGGGCAGGTTGGCGTCGGCGAGCAGCGCACGAGTCATCTCGACGAGGTCGGCGACGTCGTCCTCGACCGCCGCCTCGGCCATGCCGACGTCGACGATCGAGCCCTGGGCGAGTACCGCGATTCCCGAACCGGCGGCGCGCAGCGCGGCGTGCAACTGCCCGACGAGGTCGAGGTTGAACCCGGCAGGCGTGTGGCCGTCGGGCCGGGTGGCGGAGGTGGCCATGGCCGAGCCGCGGACCACGGCGAGGTAGTCCAGATTCTCGGCCAGGCTGCCGACGACCTCGGCGGCGGACTCCGGGGTGATGCCCGCCCACGGCGCCAACTCCTCGCACGACAGCCGCAGGCCGATCACGGCCCCCGGCGCCGCCGCGCGTACCGCGCTGAGCACCTCACGAGCGAACCGTGACCGCTCGCCGTACGCGTCCTCCCGCAGGTTCGTCAGCCCGGAAAGATACTGCCGGATCAGGCTGTGCTGTCCGGCGTTGATCTCCACACCGTCGAGCCCGCAGTCGAGGGCCAACGCGGCGGACGCGGCGAACCCGCCGATCACCGCGTCGATGTCCTCCGGCTCCATCTCCTTCGGCACCTCGCGGCTGGCCACGTCCGCCACGCTGGAGGGCGCCCACAACTCGCGTTGGCTGTAGGCGCTGGACCCTTGGCTGCCGGCGTGGGACAGGCCCGCGAGGACCAGCGCACCGTCGCCGTGACAGGCGTCGGCTACCGCGCGCCAGCCGGCCTCGCAGTCCGCGGCCAGCGGCGCCCGTTCATACGGCCAGTCGTAGGGGTGCACCGAGGCGCTCTCGGCCACGACGAGCCCGACGCCGCCGCGGGTGCGACGGGTGTAGTACGCGACGTGTCGTCGGGAGATGGCCCGGCGGTAGGCCAGATTCGTCTCGTGCGGCCCCATGACGATGCGATTGCGGAGCCGGCGACCCCGCAGGTCGAAGGGACGGAGCAGCGCGGACGCGGTGGCCGGCCCGTCGGTTGACATCGGGTCAGCCCACCCCCACCAGCGGGCTCGTGTCGCAGGCCCGGTCGGGGCGCCGACCGAGGGTCAGCGGCACCGGCCCCCGCCGGGAGTGGTCGGTGCTGAGCTGCGGTATCGCCCCGGCCGGCACGGCAGCCAAGGCGGGCTCGCCGTGACCGCGGACGCATTCCGGGTCCGGCCCGTCCAACGGCAGACCCGTGAAGTACTTCGCGGCCATGCAGCCGCCCTGGCAGGCGTCGTACGCGCTGCACGTGGTGCAGGCGCCGCCGACGCTCTGCGTGCGCAACCGGTGGAACAGCGGCGCCGAGCCCCAGACTGTCGGGAACCCGCCAGGGTCGCGGACGTTGCCGGCCTTGAACTCCTCCGCGATCGTGAACGGGCAGGCGTAGACGTCACCCACGGGGTCGATGAGGCAGACGACCCGACCGGCGCCGCAGAGGTTCAGGCCGGGCAGCGCCTCCCCCAGCGCGGAGAGGTGGAAGAAGGAGTCACCGGTCAGGACGGATTCGCCGTGGTCGCGCAGCCAGGCGTAGAGCGTCTGCTGTTGGGCGGCGGTGGGATGCAGCTCCGACCACACTGATGCGCCTCGGCCGGAAGGCCGCAGCCGGGTCAGTCGCAGCTGGGCGCGGTACCGCTGCGCGAGGGCGGCGAAGGCATCGAGCTGGTCGATGTTGTGCCGCGTGACGACGACACTGATCTTGAAGTCGGCGAAGCCAGCGGCCGCGAGATTCTCCATCGCCCGGATCGCCGTGGCGAACGAGCCCTCTCCGCGGATCGCGTCGTTGACGTCGGCGTCCGCGCCGTCCACCGAGATCTGCACGTCGACGTAGTCGGTGCTGGCCAGTCGGGTGGCCGCCGCGCGGTCGATCTTCACGCCGTTCGTGGAGAACTTGACCCCGATGTTGGCGGAGATCGCGTAGTCCAGCAGCTCCCAGAAGTCCCCGCGCACCGTCGGCTCGCCACCACCGACGTTGATGTAGAAGACCCGCATCGCGGCGAGCTCGTCGAGGACCCCTCTGCACTCAGCCGTGCTCAGCTCCGCCGGGTCCCGACGTCCCGAGGCGGACAGGCAGTGCACGCAGGACAGGTTGCAGGCGTAGGTGAGCTCCCACGTGAGGCAGATCGGGGCGGACAGGCCGGCCCGGGCGTGCCGGGCGAGCATGCCTGTCGTCGGCGCGGGTCCGGTGGGTTCAGACGGCATCGAGAACACCCCTTTCGACAAGCGTGGCCAGTGCGCGGGCGACGGTCGGTCTCGTCCCGGTCGGGATGCCGGCCGCGGTCATCGCCTCGGTCACGCTGCGTCCCCCCGACAGCTGGTCCAGAACGGCGACCAGCTCGCCGGAGGCGAGGTAGGTCAGCCGGCGCTGGCCGAAGTGGTAGGCAAGTGCACCGAACGGTTCCGGGCGCAGCGTGACCCCGGAACTCAGGTGGTAC
>JADGOV010000141.1 GCA_017882785.1 Frankiaceae bacterium
CTTAGCCGACAGCGGTCGCTTGACGTCCGCTGTCGCTGCCGTGGCCCGGCGAGCGGTGTTGACCTCCGCCCATTTGGCGCCGAGCGCCGGGCTGGCCGTATGGTCCCCTGGCATTCGAGCTGTCTGTCATGCGGGCTTCAGGTGCTCGGCCGGTACCCATGCCTCCACCAGAACGGCATGATCACCGCCGTCGACGGCGTACACGACTCTTCCGAACCAGCGAACCTTCCCATCCTGGCCGCGGACGGACCTCCACTCGGCGAGCAGGCCCGGGTATCGGCCCGCGTCGTCGGGCAGCCCGCTTACCCAACAGTGCCGCACCGCAGGCTGCTCCAAGGCCTGGGCGGTGGAGATCCCGGACAGCGCCGACCGTTCGGCGAGGGTCGGGCTCTGCCGTTTCGGTGTCATCCCACCGGCCATCACCTCAGCATGGCAGTGGTAGAACATCAGTTCGAATCTCGACCGTGCACCACGTCGCCCATAGGCTGACTACCATCCCGCCGGATGGTGAGAGGATGGTATGAAGGTCGAGTACCGGCGCAGGGAAGGGCGGGGACGTGGCCGAGGTCGACAGGAGCGAGAAGATCACGATCAACATCGGCTTGGTCGATCTCGGCCAGATCGACCTGCTCGTGGACGAGGGTTTCTACGCCAACCGCACGGACTTCATCCGTACGGCGATCCGCATGCAGCTCGAAACCCGGTCGGGCCCCCTGGAAGAGACCGTTGTCCGCCGCGCGCTCACGCTCGGCACGCAGCACTATGCCCGCCGCGAGCTCGAGGAGCTCCGCGCGGCCGGTCGGACGGTCGAGCTCCGCGTCCTGGGGCTGGCGATCCTCGCCGACGACGTTTCCCCTGAGCTTGCGCTCGCGACGATCGCGTCGGTGGAGGTCCTCGGCGCCTTCCGGGCACCGCGGGCGGTCAAGGCCGCCCTGGCGTCCAGGACGGTGTGAGCGGCACCGCTGCGCAGCGGGACGGCGTCGGCACAGGTCGGCGACGACGGTCACAACAACAAACAGGAGCCCCCGAATCGTGAATGACACCAGGGCTGCCGCCATGGCCGAGGCGCTACGGTTCACCCGCGAGCGGCGGCTGGCCGAGGCGAGTGCCCTGCTCCAGCGAGGTCTCTCCGTGGGCCACACGGTCACGGCGGCGCGGCCGCTGCCCCCCGAGACGTATCGCCGCCGGGATACCCAGGCCAGCGGCACGCACCAGGCCGGCGGCCTGCTGGACAGGCTGCAGGCGCGCCTGACCGCGGGCAAGAACCTGCCACGGCCCTCAGGTTCCAACTCCACCGCGGCGGCAGCGGCCAGCGCGCCCGGTGGACAGATCCGCCACCTCAGGCACACCGCCGCGGCCGGGTCGCGGACCTATGCCCTCTACATCCCGACCGGCTACGCCGAGGAACCGGTGCCGCTCGTCGTGATGCTCCATGGCGGCACGCAGGACGCCGCTGACTTCGCCGCCGGTACGCGGATGAACGACCTGGCCGAGCGGCACACGTTCCTCGTCGCCTACCCGGAGCAGTCGACCGCGGCGAATGTCGGCCGGTACTGGAACTGGTTCCGGCCCGGTGATCAGCGGCGCGACGTCGGCGAGCCGGCGATCATCGCCGGCATCACCCGCCAGGTCATGAGCGATCACGCCGTCGACCCGGCTCGGGTGTATGTCGCCGGACTTTCCGCCGGCGGCGCGATGGCCGCGGTCATGGCCGCGACGTACCCGGACCTGTACACCGCCGCCGGTGTGCACAGCGGGCTCGCGTACGGGGTGGCGCACGACGTCCCCTCCGCGTTCGCGGCGATGCGCCGCGGCGGGTCATCGGAACCTGTCTGTGAGGTGCCGCTGATCGTCTTCCACGGCGACCGTGACAGCACCGTCGCGCCGGTCAACGCCGAGAAGCTCATCGCCTCCCGCGTCCGGAAACCCTGCGCGGGCACCGGCGGCGGCGCGGCGCTGCCGCGGCCGACCACGACGCACGGCACAGCGAACGGCGGCCACTTCAGCCGGAGCGTGTACCGCGACGCCGACGGCAGGGTTATGGCCGAGCAGTGGACCGTGCACGGCGGCGCGCACGCCTGGTCCGGCGGCAACCCGGTGGGGTCCTACACCGACGCGCGGGGCCCCGACGCCTCCGCCGAGATGCTGCGGTTCTTCCTCGAGCACGACGTACCGGTCACCGCTGGCTGACGCGGTACGCACCACGCCGGAGCCTTGTCGCAGTGAGGTGGGTGGGTCTCTTGCTGCCGTGCCACATCCCGGCCCCGACCGGAGCGCCGGGGGGCGGTTCGGTCAAGGCCTGGCTGAGTTCCCTATTCCATCGACCCTGTCACGAGCCGCTGTACCGGAACAATCCGTCGCGCATCTGCCCCGCCCCGCGGCGGAGGCGGTTGTCGAGAGCTCACGTCGATGCGGGGGGCTTACGCTACGTACGGATCGTGGCACGATCCCTTCTCCAGCGAGTTCACAACCCTCGGAACCGAGAATGCGGCTGCGACCAGGACTGCTGGTGCAGGCGAACCTTGGTGGGACGTGCGGTCAGATGGTGGTTCCTCGGCCGCTTCTTTGGCCTTCACCACAAGTATCGTGCGCCCGCTGAATGGAAAAAGAGCCGCAGACCCTAGCCCATCCCATTGCCCTCGATGGGCAGCCCGCGCTCGGAGGGCTCAGCGATCTGACACCTACTCATTGTCGATTCTGCCACCGTCCGGTTCGCTGCGGTTACCAGCCCGCCGGAGGGCCCAGAGAAGCGGAGGCCGTCCGAGCGTTTCCGGAAGCTGCCCGAGCGCACTCCGCTGGAGGACATGATCGCCACACGGGAGACGACACCGGCCCCGGACCCCACGATGGGTCGAGACCCCGAGCGAGACTCCATGTTGCGATACGCCGGCGGCTGATTAGTTGAGGTCGTGGTCTCCGCAAGCTCACCCCCACGGGCAGCCTGCTTCGGGATGTCATACGGTCGGCGGCAGATAGGGCGAAGGCTGTGGACGTCACGGGCCGCTCGGCGGACAAGGGAACGGTCCAAACGGTCGGCAGTTTGTGGGCTTCGGCACTTCGACTACGTCGCGGGATGTGACCGATATCGGCGTGTACTCCGCGTCCGCGGAGCCGCTGGCGCGAGACGCCGATGACTTTCAGGGAGCCGTTCGGTCTGGTCTGGTGAGAGCCTGCTGGCTTTCCGGCCGGGGCATGCATCCATGTTGGTGTAACCAACCGAGAGGACCTCGAAATGGCGTTTACCCGAGTACTTGCACAGTCGACGGTGACGGACCTCGAGCGCGCGGTGGACTGGTACAGCAAGCTCTTCGGTCGCCAACCCGATGCTCACCCGATGGATGGTCTTGTCGAGTGGCACCTTGGGGACTCATATGGAGTGCAAGTCTGGGCCGAATCTGACCGGGCCGGGAGCTCGTCCATGGTCTTGGATGAATCCGACTTCGACGGCCTCATCGTCCGGCTTGACGACGCCGGCTTGAGCCACGATCGGCCGCAGGACGTCACTGCCTCCAGGATCATCGCGCTCGTGGACCCCGACGGCAATCGCATCGTCGTCAGCGGCGCCTTCGCGAAAGCCTGAGCAGAGGTACAGCGACGGTTCAGCTCCGCAACGCTGTCATTGGCCGCCCTTGTGGTTTCGTATTCCTACGCGGCATGAGCACAGGTCGTTCTTGGCCGAGAGAGCGGATCGTGGCGCATCTGGGGGCTGGCGTCGTGACGCTGTTTGTGGTCGTTGGGTGGGTTGGTGCATCACCCCCGTCCGCCCAGCGACGGGAGGAGGTTCAATCGGCAGGCGGTGCCGGTGACGCTCCGTTCGCGAAGCCCAGCCGCGGTTGTCGGGGACGTTCACCTGGGGTTGGGCTCCGGTGCCTGGGTGGTGCACGTGAGCGGTACCCCGGTGGACACCAGGCGTTCCACCGATCCGGGGTTCCCGTGCGTCACGGCCAGCTGGGACGGGGACAGATACCCGATGAACAACTGCTTCCCGGCGGGCATCGCCGAGGGCGTGAAGACGAAGGCGACGGTGTCGTTGCCTTTCCGTTCCCCCTTCATGACGCGGGCCACGCCGGGGCCGACGCCGCTGGGGTCTAGGGAGCCGTCGTCCCGCGGTCCCCGACAGAAGACGCCTTCCTTGATCAGCACTGGGAACCCGGCGTGGCGCAGGGCTCGCTGCAGGCCCGCATGGTCCTGGAAGTATCGATTCTTGTTCCAGGTCACGTGAATCGTGCCGTCCGTGTGGCTGGCGAGGGTAAAGGCGACCGTGACGTGCGCCGAGCCGGCCTGGGGGCTCAGACGCTTCTCGGGAGGAGCGGTCGACGAACGGTCGAGGGCCGGCACAGCGAGCGCGAGCGCGGTGACCGCTGCGAGGCCCCCCGCGGACTTGATGAGGCGGCGGCGCCTTCGGTGCGCGCGCCCGGCGGCCACGATCTGGCTGACCGGGGTGGACATGACGACGCCGTCCAGTGAGCCTCTCACCGCATCGAGTACCGCCGTGCTGTCTGTGTCACCGGTGCTCATGATCCGACCTCCAAGTGGTCAACAGTGATGAGTTGGTCGCGCAATGTCGCGACGGCGCGGGACAAGTGGGCGGTGACGGTGCCCGGGGCGATGCCCAGGACCCCGGCAGTGGTCTTGGTGTCAAGATCGAGGAAGACCCGGAACACGATCACCTCCCGCTGCCGCGGCGGCAATCGGCGCAGCACCGCAAGCAGGACGACATCCAGACCGGCGTCCCCGTTCTCGGTCGCGGCGACCTCAAGATGGCTCTCCAGCGCGACCTCTCGCCGCCGGCGACGCCACCACGAGACCCGCGTGTTGAGCGCCGTGCGCACGATCCACGCCGAGGGCGCCGGATGGTGGCGGACGGTGTGCCACGACACCCAAGCCCGGGTGAACGCCTCAGCGACCAGATCCTCAGCCAACGCCCGATCACCCACGCTAGCCAGGACCGACCGCAGACACATGTCCCGTTTCGCCTGATAGAAGTCTTGGAACTCCGACTGCGTCACATCCCTCACACGTCTGAGGACAGCCATCCGCTTACCTCCATGCTCCGGCAGCACGTCACCCGTCCGGCTGGAGACCCAAATCGGGGCGTCCCGCGTCGGGGTGGCGCATCGACTGCGACCGCGCATCGACTGCCACCACCCGCGGTAGAAGCGGACGTCGCATCAGGGAGCAGCCGCGCGCATCGCCCGTCGCCGAGCGAGCCTGGACGTGGGCCTGCGCACCTAGCTCTACCGGGGCTTCGCCCCAGCCCGACCAGGCGTGTGGTCGCTGCTGGTTTGGTGGGCGGGCTCCGGTCGGTGGGTGATGGTGCCCGGAGGCCCGTTGTGAACCGCTCGCTGGCGGTGGTTGGCTGCTGGAGCC
>JADGOV010000142.1 GCA_017882785.1 Frankiaceae bacterium
CCGGGTCGCCATCGTCGAGGTGATGGGCCGGCACGCCGGCTGGATCGCGCTGCACTCCGGGCTGGCCGGCGGGGCGAACGTCATCCTCATCCCGGAGCGCCCGTTCGACATCATCGAGGTCTGCGCGTACATCGAGCACCGCTTCATGCACAACTACGCGCCGATCGTGGTGGTCGCCGAAGGGGCTCTGCCCGCTGCCGGCACGATGGAGATGCAGACCGGAGACAAGGACGCCTTCGGCCACGTGCGTCTCGGCGGGATCGGCAACCGGCTCGAGCAGGAAATCATCGAGCGCACCGGCAAGGAGGCCCGGGCGACCGTCCTCGGCCACATCCAACGCGGCGGCACGCCCACCGCGTTCGACCGCGTCCTGGCCACCCGCTTCGGGCTGCACGCGATCGAGGCGGTCAATGCCAAGCAGTGGGGCATGATGACGGCGCTGCGCGGGACCAACATCGAGATGGTCAGCCTGGAGGAGGCGACGCGGGAGCTGAAGGTCGTGCCGCCGGAGTTCTACGCCGAGGCGGAGGTCTTCTTCGGCTGACGGGACCGTTGCCCGAGATGACCATCCCGCCGAACCGAGGCGTTTCCGCCGGCTTTGGGAAACGTCGGGCCGTACCCTGACCTGATGAGTTCGCCCGACGTGGACACCTGGCGGACGTTGCCGATCCGGCAGCGGCCGTCCTGGCCAGACGAGTCGGCGCTCGCTGCGGTCGCCGCCGAGCTGGCCCGGCGCCCGCCGCTCGTGGTGGCCAGCGAGTGCGACGCGCTCCGGGCCCGCCTGGCGGCTGTGGCCCGCGGCGACGCCTTCCTGCTGCACGGCGGGGACTGCGCGGAGACCTTCGCGACAGCGACGGTGGAGGGGTTGCGGGAGAAGATCCGCACGGTACTGCAGATGGCGATTGTGTTGACCTACGGGGCGAGCGTTCCGGTGGTCAAGGTGGGCAGGATCGCGGGACAGTTCGCCAAGCCGCGCTCGGGGGACCTTGAGACGGTCGACGGGGTGACGCTGCCCTCCTACCGCGGGGACGCGGTGAACGACCTGGCCCGTACACCCGCGGCCCGCACCCCCGATCCGGCCCGACTTCTGCGCGCGTACGGGACAGCGGCGCAGACGCTCAATCTGCTCCGGGCCTACGCGAGCGGTGGGTTCGCCGATCTCCGGCAGGTGCATGCCTGGAACCAGGACTTCGTCCGCAGCAGCCCCGCCGGCGAGCGGTATGAGTCGCTGGCTTCCGACATCGACCAGGCGTTGGCCTTCATGTCGGCCTGCGGGGTGGATCTCGACACGCTGGACTCCGCACACGGCGTCGAGTTCTACGCCAGTCACGAGGCCCTCCTGCTGGACTACGAGGCGGCGCTGACCCGCTACGACGCGGAGCTGTGCGCGACCTACGACCTGTCCGCGCACATGGTGTGGGTGGGGGACCGGACCCGGGATCCGGCTGGTGCGCACGTCGAGTTCGCCGCGCGGATCGCCAACCCGATCGGGGTCAAGCTGGGGCCGGCCGCGACGCCGGACGACGTGGTGAGCCTCGTCGAGCGGCTGGATCCGGACCGGGTGCCCGGACGTTTGCTGCTGATCTCCCGCCTTGGCGCGGACCGGGTGCGCGACCTGCTGCCCGCGGTCGTGGAGAAGGTGCTCTTGACCGGAGCGAGCGTGGTCTGGGTGTGCGACCCGATGCACGGCAACACCTACTCCAGCGGCAACGGATACAAGACGCGGCACTTCGATGAGATTCTCGAGGAGGTCCGCGGCTTCTTCGACGTGCACCGCGGTTTGGGTACCCATCCGGGCGGCATCTCGATCGAACTCACCGGGGAGAACGTCACGGAGTGCCTCGGTGGGGCGCATGACCTTGCCGACGCCGACCTCGCGGGTCGCTATGAAACGGCCTGCGACCCGCGGCTGAACACCGGGCAGGCGCTGGAGCTGGCCTTCCTGGTCGCCGAGATGCTGCGCGCCGGCTGAGACGCTGCCCGCCGGGCGGCCGGGGCGTTCAGCGCCGGCGCGTGCTGCGACCCGCCTCTGCGGGCGGCAGGGCCGGTGCGGTGGCCGGCGCGACCCAGGTGACACCGGCACCCGGCGGATGGCCGCCCTCAGGCGGGGCGGCCGCCAGGTGCAGTCCCGCGGCCACCCCGGCTGCCAGTGAGGTGGAGACGGCCACCGCGACGAGTATTGGCGACGGCCTCCTGCGACCATCCGCAGCCAGCCGCGCCGGGGCGGTAGGAGACCCTGCCGACGTAGCGGAGGGAGCCGCCGCGGCGACCGCCACCTTGTGTCGTTGGGCCGCCGACGGTCGGGTGACGTCGAGTCGCAGCATGATCCGCCGGGCCCGGGCCTGCAGTTCGGCCACCTCATCGCAGCGTCGGCAGTGGTAGGCGTGTCGGCGCAGGGTTGCGCCCACTGCGGGCGGCAGCGTCGGCTCGATCGGCGCGGCGACGAAGGCGATCGCGGCCGGGCACGGAGGCAGGTGGTCGAGCAACCCGACCGTCGCCGGGTGATAGCCCGCGAGGAGCGCCAGCCGGCCAGCGGCGACCCGGCGGCCCACCTCGGGCAGGTCAAGGTCGAGAGCGGCCGCGACGGCCTCCGGCGGCAGGTCGTAGCCGTCGCCCAGCAGGAGCGCCAGCGCACACCGGTCCTCGACGCCGGCCAGCGCGTCCCGAAGTCGGGCGGACAGCGGGTCGGCGACGCCCAGGTCCGGGCGAGCCGACTTCGAACCGGGGCCCTGACCGGTGAGGAGATCTCGCAGCCGACCCGCCCGGCGCGGCGTGGACGCCGCGCCAGCGAGGTCCCGCACGTGGCGGAGCCAACCGCCGAGTAAGTCGGCCGCCGCGGCCGGTGGTCCGGGTCGGGCCGTCAGAGCCCGGTCGAGCGCGGCCAGCAGGACCTCCACGCCGCGATCCGGATGACAACCGGATCGCAGCGCCAAGTCATAGGCGACGTCGATGTGGCCGCCGACCAACCGTCGGACCTCCTCGGCGGTCGTCGCTGTCGACGGCCACCCAATCACGAGCTCACCGTAGGACTGGCGAACCCCTCCGGTCGGGAAGGCGCGCCCGCGTGTCGCTGCCCGCGCGGTTAGCGTGGTCGCATGCCCGACCTCGTCGACCTCCGCAGTGACACTGTCACCTGTCCCACCGACGCGATGCGCGCCGCGATGGCGGGCGCCGCGGTGGGCGACGACGTCTACGGCGAGGATCCGAGCGTCAACGCGCTGGAGGCTGAGGTCGCGGACCTGTTCGGCCACGAGGCCGCGGTGTTCGTGCCGACCGGCACGATGGGCAATCAGATCTGCCTGCGATTGTTGGTGCCGGGCGGTCTGGAGCTGATCTGCGACGCGGACGCGCACGTGGTGACCTACGAAGACGGTGGGGCCGCCCAACACGGAGGCATCTCCAGCCGCACGATCGTCGCCGCCCGGGGCCGGCTCGACCCGTCAGCGGTGGCCGACCAGATCCGGCCCGCCGGGTATCACATGGTGCCCACCGCGGCCGTCGCCGTCGAACAGACGCACAATCGCGGCGGCGGCGCGGTCTACCCGCTGGAGACCTTGCGGGAGCTGCGGACCATGACCGCTGACGCGGGCGTCGGGCTGCACTGCGACGGGGCGCGGATCTGGAATGCGCACATCGCCACGGGTGTGCCGCTGGCCACGTACGGGGCGCTGTTCGACACGTTGTCGGTGTGCCTGTCCAAGGGGCTGGGTGCGCCGGTGGGCTCGGTGCTGCTGTGCAGCGCCGAGCAGGAAAGCTCGGCCAGGACGCTGCGTCACCGGCTCGGCGGCGGCATGCGACAGGCCGGGATTCTCGCCGCCGCCGGACGCCACGCCCTGCGGCACCACCTCCATGGCCTGGCCGAGGACCACCGGCGGGCCGCGGCACTGGCTGACCAGATCGCCGCGGCAGCCCCCAAGGTTTGCGACCCGACGCTGGTCGAGACCAACATCGTGGCGCTGGATCTGACCACCGCCGGCGATGACGGCCCGGCGCTGGCCGCCGCTGCCCGCAGCGAGGGGGTGCTGATCTCAGTGGTCGCTCCGCGGCGTGCCCGGCTGGTGACCCATCTCGACGTGGACGACACCGGCGTCGATCTCGCGGCGCGGGTGCTCAGCCGGCTGCTCGGGTAAGCACGCGGTAGGCAGGGACGGCGGCCAGCGCCGGCGGGCGCCCGAGCAGCCGGCCCATGCCGGTCAGGGCCGTCGACAGCTCCGCCAGGTCGGCGGCGACGAGTGCTTGCGGTCCGTCGCACAGCGCCATCTCCGGGCGGGGATGCACGTCCACCATTACCCCGTCCGCGCCGACCGCGATCGCCGCGCGGGACAACGGCAACACGAGGTCCCGCCGCCCGCCGGCGTGCGACGGGTCGACGATGACCGGCAGGTGCGAGAGGGTGTGCACGATCGGCACCGCGCTGATGTCCAGGGTGTTGCGGGTAGACGGTTCGAACGTGCGGATGCCCCGCTCACAGAGCACGATGTCGAGATTGCCGCGCTGGGCGACGTACTCGGCGGCCATCAGCCACTCCTCGATGGTGGCGTTCAGCCCGCGTTTGAGCATCACCGGCCGGCCGGCCGCGCCCACCGCCTGCAGCAACGCGAAGTTCTGCGCGTTGCGGGTGCCGACCTGCAGCATGTCCGCGTACTCCGCGACGAGCGGCACGTCGTGGGCGTCGACCACCTCGGTGACGACCGGCAGCCCGGTCTCCTCCCGCGCGGTGGCCAGGATGCGCAGCCCGGCCTCGCCGAGGCCCTGGAAGGCGTACGGGGATGTGCGGGGCTTGTACGCGCCGCCCCGAAGCAGGACCGCGCCAGCGTCGAGGGCCATTCTCGCGGCCGCGACGGTTTGCTCCTCGGTCTCCACCGCGCACGGGCCGGCGATAAGGGTGATGGTGTCCGGACCGATCGGTACGCCGCCGACGAGGATGGTCGAGGTCTCCGGATGGTTCTGTCGGCTGACCAGCTTGTACGGCGTGGAGATCCGCACCACGTCGCTGACTCCGGGCAGCGCCGGCAGGTTCAGCGTCTCGAAGACGGCGAGGTCGCCGACGAGGCCCACGATCGTCCGGCTGATGCCGCGGCTGACGAAGGCGGCACCCCCAGCCGCCTCGACGACGGATACGACGGCGTCCACCTCGGCCGGCTTGGCGCCCGGCTCCATGACGACGACCATGTGACTCTCCTCGAGCTTGCTTGTCGGGTGCTGGACGGTACGGATCGGTTGGTCAGCGGGTGAGGCCAGCAAAAAGCCCCGG
>JADGOV010000143.1 GCA_017882785.1 Frankiaceae bacterium
CGGTCGCCCTGTCCACCGCCGCCTGTCAGCCGTTTGCGAATCGGGATCCCGCACTGGTCACGCTCCGCGTGAGGATCCATATCTGAGACGGCCGGGATCACGGGAGAGCGCCCTACGACGGGCAACGGGATTGACGAGACGGTCCGGTTGAGCGCCAAGCCGCCGTTGGCGGTGGATGGCGTAGGTGGAGACGCGATGATCTGGGTGACGTCAGGATCGTATTCGAAACACCTGCGACCCACCGGCGCCGCGTTCGCCAGCTTCGTCACAGCCCACCCCCACTAGCCCCCATTCACGAAAGCGCACACCGGACTCACGTCGCTGAACCGGGCCTGCGGCTCGGATGCCCGCCACAGCTGTGCAGTTGAGAACCTCGACGCGTGACGGATCGGCGTCGAACCGGCCCAGCGGCCGATGATCATCACAGTCCCATAGGACACCCCGTCACCGGACGGCGTCCCACACGGGATCGGCTACCGCGGCAGACGCCGTTCGGGTGAGTGTTGACGAAGTCGAAGTGCCGTGGCAATGAACAGTGCGCCGCCCAAAGCGAACCACGGGTTCCAGAGGATCTGGCTCCAGTGCGGCCGCTTCGGCGGCCATCGGCTCGGCCAGGTCGATGCCCTACACCCGGGCCGTCCGGGTCGACCCGGCGTGCCGCCTCCGCCTGGGCTGCGCAGGTGCCGCAGCCCAGCTCGAGCACCGGGGCGTGGGTCACCAGCCCTCGGGCGATCTGGTGGAGAACCGGGCCTGGCGGTAGTCGGCGGCCACGCGACCGAACGGGTGAGCATCTGCTTGGTCTGGTCCACGCGGGTTCACGGGTTGGCCGGCAGCCGGACGCGTCGCGTGGCTCCCGGGGTGGACGGCGTCTGCAGCGCCAGGTGGTGCCGTTGGGCCCGGGCGGTGAACTCCGGCTGGTCGGACCTGGCGGCCAGGTTCGCCAGCCGGGTGACGTCGGCCACGGCGCGGGGCAGTCTGGCGGCGACGGTGACCCGGCAGACGGCCTCCTGCACCCAGGCGTGGATCCACGCATAGCGGTCCAGGTCCTCCGCGGCGCGGCGAACGGCTTCGTCCAGCCAGCGCAGGGCCTCCGGCAGGTCGCCGCGGGCGAAGGCGACCAGTCCGAGCCCGCGTGCGGTCATGCCCTGCCAGCACCAGTCGCCCAGCACCAGGCTCAGCGACCAGGCGCGGCGCAGCCGCCGGTCGGCTTGGTCGACCTTGCCGTCGGCGAGGTCCAGCTCGGCCAGGATGGCTTCCATCCAGGGGAGCATGGCAGTCCAGCGCTCCTCGGCCGCGATCCGCACGCCCTGCTCGGCGTACTCGGCCGCGGTGTCCAGCTCCTGTTGTAGCAGCAGCGAGCGGCTGGCGATCGAGATCGACCAGGCGGCCTGCCGCATGTGCCCGGCCGACTCGGCGAGCTGCGCGGAATCGCGCAGGGCCCGCAGCGCGCGGCGGTGCTCTCCCCGGTCCGCTAGGAACATCCCCTCGACGGCCCGCACCGAGCTCATGGCATGGGCGTCGTGACCCGCGGCCGCCGCGGCGGACGACAGCAGCCGGCGGGTCGGCTCGACCCGACCGCTGGTGTTCTCCACGTACGCCAG
Source organism: Frankiaceae bacterium (assembly GCA_017882785.1). GTDB lineage: Bacteria > Actinomycetota > Actinomycetes > JADGOV01 > JADGOV01 > JADGOV01. The sequence goes on from JADGOV010000143.1 coordinate 1,602, forward strand.
GTCGCGAAGCGCCTCGGCGACCAGCCGATGGCTACCCGCCCGCTGGGCGAGCCGGGCGCCCTCGCGCAGCGCCTGGATCCCTTCGGTGGCGTGCGCCGCCACCGCGTGCACCAGCCCGCCGCCCAGCGCCACCAGGGCGGTGGCGTGGAGCTGGTCGTCGTCGCGCCGAGCGGCCAGCCGCACCGCGTCGCGCAGGTGCTCGAGGCCACCGGGTACGGCACCGGCGGCCATGGCAGCCTGCCCGGCCTCGATCCGGGACATGGTGTCGGGGTCGGGCGGCGGCGGCGGGGGGTCGTCGCCGTCCTCGCCGCGCTTGTCGCCCATCAGCCGGTCGATGCGCAGTTCCTGACGGATCCAGGTGCTCCAATCCCTGAGCTGGGCCAGCGCGGCCGGGTGGTCGCCGGCGACCACAAGCGAGCTGACCAGCGTCGCTCGGGAGGCCACCTCATGTGGCTCGACCGCTACCGCCCGGACGGCGGCGGCAATCGCGCGCGACGGCTTCGCGGACACCAGGGCCTGGTTGGCGAGCAGGCGCAGCCGTTCCCCTCGCGCCGTGTCGAGGTGATGCCGAGCGGCGGTCAGCCAAAGATCGAAGTCGGCCCCGGCGATGCCGTCGGCTCCGTCGAGGAGCCTCTCGGGCGGACCCAGGCCCGCCGCCTCGCCGTCATAGCCGCCGGGCTGGTCGCTGAGCAGTTCGGTCACGTCGACCCGGCAGCTCGGCCCGACGTCGATCACGACCGGGTCGCCCCCGATGGTGACGTGCCCGCGTACGGCGCCCCGCAACTGGCTCAGCGTCCAGCGCAGCGCGCCCAACGGGTCGTCGGCTTCGGGGAACAGCAGGTTGGCCAGGCTGCGCCGGCTCGAGGGCTGGTCGGCCAGTAGCAGTACCGCCAGCAGCGCCCACGTCTTGCGCCCGCGCGGGCCAGGCACCGGCCTGCCGTCGACCTCCGCCCGCGGCCGTCCGAGCAGCCGGATGTGCAACACCATCGTTTCCCTAGCTTGCATCGGGCGTGGCCCCGGGACAACCGGCAATCGGCGCGGCCGTCCCGGAACCGCGCCGCTCAGCCGGCAGGCACGCCAGCGGCGAGCGCCTTGACGTCGGCGGTGCTCAGCGGATTGCCGCCGATCCCCCACTCACCGCTGGTGACCTCCTCGACGATGACCCAGGTGACCGGGCGCATGTTCTCGCCCTCGATCTCGACCATCGCCTCGGTGAGGTCGCGGACGATCCGCTGCTTCTGCTCCGCGTCGAACACACCCTCGATGAGCTTGACGTTGACCAATGGCATTGCGAGCCTCCCTCGCTCATGACCGGCCGGCGGCCGGTGCACTGCGGACTGTCCTGCCCCACCGTGTGCGACCACGTGTGCGCATCGCGAAAACAGACGGATCACCCCAAATCAAGTTCGGCGGCGACCGTTCGCCCTCGTCAGCGGCGCACACGCTGCCGCACACGCGGTCCCGGGAGGATGCCGCGCATCACCACTGAGGGAACAAGGAGGACGTGATGGAGCAGCCAGACTGGGCAGCACCCTTAGGCCAGGCGTACGAGAGCGCGCTGGCCTTCCTCACAGGCCTGCCCACCCGGCCCGTGGGTGCCAGCGCGAGCGGGCTGGACCTGCAGTCGGCGCTGGGCGGTCCATTGCCACAGACGCCGGAGGATCCGCGCAGGGTGATCGAGACGCTCGCCGCGGCTGCCGAGCCCGGCCTGGTCGCGACCCCGAGCGGCCGCTTCTTCGGGTTCGTCATCGGCGGGTCGAGCCCAGCGGCCCTGGCCGCCGACTGGCTCACCAGCGCCTGGGACCAGAACGCCGGTCTTCACGTCCTCGGGCCGGCCGCCGCGACGGTCGAGCAGGTCGCCGGCGACTGGCTGGCGGAACTCCTCGGGCTCCCCGCCGACGTGTCGGTCGGCTTCGTCACCGGCGTGCAGATGGCCAACTTCACCGCCCTGGCCGCCGCCCGGCACGAGATGCTCAGCCGTGCCGGCTGGAACGTCGAGGCCGACGGTCTAGCAGGGGCGCCCCGCCTTCGCGTGCTGGCCGGAGCGCAACGGCACGACAGCATCGACCGGGCGCTGCGCTTCCTCGGCGTCGGGACCAACGCGGTCATCCCTGTCGACGTGGACGACCAGGGGCGGATGCACCCGGCCGCCCTGCGGGCCGGGCTGCGCGAGGCGAGCGGGCCGATGATCGTGTGCGCCCAGGTCGGCAACGTCAACACCGGCGCGATCGACCCGGTTCGCGAGATCTGCGAAGTCGCGCACGAGGCCGGCGCGTGGGTGCACGTCGACGGCGCCTTCGGCCTGTGGGCGGGGGCGAGCCCAAAGCTGCGGCCGTTAGTGGCCGGGGTAAAACTGGCCGACTCGTGGGCGACCGACGCGCACAAATGGCTCAACGTGCCCTACGACTCCGGGCTGGTCTTCTGCGCCAACCCCGAAGCGCACCGCGCCGCCATGGGCGTGCGAGCCAGCTACCTCATCCACGGCGCCGACGGCGAGCGCGACGCGCTGGACTACAACCCGGAGTTCTCCCGGCGCGCCCGAGGGTTCCCCGTCTACGCGGCGATCCGCGCGCTGGGGCGCGCCGGAGTCGCTGAGCTGGTCGAGCGCTGCTGTGCGCTGGCCCGCCGCTTCGCCGACCGGCTTGGCGACGACGATCGCGTCGAAGTGCTCAACGATGTGGTCCTCAACCAGGTGCTCGTCCGCTTCCACGCCGCCGACGGCGACCACGACGGACACACCCGCAGGGTGGTCCAGCGGGTGCAGCGGGAGGGCCCCTGCTGGATGAGCGGCACGACCTGGCACGGCCAAGCAGCGATGCGCATCTCGGTGTCGAACTGGACGACCGACGAGGCCGACGTGGACCGATCGGTTGAGGCCATCCTCCGCTGTGCCCGAGCAACCGCCGACTCCCGTCGAGGTCACGAGCTCCGGGGGTAGCAGGTACGAGAGCCGTTGCACGATCCCGACCTGGTTTGGCATCTTCACCCGGTTGGTGCTGGGTTGCGTTCAGACAGTCAGTGAGCGACCACCGTCGACGAGGATCCGTTGACCGGTGATGAAGCCCGCGTCGCGTGCTGCCAGGACGCTGACCGCGTAGGCGACATCGTCGGCAGTACCAATTCGGCCGGCGGGCACGGTGCGGACATAGGCGTCGCGGATCTCGGTTGGGATGTCCGCGTGTCGCTCGACGGGGATGAAGCCTGGCGCCACCGTGTTCACGGTGATCCCGAGGGGCGCCAGCTCGTGCGCCCAGCTGCGTGCGAGGCCAATCTGTGCGTTCTTAGCCGTGGCGTAAGCAGAGCGCCCGATCGGGGGACGGTCGGCGACCTCGGAGTCGATGTGGACGATCCGGCCGTACCCCTTGGTGCGCATGTCCGGCAGGACGGCACGTCCGACTAGCACCGGGCTGCCGACGAAGTACACCAGCTGCGCGAGGTGCTCGCGCCAGCCGACGGCGTCGACCAAAGCCTCGGGTTGGGCCACCGGAGCCATCGAGCGTGGCAGACGACACGCCGCGATGACCAAGCGGCGCGCCTTCGGCGCGCTGCCATCTTCATCGCGCCGCTGCCTACACCCGGCCCACTCCCGGTCAAGGCCACCCGAAGATCCTTCCCCCACAACAGGGAAGC
>JADGOV010000144.1 GCA_017882785.1 Frankiaceae bacterium
GAACGCGGCCCGACCATTCCCCGGCCATTCACCCCGACCCGGGCCGGCTGATCCCTTTCTTGTCGAAAGGAGCGCCGACGATGGCCGTGAACAAGCTGGGGCCTACTCGCCCCACTTGCGGTGGAGACGTCACAGCGGCTCGCAGTCGCGGATCCGACGCGGTTCCTGCCACGGCGACCCATTTCGATCACCAGGATCTGCGAGGCTCGTTATTCTGATGACAGGACTCGGTGAGCCGGCATGATCGGGGGCATCCATCACCTCGGCCTGACGGTCCGCGACGTTGACGCGAGCGCGGACTGGTACGTGGAAGTGCTCGGGTTCCGGCGAGTCGGCAAGTTCGAGTCGCCTGATGGGGCGCGGCGTAAGGTGTTTCTCCGCCACGACGGCCTACCGGCCCGGTTGGGGTTGACCCAGCATCGAGACGGCGGCCAGCAGGTGTTCGATGAGACGCGCGTCGGCCTGGATCACTTGGCGTTCGCGGTGGCCGACCGCGCAGAACTGGATGGCTGGTCGACGCGGCTCGCCGCCACCGCGGTCGTGCATTCCCCGGTCGCGCCGGCGAACTCGATACCGGGTGCCGCCGTCCTCGTTCTTCGCGACCCGGACAACATCCAGCTCGAGTTGTTCTTCGACCCCTCCGACTGGGCGGCCGATGGCGCCGAGCCGTAGCCGGTGATGGATGCCGGGTCGACAGCTGGTCCCGGACCTGGTACGCGCCGGCCGATAGGGATTTCACCGCGGTCCTGCATGTCGCCCCCGGCATGGGCACCACCGGGTCGCCGGCCGGAGCGACACGTCGACCAACCGTGCGTCACCACCACCCACAGCCCGGATGGGGCCGTACGCCAATCACCGATAGGCGCCGCCCGGTGCGGCCGCGGATCCGAGGACCCCCGGCCCCTGACGGGGCGTGGGCATCCACCTGCTCGGTGTTCGGCGGTTCGGGCCCAACCGCGACGCCACCGGTTCCAGGGTGATCAGGGTGATCTTTGAGCCCGCCAAACCCAGGGTGACGGGGTGGTTTGGGCCGAGCACCCGGCGGGGCGCGGTGCAGGGGCGTCGTCTCCGACGACGTGTGCCCTGCTCGTGCTTGCCCAGACCGGTCGCGGCGCGGCGATCGTGTTGGCCGGGGTATCCGGTTGCGGATCACTGTTTGCAGCAGGCGGTGCAGTTGAAAGCCGTCCGGGCTGCCGCGGACGAGGGAGAAGCCGACCATCGCGCCGACTGCGTCGATCACCGCGTCGGGGTCCGTGGCGAATGAAGGTGTTGCATCTGCGGGAGGGCCGGACGCCGAGCTCGCGGCAGCGTCGATCGCGGTAACCGTTGAAGTGGCGTACCTATCTCCGCTTGCCCAGGCCGCCCAGCAACTTCCCGATACCGGCCACCTCGATGGAACCCGACCGCCCGGTCGGCGGTGGCCCATCCTCGTGCTTACCGCACCTGGTGCACACCAGCACCGTCTGGCCGCGTACTTCGGGGTTATCGTCCACTACCCGGATGTAGTGGTGCCGACGAAGGTGGCAGCGCCAATCGGTGTTCGGGGTATTGGTGTCGGTCATGTCTTCTCTCCTGGACTGTCCGGCGGCCGGTAGGTCCGCGGAACCCGGTCGCGGCCATGGGATCGCGATGCCCGGCCCGGTTCGGCCGGTTCGCGGCGGAATTCCTCCCGGTCAGCGGTCGCGGGCGGAGGCGGGTAGGAGCGGCGCGGCGCCGCTCTTGACCGGAACTGTTGGCCGGCACCGCTGATACGTCGAGCAGGGTGTGTTTCTCGGCATATCCGTGAGTAGGTAAGCGCTCGGTGCAGACCAGATTCGGGCTTCGACCCCTGCCTCGCGGGGCCGCACACCGGCTGCACCCCGTCAGATCCCTGCGATCACGGCGGGTCCCCCGCTGCGATCGGCACCAACCCCAACCAAGAACCGCGGCGACCCCTACACATCCCACCACGTCGCGGCCGTGCGGCCGGCCGTTCGCCCGGATCAGTCGTTACGGCTCACCAACCAGCGCCAAAGCAGACGAGCGGGGCAGCGATCTCGCCGGTTGATCCGGAGCCGGTCATCGCTCCGGCGATCGCCGAGGCCAGAGCGTGCGCGGTGCTGAGTCCTGCGCGCAAACCTTGGTGCAGCCGGACGGCGACTTCGAAGGCCGCTTCATCCGCGACGCGAGAGACCCCCGAAACCACACTGACAGCCCCGCCGTGCAGCAGCGCGGCGGTCATCCCGACTGCCTCGTCGCGCCTTCGCACCACGGCCAGCCCGAGATCACAGGCAGATAGCACAACATGCTGCGGCACCGCGCCGAGCGAGTCGATGTCATATCCGAAGAGGGCGCCGTCCACGAGTTGGATTGAGGAGAACAGGGGATTGTCACGGTCGTGGCTGCCGTGCGCGGCCAGGTGCCAGAGCGCCGCGCCATCGGCGGCTTTGAGCACGTTGGCACCGGTGGCGTCATCGCCGGTGAGAACGGTTGAGACGGGCCAGACCCGGCTGGCAGCACGAACCTCCGCGGGGCCGCGGTCAACGTCCGGGCCGGCGACGAAAACGCCGGCCGCGTCCGCGGGGACGCCGGTGCCGCGCTCGCGAGCGGTCAACCACCACGTGGCGGACGGTGCGACTGTGACCGGTCGCCAACGCAGCGCCGGAAGGTTGGTCCACGGAAGCGCAGCGACCTCAGCGCACGGTATGACGAGCATCGGGCCGTCCTCCGGACGCGCAGCCAGTGGCGACCACACCAGGTCCTGCAGAGTCTGAATGCCGTTCCTGAGCGACGTGAGCGCGACGCGGCGGATCGCCGCAGGGAGCGTGGACAGTGCGAGCACGTCCAGGTCGGCTCGCACCCGTTGGACCCGCTCAGCGACCAGCCGGGAGTCGCCGAGCGTGCACACCACCGATCGCGATGGGGTGACTATCAAAGCGTGCAGGAGGTTGCCGGCGGTGAGGTAGCTGACCATGGACCCCGGGCCGGCGGGGGAGTCCGCGAGTCTTGCCCGAAGCGGGTCGAGTCGGGCGGGCGTGGCGATCGCCCCGTCTCCGCGGCTGTACCAGGATCTGCGGCGGATCAAGCGCTCGAGGTCGCGTCGACGCTGCTTCAGTCGCTGTACTTCGGCGTCCTCGCGGCGGGCCCGGGTGGCGTCCAACAGTACGGTGCGCACGAAACGGAGGTCGGCCAGCATTTCGGCGGCCAGCGGGTCGGCGGGAGGACGCAGTTGAGGAGTGCGTGACGTGGTCGCGCGGGCTCGTTCCGACCAGGCGAGGACCTTCTGTGGACTCCGACTCCTGATGGCCGCCGCGAGGCCGTCGGAGGCGAGCCGGCGTCCCAGGCCGCTGGCCCCACTCTGCAGGTCAAGGCTGCCGAATCTTGCCTGGTACTGGTGGAGCTCGACCAGACCGCGCGACCTTTCGGAGTTGGCAGACCTGCTGTTTCCCAGCGCGTCCGCGCGGTCGGCACGGATGGCCCGGGCCAGCAGCCGGGTCCCGATTCGCTCGTGGGGTTGCAGCGGGGGCACGGGCACAGGGTGACCGGATGCCACGAGGCAGTCCAGCCGGATCAGTTCGGCGGTTCTGGCATCCTCCTTCAGGCCCTGGCCCAGGAGGGTGCCGACCATTCTGGCCGCCGCCTCCGCGGTCTGCCTGAGGTGACGCCGCTGCATCCGGTCTGCTTGCAGCTGGGTCAGGTCGCATTGAAGTGCCCAGATGTCGGCCCCGCGGCTATTGAAGCGGCGGCTGGCCAGCCGGGCCCAGCGCCGGGCGTCACCTGGCCGATCGTCGGCGAGCGCCACCTGTGCCCGGTTGAGCTCGGCTTCGGCCCGATCCTGGGTCAGGTGGGCACCCTTGAGAAGCGCACTTGCCGTCTCGAGTTCGAATTCAGCGTCGGACAGCAGTCCCGAGGCCATCAGCATCCGCGCGCGGTTGATCCGGCCGACGCCCTCGACACCACTGCCGAGGGGCGCCAGCACGACGTCAGCCTCATCGGTCAGCCGCAGCGCCTCCGGCAGGTTCCCGGCGAGCAGCGCCAGGTAACCGAGGTTCCCGGTTGCCTTGGCGCGGCCGATCTCCCAGTCGGCCTGTCTGGCGACCGTGACGGTCTCTCCGAGGAACCGCGCGGCGCCCACCAGGTCGCCCAGCAACAGCGCGGCTGTGCCCCGATTCAACAGCGCCCGTGCGTGGTGCAGCGGGCTGTCCTTGAGCTGCTCGATGGCGATATCGAGTTCCGGCGTCGCCTCGGTGAACTGGCCGGCGCGCAGCAGCAGCAGGCCCCGCTGACCATGCAGCGGCCCGATGAGGTCGGGCCGCTCGGCCTCGGAGACGCCGTTGAGTGCGCTGTCGGCCTGGTCGAGCACCATCAGCCCGCGGTCGAGGTCGCCGGCCTCCGACTCGGCGAGGGCCAGGCTGATCAGGATCCGGACGTTCAACGCGTCACGCGCGTCGTCTTGCGCCAGCGCCCGTCGCAGCAGATCCCGAGCCCGTGTCGGATGTCCACCCTCGCTGGCCAGGATGGCCCGCCGGTGCAGATCCACCGCCGTCACGCGGCGTTGTCGGGACGTCACTTCGACAGCATCACAGGGCCCGCGTCGGCGGTGCTACCGGCGTCTCCACGACGCCGTCGGCACCCGACCCGTTCACCTCCACCGGGACGGCGCGCTAGGCCAACGGTGGTGGCACCAACCGGATGTTGGTGGTCGCCTCGACCGCGGCCCAGCCTCGCTTGCGGGCCGCCGTCGCATCCTGCACCGGGGGATCGCCGTCGAGAAGTTTCTTGGCGATCTTGGCGGCGAGCAGCGGCGCAGAGAAGCTCGTGCCGCTCCACAGAGCGAACCCACTGGCGAAGTTGTCGTCGTCGATGGACGAGCGTATGCACGGCTCCCCCGGGACGATGTCGTTGAGCCTGACGCGTGGCTGCACCGAACCCTGCATCTTGGGGACCGTGCTGACGAGGGAAACCCCCGGTTCCCACGCCCTGATCCAGCTGCCCGAGTTGTTGAACAGGGCGATGGATTCGTCGGGATTGAGACTGCCAACCGCTATCACAGGGACGCCAGTGTCATCCTCGCCATAGACCAGGTCTTGGCGAGGAGATAGCGCAGCTGGATAGAACTCGCGTGTCGTTGCGTCGTTGCCAGATGCGGCGACGACAACAACGCCCAGGCTGCCCAGATGAGCAAGGACATCCCTCAGC
>JADGOV010000002.1 GCA_017882785.1 Frankiaceae bacterium
GAGGTGCCAGGCGCTCTACGACGCGTCCTACGTTGCTGATGCCTACCAGGCAGGCGTGGACGGCTTCCTCACGAAGGCGAGCCGATCTGGGCGACCCGGACAGCCTTGACCAATTCGGCTAGTCCCGTGCGGCTAGCCGGCGGCCGCAGCCTTGGCCCGCCGCGTCGCGCGGCGCTCCTCGAAGCGGCTCGCCGCTTTGTCTAGCTTCGCGAGGTAGGCGGCCATCGTTTCCCGCGCCGCCTCGCCCGGCCCGCTGAGCTCCCGATCGAAGACCCGCCACACCTTGAGTACCGGAGCCAGCACCTGGTCATGGTGGATGCGGGCATCGTAGATGCCGGCCTCGGCGATCTGCGCTGATCGCCGGGTGAACCCCGCGAGCGTGCTCCCCGGCATCTGGAAGCCCTGAACGACCTCCGAAACGGCGGTCAGCGTCTCGTCGGGCGCAATGTCGAAGGCCGCGTTGAGCACGTTGCGATAGAAGAGCATGTGCAGGTTCTCATCGGCCGCCACCTTGGACAGGATCCGTTCGCAGTCCGGATCTCCACTGGCTATTCCGGTGTTGCGGTGTGAGATTCGGGTGGCCAGCTCCTGCATGGAGACGTACGCCACGGAGCGCAGCACGTCGTTGCCGAAGCTGGAATCGAAGCCGGTCTCCATGTGTGTCAGGCGTTCGCGCTCCAAAGCGACGGGGTCCACGGCGCGCTTGACGACCAGATAGTCGCGGATCACGGTGCCGTGTCGGCCCTCCTCAGCTGTCCACCGACCTACCCAGGTGCCCCAGGCGCCGTCCGCTCCGAAGATGTTGTAGATCTCCCGGTGGTAGCTCGGCAGGTTGTCCTCGGTCAGCAGATTCACCACCAGTGCCGTTCGGGCGGCCTCGGGGATCGAGGACTGACCGGGTTCCCACGCGTCTCCGCCGAGCGGGCCGTCGAAGTTTCGGCCCTCATCCCAACGGATGTACTCGTGTGGCATCCATTCCTGCGCCGTCGCCAGGTGCCGGTCGAGCTCCTTGGCGACTACGGGCTCCAACTCCTGCAGCAGTGCCGCTTGCGTCCACGCCATCGATGTTCACCTCTCCTGCTCCCCTTGCGAGGGTATCCGGCGGGGGACACCGGCCCGTCGCGCCGGTCGGGAGAGGAGCATCGACCGCCTGCGATGACATGGCACTCTGTATGGCCACAGCGACTCTCCGTGGCGCATTCATTCCTGAGGGGTCGCTGCGCGTCGTCCCTGGCATCACGCGACGATTTGCACCGGCGTCCCGGGAGCGGGGTTACCAAACCGGTCCCACACCTTGTTGAGTTCGAACTGGTAAAACAACGTGCCGGACCCGAAGACGAAGACCTGGAGGATAAGACCAATGACAGCGCTGCACGTCTCCGGTAAGCCGGCGGCGCGCTGCATGGCGGCAATCCGCTTGCCCGTGTGATAGAACGACACGAACGGCGGCACGATAATGAACGCGCCAAAGGTGATGGCCACCACCGCCATGGCCGGATTTACCGCGATTCGCCGGTCAAGGTTGCGGGCCTCGTTGTTCACCTTGTAGTACCAAAACAGGTGATAGATCCCGAGAGTGATGATCGGCAGTCCCAGCCAGACGGCGAACGGGTTGCGGTGTTTACCCGCGGACCCCGTGTCACCAGCGGATTCTTCGAGCGGTTGCGTCACAGTTGTGCCCCCTTCGGTGGCTACCAACTTTAGCTAGAGCCCGGCTGTATTGTGGAATTATCGTCGAGCGGTGTCGCGACCCTAATGTCCCCGACCTGACCGCGCCTGGTCAGGTCACTCTTCCCATGCCGGTCATCTCCCGATGAATGTTGCAGTGATAGCGGTAGGTGCCTGCCCGGCGAAAGGTGAAGGTAAAGCTCCTTCCTGACGGTAGCGTCTTGTTCCAGACTCCGTTGTTGGACGTCGCGGTGTGGGTCGTGGTGTTCTCGGTTGACCCAGGGGACGCTCGTGCCATGCCTGACGGTTTCGGTGTGCAGACCCTGCGGCTGCCACCCGGCACCCGACTGTGTCATCTTGCGCGCCAAGTGCACCCTCATCAGCTGTTTCTTTCTGGCAGTGGTGACGGCGCTGGCAGTCGAGTCGGCCGGCTTTCGGCCAGCGACCGCCCGAATGCGATTCCGCCGGTGGGGACGGAGCGAAAGGGGGCGCGACGCTCTCTCCCCAGCTCACCTTTCACGGGGCCGTCGGAGTGTCATATTGGTGACTTGGGCCGGTCAAGGCGAGCGCCCGCATGCAGCATGCCGCGGAGGTGACGTGACAGCAGGTGATCAGGGCCAGTCCGGCGCGAGGGATCAGCCCGACGGCGCGACGGGGCCGCCTGCCCGGCCGGCGGACGCGGCGAGCCTGCCGGCCCGCCTGCGAGCGGTCTATGCCGATCGGGTCGGCCCGTCGGAGCGGGCGCTGCTGTTGTCGTGGGCAGCTTTTGGTGTGACGTTCGGTACCGCGCGCGCGGTCACCCATCTCCTGCGCCGCCGCGACCTGGTCACCGGGGGATCGGGCGGAATCGTGATCGGCGGCCGGCACCTGCACCACTACAACCTGGGGATCCTCTTGCTTGTGGCTGTTGGTGGCGTCGGCGTGCACGGCCAGGAGCAGCGGCGGCGCCATCCGGTCACGGCCACCGCCTACGGCACCGGCGCCGCGCTCATCGTGGATGAGCTGGCCCTGCTGCTCGACCTGTCTGACGTGTACTGGGCCCGGGACGGGCGTACCAGCGTCGACGCAGCCATTGGCGCGATCACCGTCGGCGGGGCGATCCTGGCTGCAGCGCCGTTCTGGAAGGGCGCCGCCACCGAGGTCGTCCGCACCCGTCCGATCACCTGACCTGACCTGACCTGACGGTGACGGTCCGGTTCGACGACGGTGCGCCAGGGCTCCACGCGTGGCGACCGGGTCACATTCCTCCGCCGCGGTCCGTCATGGCGGTGACGACCGCATCAGGTCGAGGTGACACAACAAGTGCAAGGAGCTCTTCATGACGCCCGGTACCAAGACTGTCGTCTATCCCGTCAGGGACCTAGCTCAAGCGAAGAAGCTGTACGGCACGCTCTTGGGTGTAGCGCCTTCGATGGACGAGGCCCACTACGTCGGGTTCAGTGTCGGAGACCAAGAAGTTGGTCTGGATCCCCACGGCCACAGCCAGGGCATGACGGGGCCTGTCAGCTACTGGCACATCGACGACATCAAGGAGACTCTCAGGTCGCTCCTCGACGCTGGCGCAGACGAGCAGCAACCGATCAGAGATGTCGGTGGGGGCACGTTGATCGCAGCTGTGAAAGATGCAGACGGCAACACTGTCGGACTCATCCAGTCACCGTGACTGCCCGTCTAGGCTGGCGAAGATGATAAGCGCCGTTCACACCTTGGTGTACGCCGACGATGCCGAGGCTGCCCGCACGTTCTTCCGCGACGTTCTCGGCTGGCCGCACGTCGATGCCGGCGACGGGTGGCTCATCTTCCAGACGGGACCGTCCGAACTCGGCGTGCACCCGACCCGGGCCGAGCACGACGGTGCAACCTGGTCGACCAACCAACATCACGAGATCTCTCTCGGGTGTGATGACGTCCAGCAGACCGTCGCAGAGCTCATGGCCAAGGGCGCAGAGTTCGCACGTGACATCAGGGACGACGGCTTTGGTCTGACAACGACGCTGAAGATCCCTGGTGCGGGCGAGATGATGCTCTACCAGCCGAAGCACCCGTCGGCGCGCACCTGATCTTAGGCCGGCGCAGTCTCCCGTTACCCGCGCAGCCATGGCAGGGCGGCGGACAGTGCCGGCAACGCGGCCTCGGCGGCTGCCTCGCCGGGAGCGATGTACGGGCGACCTTCGGCGAATGCGTGCAACCCGAGCCCGGGAATCTCGGCGAAGTCCATCTCCAGCAGAACTGTCGCGGCCGCGGTCGCCGACATTCCGATCCGGCCCTGCATGACCTCCACGGAGCGGACGATCGTGTGCAGCAGCGAAGGCGGCCGGCCGTTGCCCTCGACGGCCTCGACATCGGGTGCCGGAGCGCCGGACGGGCGGCTCAGGCTGGCCGCGATCACGACATCGGCACCCATCGAACAGGCCACGCTCGTCGGGACCGGGTTCACCACGCCGCCGTCGACCAGGACGGACTCGCCGATGCGCACGGGCGGATAGATGCCGGGGATCGCCATACTGGCCAACGCAGCGACGCGCAACAGGCCGCGGCGGAAGACCACCTCGCGCCCGGTGGTCAGGTCCGCCGCCACCAGCGCGAGCGGCATGTCGAGGTCCTCGATCCGCCGCTCCCCGCTGACCGAGCGGAAGTTCTCCGCCACCCCCGCATTGGACAGCAGGGAGTGGATCGGGGCGGTGAGCCGGAAGGCGCGCATGCTCGTCGACTCCATGACCCGCGCGGCCTCGTCGGCGCTGTGCCCCAGCGCATACGTCGACGCGATGATCGCGCCGATGCTGGTTCCGCAGACGTAGTCCGCCTTGAGGCCGACCCGCTCGAAGACGCGCAGTACACCGTAGTGTGCGTACCCACGCACGCTGCCCGCGCCGAGCGCCAAGCCGACCTTGAGCCCGCACAGGTCCCGGGCGAGCCAGCCCAGCGCAGCGCCCGCCGGCGTGGCAGCCGGCAGCAGACCGCGGCGCAGCGCCGCCTCGTCGGCGGCTGTGAGAGCCGGAACGGACACCACGCCGTCGCGACCCGGGCCGCCGCGTGCCGGTGCCGCCGACACCCAACCGCGTACCGCGTGTCCTGGGCGGTCTCCCCCAGGGGAGTCGACGAGCAGCGGCTGGCGGGCATCAGCGAGAGCGATCGTCCGCATGCTGGCCCAGACACCGTGCCGTGTCGGATCATCCCCGGTGCCTCCCGGCGGCAGCAGGACGAGGACGTGCCGGTACGAGTCGGACAGCTCGTCCAGCTCCGCCGCCAGGGCCGGGGGCGAGGCCGCCGGGGACAGCAGCACGAGCCGAGCGCCCGGCTCCTCCGGCAGCCGTCCGTGGCCGGCGAGGGCGGTGAGCTCGCCGTTCGTCGGGCCGATGACCGCCAGTACCGTCGCGGCGCGACTGTGCCACGCGACGCTGCCGGCAAGCGCCCAGGCCAACAGCGGCGGCCCGCCGCTCAACCGCAGCGCGGTGATTCGGCCGCGCTCGGCACGAGCCGCCCGCTGGTAGGACCGGGTGAGTCGATGCGAGAGGATCGCGCCGAGGTTGTGCAGGACCTGCGGATACGCGGCGGCGAGCTGCGGAAACGCGGCACCTTCCACGGCCACCACGGCGACGTCGGTGAGCGCCCGCAGGGTGGCCGCCGCGCGGTTCACCTCCGACGCCGGCCCGGTGAACAGCGCAGTTTCCCCGATCGTGTCGCCGGGCCCGAGCTCGCCGACCCGACTGTCCTCGCCGTGGTCGTCGCGAACCAGGACGGCGACGATCCCGCTGAGGATGACGAGCATCTCCGTCGGCGACTCGCCCTCTCCCAGCACCACGGCGCCTTCCGCGACCCGTCGGCGGCTCAACCCGCGGAGAACTCGGCCGAGTTCATCTTCGGTGAGGCCGGAGAAGAACGATGGAGCTCCCCCCACCCGCGCCATGGGCGTACCTCCGGCCTCCGCGATCCGCTGCCTGATCCTCATGCATCGGCGGCAGCCCGACAACCACCCTCGTCCGTCTCGCGTTCGGGTACGCGGCGGTCAGTCAACCTTCCCGGCCGACGATGCCAGGGCCGTTCCTCACGACGGAGCGCCTTCGCCGAGGTATTCGTGGACGAGTTGGACGGCGGTGGCGCCCTCACCGGCTGCGGCGGCCACCCGCTTGATCGACCGGTGGCGGACGTCTCCGGCCGCGAAGACTCCTGGGATGCTGGTTTCCAGCAGCAGCGGGGGGCGCTGCAGCGGCCAACCCGGCGACACGCCGTCGCGGAGCAGGTCCCGCCCGGTCAGCACGTAGCCCCGGTCGTCGAGTGCCACCGCGCCGGCAAGCCAGCCCGTGCGGGGCTCGGCCCCGATGAGGACGAAGAGCGCCCTGGCGGGGACGTCGTGAGTGTCGCCGCTGTCATGGTGCCGGATGGTCACGGACTCCAGTCCGCCGGCGCCGTGGCCGTCGGTCACTTCGGCGCCCAACTGAACGTGGATGTTGGGCGTGTCGGAGATGGCGGTCACGAGGTAGTCGGACATGCTGGCGCCGAGCGCGACCCCTCGGACCAGCATGGTGACGGACCCGGCGTGCCGGGCGAGGTGCAGCGCCGTCTGGCCGGCCGAGTTGCCGGCCCCGACGACGACGACGTGCTGCCCGGTCATCGCTCGCGCTTCCGCTCCGCCGGCGCCGTAGAACACCCCTGCGCCGACGAGCGCCTCGAGCCGCGGCACCCCGAGCCGCCGCCAGGTCACTCCCGTCGCGATGACCACGGCCCGGGCCGCCACCTCGGTGCCGTCCGAGGTTCGGACCACGCGGCTGTTGTCCGTGGAGCTGAGTCGGGTTGCCGACTGGGTGAGGACGAACTCCGTGCCGAACAGCCACGCCTGCTCCAGCGCGCGTCCGGCCAGCTCTTCCCCGCTGATCCCGCGCTGGAAGCCGAGATAGTTGCGGATCAGCGAGCTGGTGCCGGCCTGGCCGCCAGGGATCTCCGGTTCGAGCACCATCGTCTGCAGGCCTTCGGAGGAGGCGTACACAGCGGCGGCGAGCCCGGCCGGACCCGAGCCGAGGATGGCCAGGTCACAGCTCGTCGCGCGCGGGCGGGTCTTCATGCCCATCGTGGCCATCAGCTCGGCGTCGGTCGGGTCCTCCAGCACGATGCCGGTGTAGAAGACGACGACGGGCAGCACCGAGGCTTGCCGGCCGGTTTCGAGCAGCAGGGCGCGTCCCTCCTCGCTGCCCGAGTCGTAGAACCAGTAGGGCACCGCGGCGCGGGTGAGCTTGTCCCGCATGTCGTAGGACCGGGCGTCCTGTTGCAGCCCGACGATCCGCACGGGCACCGCCGGCGCCTCCTGGGCCCTGGTCCAGGAGGCCAGGAACTCGCTGATGGCCGGGTACAGGAGACGCTCGATCGGGAACCACGGGTTGTAGAGGTGGTAGTCCACCTGACCCAGCGCCATCGCGGCGACCATCGGATGCGCGGAGGACCAGTTGCCCCGCTGGATCAGTAGCACACGCTTGGCTGCGGGATGCCACTCGCGCCCCCGGGCGAACAGTTCCAGCGCCGAGGGGTCGGCCAGCCGTTCATCGATGATGAGCAGGGCGAGGACGTGTGAGTCGGCGGCGAGCCGCTCCATGACCTCGGCGGCCCGCGCGGCAGGGGCACCGGTCACCGCGTAGTCGCGGCCGAACCGACGGTCCAGGTCCGCGACGAGGCCTTCGAGCACGCCCACGTCGTCGGACACCACCAGGAACTGCGCCCGGGTCATGGGTACGCAGTCTGCCGCCGGGTCGCCCGTCCCGCCAGTGGCGGTGCACCCGCGCGGGAGGAGGGCAGATCGGCGTCAGTCGTGGAGGACCGCCAGGTCGAGCTGGCGGAGCCGCTCGGGATCGGCTACCAGGTCGATTTCGACGATCTTCCCGCGCGTCATCGTGAAGCCGAAGACGACACGCGGCCGCCCGCCGGGAGCCCAGACGGCTCCCACGGCTCCGTCGACGAGCGCCGCTTGGGCGAACCTGGCACGCCCCGAGAAGGTCTCGGCCACGGCCGGCGCACCGCGGACCTCCGCGGCGGCGCCCGCATGCTCGGCTGCGCGGTCGGCTCCCTGCACTCGGCGGCGCGCGCGGCTGGCGAGCTGCCTTGCCGCGACCGGGGAGCGCCCCACGATGGGAGCGATCTCCTCATGGGGCACGGCGAACATGTCGTGCAGCACGAACGCCAGCCGCTCGGCGGGAGCCAGCGTTTCGAGTACGACAAGCAGCGCCGGACCGACGGAGTCGGCCAGCAGCGCCTCGTGTTCGGGATCCGTCCCGTCCTCCCGACTGATGATCGGGTCGAGCAGGTGCGCGCCCAGGGGTTCCTCGCGCCTCGACCGGCGCGAGCGCAGCATGTCCATGCACACCCGGGCGACCACCGTGGTCAGCCATCCGCCCAGGTTCTCCACGCCGCTCGTGTCGGAGCGGCTGAGTCGGAGCCAGGCTTCCTGGACGGCGTCATCGACGTCGCTGCGCGAGCCGAGCATCCGGTAGGCCACGGACCGCAGATGGGTCCGGTTGGCCTCGAACCGCTCCGCCAGCCAGTCGTGTTCGTCCATCGGTCACCTTTCTCCCCCGCGTTCCGGTGGAGACACCTCCTGACCATCTGGCTATCCGGTCCTGGCACCCAGGTCGCGGCCGACGCGGGTAGGTTGGGACTCCGACCGGAGGGACGTGGCCATGGCCGTTTTCATGATCGAACGGCGGTACGCGGACCAGCTCGAGGTCACCGCCGCCAGTGCCGAGGGGATCAACCGGATCAATGACGAGGAAGGCGTGCGCTGGCTCTACTCCTTCCTCTCCGCTGACAAGCGGAAGACCTACTGCCTGTACGAAGCCCCGTCGTCGGAGGCCATCGTGCGCGCCGCGGAGCGGGCCGGGCTCCCGGCCGACGTCATCGTCGAGGTAACCGACACGGTCCAGGCGGACGGTTCGATGTCCCCGGTCTGACGCGTCAGGAGAGCAGGCCCGCGGCGGCGGCGTACATCGCCGCCTGGGTGCGGTTGTCCGAGCCGGTCTTGGCCAGGATGCTCCGCACGTGGTTGGCGGCGGTGTTCTCGCTGATGACCAGCCGGCCGGCGATCTCGCGGTTGCTGAGCCCCTCAGCGAGCAGGCGGAGCACCTCGGTTTCGCGGGCGGTCAGGCCGTCCCGCCGCCCACCTCCGGGCCCGCCTCCGGCTGCGGCGCCGGTCCCGACGTCGGCCACCGCGCCGGTCAGGCTAGCCAGCTGGCGCAGTACGCGCAGGTGGCCCACCGGCTCGGCCAGCCTGCGCGCCCGATCGACCAACTCGGCCACCCGAGGGGCATCCGGCTGCCCTCGCTGGACGTGGCGGGCGTAGGCCGCCAGGGTGAGCGCCTCGTGGACCGGTGCGGCCATCCGGGTGTCCATCTCCAGCGCCGCGGCGAACCACTCCTCGGGCGTGCCGGTGCCCAGGAGCGAGTCGACGGCGCCCAGGTAGCGATCGGCGCTGCCGAAGACGGCAACGAACTGACCTGCCACCAGGTTCAGGCCGGCGTACTCCAACAGGGGCCCGCGCAGCCGCCGCGCCGCGGTCGCGTCCTCCAGGGCCAAAGCGGCCTCGACGAGAAAGGCAAGGACGCCCGGCCACTGCGCGGTCCGCTCGTAACGGGGCAGCTGCTGGTCCACCAACCAGCCGAGCAGCCGGGACGCCGGGGCGGTCATCCCCAGCTCGGTGTAGAGCGCGAGCAGCCCAGGGGCCCAGTGGTCGGTGGGGAGCTCGTCCCCGGTTACCAGCCCGCGCACCTGGTCCAGGCGCCCGGCCTCCCGCCGGACCATGTAGGTCTGGACTCCGTACGATCCCTCCGTGTCGTCGGTGCCGAACGACTCACCCATCTCCATCAGGCCCGCGCAGGTGCGCTCCGCGGCGGTGAACTCCCCCGCGACGAAATGCCGGGCGTACTCCATGCAGCCCGCCATGTAGCCGAAGAAGCCCTGCCCGGTGGCGCGGGCGGTGCGCACGAGATCCCCGTACGCGCCGTCCATGCTCTGCGGGTCACCGCGCAAGTAGCCGATGGCCCCGCGGTAGTACGCGGCGGGGCCGAGCTGGCCGAGGTCGCCGGTCCGGTGCGCGAGATCGGACAGCCGGGTAGCGCGCTCGAGTTTCCCCGGCGCGTCCCGCGGCCGCAGCCCGGGCCAGAGGCTGGCCTGCAACGTGTCCGCGAGGAGGTGGTCAACGCCGAGCGCCTCGGCCAGCTCGATCGCCCGGTTGCCGAGCGCGCGCGCCTCCTCGGTGGAGTCGGTGAAGGCGAGCGCGCGCCCGAGGCTCGCGATCGCCCGGACGTAGTCGGGGTCCGCGGGCCGGCGGCCGATCGTCGCGAGTGCGGCGGAGAGCAACTCCACGGAGCGTTGCCCCGAGTGCCCGGGCCGCCAGGCGGCGGCCTCGTAGGCGACCGCGCCCCGGACCCGGTGGCGTGGTGAGCCGCTCGTCGCCACCCGCTCGGCCAGCTCGCGGGCCCGGGCGAAGTCGCCGCCGAGTAGGTGGCTGCGCGACGCTGCGAGCAGCAGGGTGTCCCGCTCGTCGGCGTCCCCGGTGAGCGAGGCAGCCTGCTCCAGCGAGCGGGCGGCGTCCTCGTGCGCCAGGCTCCGGTCGGCCACCCCCGCCGCCTCGATGAGATAACGCACCGCCTTGTCCGCGAACCCCAGCGTGTGGGCACCGGCATAGTGGTAAGCCAGCTGCTGGACGTAGCGCTCGGACTCGGGGAACCGGGTCTCGATCACCTCTGCTACGCGCGCGTGCTCGTGGGCCCGGCGGGACGACGACAGCAGACCCAGCACGGCCTGGCGGGCCAGGGCGTGCTGGAACCTGAAGGACCCCTCGGGCCCGGGAGCCGGCTCGACCAGCCCGGAGTCCACGGCGGCGTCCAGCGCCTCGAGGGTGGTGTCGTGAGACCAGTCCGACGCCGCGACGAGCGTGGTCGAGTCGAAGTCCTCCCCGATGACCGCGGCCAGCTCGAGCACCTCGCGGTGTGGCGCGGTGAGCCGGTCCAGCCGGCTCTCGATGGTGTGCCGGACGGACTCCGGCGCCTGAACGTCGGTCGTGCGCAGTGCCGCCAACCCGCCGCGAGCCGCCAGGTCCCGCCACAACTCGCGGAGGAAGAACGGGTTGCCCCCGGTCTGGTCGCGCAGCACCGCCGCGTAGGAGCGGGCCCGGCCGGCCGAGACGCCGCTCTCCCGGATGAGGTAGTCGGTGATGTCCTCGGTGTCCAACCCGGCGAGGTCGAGCCGTCGGACGCCGTCCAGCCGGTACAGCGGGGCGATCGCTGCCGCGAGCGGCCGCGAGCGGTCCGGCGCGGTGGTCCGGTGCGAGGCGAGCAGCAGGATCCTCGCGTCCGGCGTCCGCTCCACCAGGTAGGCCAGCAGCTGCAGGGCGGTGCTCCCGGCCCAATGCAGGTCTTCCAACACCAGGACCAGCGGCCGCTCCGCGGCGGCCGCCCGGAAGGCGTCCACGGCGGCGTCGTACAGCCGGCGTCGATGCTCTGCGGCTCCGGCCCGTCTCGGGCGCTGCCCGGTCAGCGTGGCGAGCCGGTCGGTGACGGGCGAGGCATCCCGCCCGGTGGCCCCGGCGAGCGGGAGCCGACGGCTCAACAGGTCGGGCGCGAGGGCCTCGATCGGCTGCACGAACGGCTGGTAGGGCGGCCCGAACTCCTCGATACAGCTGCCGAGCAGAACGGCCGCCCCGCGCTCGTGCAGCATGGTGGCCACCTCCGCCAGCAGGCGCGACTTGCCCGCACCCGGGTCGCCCCCGACGAAGACAACCTGCCGGGCGCCCGCGACCGTCTCGCGCCAGACCTGCTCCAGGACGTCCAGTTCCCGGGTGCGGCCGACAAAGACCGGGTGCGCGGTCCCGGACCAGCGCACCGGCATGGGTGGTCCGGTCCAGCCGGGCATCGTGGACTCAGGCTACTCGTAGGGGATTGAGGAACCCCTGGATGACCAGATCTGACTATCCGCCCTCCGGCGGCAAGTCACTCTGTTTCGGTCATGCGCCCACGGTGTAGGCAACCTAGCGTCGAGGCCAGTCGACGGCTCACGCTCCGTGGGCCGCGGCGGACCAAAGGAGCTCCCATGTCGGCGCAGACGATCGATGCCCTGCGGAACCAGGTGACCGGCCCGGTGATCGCCCCGGGGGACCCGGGCTACGACGAGGCCAGGAGGGTCTACAACTACATGATCGACCGCCACCCGGCTGCCGTCGTGCAGTGCACGGGCGCGGCGGACGTGGCCGCCGTGGTCAGGCACGCGGCGGAGACCGGCACAGAGCTCGCCGTCCGGGGTGGCGCGCACAGCGTCCCAGGGTTCGGCACGGCGGACGGTGCGCTGGTCGCCGATCTTGCCGGCCTCTCCTCGGTGACTGTGGACCCTTCAGGTCGGACCGCCCGCGCTGGCGGCGGCGTGACCTGGGCGGGCTTCAACGAGGCCACGGGTGAGCACGGTCTCGCGACCACCGGCGGGATCATCTCCACGACCGGGGTCGGCGGGCTCACCCTCGGGGGCGGAATCGGCTACCTCTCCCGCGGGTACGGGCTGTCCTGCGACAACCTGCTCTCGGCCCAGGTCGTCACCGCGGACGGGCAGACGGTGACCGCGAGCGAGGCAGAGCACGCGGACCTGTACTGGGCGCTGCGCGGCGGTGGTGGCAACTTCGGCGTCGTGACCGAGTTCACCTTCCGGGTGCACCCGGTAGCCGAGATCTACGGCGGCCCGATGTTCTTCGAGCTGTCCGACGGTGCGGCTCTCCTCGCCTACTTCAACGAGTTCATCAAGACCGCGCCGCGCGAGTACGGCGGGTTCCCCGCCTTCCAGATCGCGCCGCCCCTGCCGTTCGTGCCCGAGAACCGGGTCGGGGAGCCCTTCGTCGCGGTCGTGTCCTGCTGGACCGGCTCCACCCGCGACGGCGAGAAGATCCTGCAGGGGTTCAGGGACGTTGCGAGCCCCGTCGCCGAGCATGTCGGGCCGATGCCTTACCCCGCCCTCAACAGTGCCTTCGATGCCCTGGTACCCCCGGGCCTGCAGCACTACTGGAAGGCGGCGTTCGTCGGAGACCTCTCGGCGGACGCGATCCGGGCGCACATGGAGCACGGCCCGCAGGTGCCGGTGGTCAACTCAACTGTGCACCTGTACCCGATCAACGGCGCCTGCCACGACGTAGCAGCAGACGCGACGGCGTTCGGGCACCGTGACGCCACCTATGCGACGGTGATCGCGGGCATGTGGCCGGACCCGGCGGACAACGAAGCCAACACGCGGTGGGTGCAGGACTACTACGCGGCGATCGCACCGCACTCCCAGAGTGGCGGGTACGTCAACTTCGCCTCCGCCGACGACGAGCCGAAGGTGGCGGTGAACTACGGGGCCAACTACGGCCGGCTGCAGGAGGTCAAGCGTCGCTACGACCCGGGCAACCTGTTCCACCTCAACCAGAACATCCAACCCTGACGGCGGAAGGCAGTCCACCCTCGTGCGCGGGGGCGCGAGGGTGGACTGCGCCGCTTCAGGCGGTGCGGACGACCACCGGGATACGTTGCACCATGTTGTTGGCCATGCCCTGGCGGTTCCACGGTTGGTTCCACGGCTGCACGCTGCCGGCGGCGTCCGTCGCGCGGCAGCAGAGCTCGGTTTCGCCCGGGGCCGCGGCTGTCCACGTGAACGTCCACGCCCGCCAAGCCCACGGCGACAGCGCCGGTTCCAGCTCCGCGGCGTGCCACGTCATGCCGCTGTCGACGCTTACCTCGACGCGCTCGACGGGGGCTGTTCCTGACCAGGCACGACCCCGGAGCAGATGACCGCCGACGTCGACAACGCGGACCCGCGACATGAAGTCGGGGAAGCCGGGGGGCCGCATGAGTGCTCGGGGTCGGATACGCGTGACTGGCACGTCGGCTTCATCATGATCCGAATCCCCGGATTCTCCAGTGGGCTCGAGGAACCGGTATGCCGTGGCGTTCTGATATCCCTCGAAGGGGCGGTCGAGAACGACGATGCGACTGAGCCACTTCACGTGGGCCATGCCGTACCAACCAGGAGCGACGAGGCGCACGGGAGCGCCATGCTGCGGCGGAAGTGGTTGCCCGTTCATCGCATATGCGAGGAGCAGGTCACCGTCGAGGGCGTCCTCGACTGACATGCCGCGGGCGTAGTCCTGCTCCACCCCACGCTCGATCCCGTGATCCGCCCCGGTGAAGGCCAGATCGACGGCACCGGAACGGATCCCGCATTCGCCCAGGAGCGACCGCAGCGGTGTCCCCGTCCAGTCCGCCGTGCCCACGGCCTCCGTGAGCCAGGGTTGGCTGACCGGCCTGGGCAACAGCCGGGCCCTGCCGTTCCCGGCACACTCGATCGTCACCCGCAGGGTTTCCATCGGTCGCGACCGGATCGCCTCCAGATTGAAGCTCCGCTCGTGCTCGACCAGACCCTCCACGCGCAGCGACCACGCGGCCGGGTCGACGTCGGGGATGTCGTAGTGGACGAGCAGGTAATGCAGCCCGACCGGCGTCACGTCGTAGCGCAAGGCCTCCAGCGGCATCCCGTGATTGCGGGTGGCAAGTTGCAACTCCTCGACCGAGATCGCCTCGGCCGGTTCGGCAACGCGCGAATCAGCCGCCAGGTCCTCTGATGCGCGTCCCACGGGCGCCTCCTCGCCCCGAGGTGTACTCCTTCCCACGACACTGCACAAGGGCGGCGGCGACCCCATTCCGGTGCTCCGCGCCCCAACGGCGACGCCCGCTCATTCGGGATCGAGCAGCCGTGGAAACCGACGGACCCAGCGGCGTTGCCACGGGGTCTCGACGGCATGTCGGTGGTAGACCTCACGGACCCAGGGCACGGCCTCGTCGGGTTGGGTGCCGGCAAGGATCGCAAGGATCGCAAGGGCCGCGAGGGCTGTGCCGGTGCGCTCTACGCCGCCGGCGCAGGCGATCTCCACGCGGTGGCCTGACCGCGCGAGCCCGTACGCCCGCCCGAGTTGGCGCGCTGTCTGCGCCGGATCGCGTGGGAGCCAGAAGTCGGGCCAGGCGACGACGATGTGTTCCCAGACGGGTTGGTAGTCGATGCCGAGATAGATCCCGAAGTGTGGGTCGGGCCCGATCGGCGGTTGGTTCCGCAGGCTGCGCGCCCGGATCCAGGTGCCGTCGGGTAGCTGAAGGGCTCCAGGCAGGGGTCCGGACAACGCGTAAGGATCAGCCATGGGTGCCAGGGTGCCGCGCCACGATGTGACGAGCCAGAGGCAGCCACTACGCTCGGCACTCGTGACGCGACGCTACTGGACGCCGCTGGTGCCGCTTGTCCTTCTCCCGGTGATGCTCTCGGCCTGCTCGACCTCGAGCAAGCCGGACGCGAAGGAGCAGCCCACAGCCTCCCGGGGCCCCGCCAACCCGGCTGGCACGGCCAACCCAGGCACCGCGGGCCCGAGCGCGTCGAGCGGCGCGCCCGCGGCCGCCCCGGAAGTGGCCGGGCCGTCCGCACGCCGCCGGCTGAAGTTGGCCGGCGTCGTCTCCGGCCACATCACCCCCAAGTCTGTGGTGGCTTCCGGACGCGGGCTGATTCTCGCGCAGAACATGATGTATACGCACACGGTGACCGCCTACAACCGGGCCGGCGTCCTCGTCAAGACCATCCCGGACACCGTGCGGCTGTCTGACTTCGGCTTCGGGAAGTACCCCGGCACCGACCAGGGAGCCCCCGTCGAGGCGGCGTTCGCCCCGGACGGCCGACACGCCTATATCTCCAACTACTCCATGTACGGACCGAGGTTCGGCCGGGAAGGAACGGACTCCTGTACGCCGAGCTCCGGATACAACTCGAGCTTTCTCTACCGGCTCGACACCGCCAGCCTGCGCATCGACCAGGTGCTCCAGGTCGGTGCCGTGCCCAAGTATGTCGCCGTCAGCCCGGACGGTCGGCTCGTGCTGGCCAGCAACTGGTGCTCCTACAGCCTCAGCGTGCTGGATGCGGCAAACGGTCGCCAGCTCCGCCAGGTGGCGCTGGGGCCCTACCCGCGGGGGATAGTCGTGCAGCCGGACTCCCGGACGGCCTACGTCGCGGTGATGGGCAGCACCCGCCTGGCCCGGGTCGACCTGCGGACCTACACGGTGCACTACCTGCCTGTCGGTGCCGGACCGCGCCACCTCGTGCGGGATCGGTCCGGCCGCTGGCTCTACGTCACGCTCAACTCCGAAGGTCGGATCGCCAAGGTGGACCTGCGGAGCGGTCGGGTGGTGCGGAAGGTGGCGACCGGTCAGGCTCCGCGGAGCATGGCGATCTCCGCGGATGGTCAGTCGCTGTACGTGGTGAACTATGAGTCGGACACCGTGAGCAAGGTGCGCACCGCCGACATGCACGTGCTGCAGACGGTGTCGACGCGACATCACCCCATCGGCATCACCTACGACAGCGGAACCGGGGACGTGTGGGTGGCCTGCTACAGCGGCAGTCTCATGCGCTTCAGGGACATCTAGGCGGGGATGTGGGCGGAGCGCCGGAACCCCACGCCGGCGCTCGGAATGCCGACCCGCCGGGGCTCGTTGCAGCGTAGTGCCGACGACAAGCGAGCGCTCGCCGACGGGTGGCCGGCCGGGTCCCCAGCCGGAAGCGGACACGTCGGGTAGCCTGCGCTACGGCACCGGACCGGGCCGATGGGTGATCGCCGCCACCGTGCTGGGCTCCGGGCTCGCCGCGTTGGACGCCACGGTGGTCGGAATAGCGCTGCCGGCCATCGGCCGGGACACCGGCGCCGGGCTGGGCACGCTGCAGTGGGTCGTCACCGCCTACACCCTCACGTTGGCCGGGCTACTGCTGCTCGGCGGCGCCCTCGGGGACCGTTACGGCCGTCGCCGGGTGTATTCCATCGGGATTGTCGCCTTCGCGGGCGCCTCGCTGCTCTGTGCGCTGGCCCCGAACGCGTCGATCCTCGTCGCGGCTCGTGCCCTGCAGGGGGTGGGCGGGGCCCTGCTCACTCCGGGCAGCCTGGCGATCCTGCAGGCATCGTTCGTGGCCGAGGACCGCGGCCGGGCGATCGGCGCCTGGTCGGGCCTGGGCGGGGTCGCCACCGCGCTCGGCCCGTTCCTCGGCGGCTATCTGATCACCGCCGTGTCCTGGCGGATGATCTTTCTGATCAACCTGCCGCTGTCGGTCGTGGTGCTCGTGCTCACCGCCCGACACGTCCCGGAGTCTCGAGACGAGCATGATGTCGGCCCGCTCGACCTTCCTGGCGCCGCGCTCATCACCGTGGGTCTGATCGGGCTGACGTACGGATTGATCGCCGGTGCGGAGGCGGGCTGGGGGAGCACTCAAGTGATCGCCCCGCTGCTCGCCGGACTGGTCGCGCTCACCGCCTTCATCGCGGTGGAACGGCGGGCACCGGCGCCGATGCTGCCGCTGGGCCTCTTCTCCTCCCGGCTCTTCACGGTGACCAATCTCGTCACCCTGCTGGTCTACGCCGCGCTCGGTGGCGCCCTGTTCCTCCTGCCGATCGAGCTGCAGACGGTGTCTGGTTACAGTCCGCTACAGTCCGGTGTCGCGCTGTTGCCAGTGACGTTCATCATGCTGCTCCTGTCCAGCCGATTCGGCGGGTTGTCCGCCAGGATCGGCCCACGCCTGCCGATGACGGTCGGTCCGCTGTTGGTAGGCGCAGGGATGGCGCTGCTGACCCGCGTCAGCGGTGGCTCCTACGTGAGTGCCGTTCTGCCTGCCGTGCTCGTCCTCGGCCTGGGGCTGTCAATGACCGTGGCGCCGCTGACCACGACGGTGCTGGCCGCCGCTCCCGCCGAGCGGGCCGGCATCGCGTCGGCGGTGAACAACGGTGTGGCCCGGGTGGCGGCTCTGCTCGCCGTGGCGGTGCTGCCGGCCGCGGTGGGTCTCAGTGGCGACAGTTACCGGGACGCCACCGCCTTCAACGGGGGTTACACGTCAGCCGTGCTGCTTGCCGGCGCCTTGGCCGCCCTGGGTGGTGTGCTGTCCGGGATCGCGATTCGCAATCCGCACACCATCGGGCCGGCGGACCCGCGCTGCCGGGACATGCACTGCGCGCTGGACGCGCCACGACAGGAGGCAGCCCACCCCACGTTCCTCGTTGCCACCGGAGTGCCGGCGTCCGAACGTGGTCCGGTCTAGGTCCAGTCAACCGGCCCGGGGGCCGCACGGATGAGCGCCGGATGCCGTGGGTCGTCCACCCCGACGACGATGTCAGCGATGCTGGCGGGCGACGCCTCGGCCTCGTAGCGGGCGTAGGCCGGCTCCGTCCAGCGCAGGTCGGGCGGCAACCGCCGGCGCAGTGCCGCCGGGGACAGGTGAAGGTGCACCGTCAGGTCGAACGGCAGCCCGCAGCCGAGCAGGAACGAGCCGTCTACCACGACGACCGCGCCCGGAGGAGCCGGCGTCCGGCGCTGCCGAGCGGAGCGGTCGAGCAGCGGATCCCACAGCGCGGGCAGGTACGCGCCGTTGCTCCCCGGCGCGAGCGGGGCGAGCACCTCCCGGCGTAACGCGCCGAGGTCGAGCCAGTCCTCGTACAGACTGTCCGGGTCGGTCCGGCCGCGTTCCCACCGCAGAGACGCCGGCCGAAGGAAGCCTGCGGCCGGAACCCGCAATGCCGGCCGTCCCGCTGCGCGCAACGGATCGAGAAGAGTGTCCGCGAGGGCACCCGGGTCCGCCGGCGGTGCCCCGTCGATCGCGACCCGCAGCACCTGGCCCGGTTGGCGGGCTGCCAACGTGTGCGTCAGGAAAGCCACCAGCCGGCGCGGTGACATCGGCCGCACCGGCGGCCGCGACGCGTCGGTCACGGCCCGGGCCTGTTCGTCATGACCTGGCGCCGGTTGCCCATCATTTGCAACTGCAAGTGTCTGCGCGGTATGGTGGTGACGTGCCAGCATTGCGCCCGTTGAGCCGCCGCGAGATGGCGGCCTGGCACGCGCTGATCCGCGGCCACGGCGGCATGATGCGCAAGCTCGAAGCCGAGTTGCAGGCTGCGCACGGACTGTCGCTGGCGGCGTACGAGGTGCTGGCGCACGTGTCGGAGGCGCCGGATCGCCGGCTGCGGATGAGTGACCTCACGACCTGCTCCCAGCTCTCGCCCAGTGGCTTGACAAGGCTCGTGGACAAGTTGGTACGCGACGGGTTGGTGGAGCGGGTCCGCTGCGCAGCCGACGCGCGGGTGGTCTACGCCGCACTGACCGAGCGGGGCCTCGAGCAGTTGGAGGCTGCCTACCCCACCCATCTGCGGGGCGTGCGAGCCCACGCCATCGACCGGTGGGACCGGGACGAGCGGGACACGGTCGCCTGCGCACTCGGCAAGCTCGCGGACCTGCCGCCGCACTGAGGGTCGGGCTGCCCCGCCGGTCCGCGCGCACCCCGCCAGCATGCCGCGGCGGAGGCTACCATCCGCGATGGGCGTCGGAGATGACTCACGGGGGAGCAGTGCCGAACGAATGGGACGTCGTCGTCATAGGAGCGGGCCCTGCGGGCACCGCGGCAGCGCACGCCGCTGCCCTTGGCGAGGCACGTGTCCTGCTCCTCGAACGTGCGAGCATGCCGCGCTACAAGACGTGCGGCGGCGGCCTGGTCGGCACGTCGGTCGCTTCCTTGCCCGACCACCTGCGGCCTCCGGTCCAGGCCCGGGTGTCGCGGGCCACGTTCACCCTGGGTGGGGCATGGGCGTTCACCCGCAGCAGCCGGCGACCCTTCCTGGACATGGTCTACCGCGACCAGTTCGATGCCGCCCTTGCCGCGGCGGCCCAGCGGGCGGGCACCGAGGTGCGGACGGGGGTCACCGTCCGCGGGTTGGTCAGCCACGACGACGGCGTTGTCGTCGAGGCTGACGGCGGCAGCCTAACGGCCGCTGTCGTCCTCGGTGCGGACGGATCCGCAAGTAGGGTCGCCCGCCACGTCGGGGTGCGCTGCTCCCAGGTCGATCTGGCACTTGAGGTCGAGATCCCGCGGAGCAGTGCACAGATGGTGGGCTGGTCCGACCGGCTGCTCCTGGACTGGGGCCCGGTGCCCGGAGCCTACGGTTGGGTCTTTCCCAAGGGGGACGGTCTTACCGTTGGCGTGATTGCCGACCGCGACCACGGAGACGCCGTTCGGAGCTACCTGGAGGACTTCCTTCACCAACTGCGGCTGCATTCCGCCTTCCGCCGGATGCAGACCGGACACCTGACCCGGTGCCGTACGGAGGAGTCGCCGCTGCGCCGTGGCCGCGTCCTCGTCGTGGGTGACGCTGCGGGTCTGCTGGAGCCGTGGACCAGAGAGGGCATCTCCTTCGCGCTCCGGTCAGGGCGGTTGGCCGGGGAGGCTGCGGCCCGCGCCGTGGGACAGGAGTCACCGTCCGCCCTCGAGGGTGCGCTCGCGGAATATGAGCGTGCCGTCCGGGCCACGTTGGCGCCGGAAATGCGCGCCGGGGCCACACTGGCCGACGCTTTCCACGCCCGCCCGCGTGTCATCCACGCAGGTCTGGCCACTCCGCTCGGCTGGAGGTCGTTCCGCGGATTCTGCCGAGGTGAGGCCACGCTCGCGACCTTGGCGGCTCGCCCCAGCGTTCGCGCCCCCCTGAGGCTGCTGACGGTCGGCCGGAGCCCAGCCCGCCGCCGGGGCGCGCCTCGCTCTGGCGGGTGATGTCCAACTGCGCGATCGGCACGCTGACAGCGGGTGTAGATCTAAGGGTGAGTGGGAATGCGCCGACCGGTAATCTGTTTGCGTAGTCAAATACCTTGGCCACCGGAGGAAGCATGACCGAGACACCGATCCGCCTGGCAGTGATCGTGGCCAGCACGCGCGAGGGGCGGTTCGGGGACACCGTCGCCCGCTGGTTCGTGCGGGTCCTGGAGCAGTGGCCGGACTTCGCCGTCGACGTCATCGACCTGCGCGAGGTGGAGCTGCCGGCCGTGCAGTCGGCGGCGCATCCCAAGTCGGGACGGTACTCCCAGCCCATCGCCCGCTTCGCCGCCCGGATCGCCGACGCCGACGCTTTCGTGTTCGTCACCCCCGAGTACAACCACGGCTACCCGGCCTCGCTGAAGTCGGCGCTCGACGCCGTCTTCGCAGAGTGGAATGCCAAGCCCGCCAGCTTCGTGTCCTATGGCGGCCTCGCCGGCGGTCTGCGGGCGGTGGAGCAGCTCCGCCAGGTGTTCGGCGAGTTGCACATGGTGGCCATCCGGGACACGGTCGCCATTCCTTTCGCGCCTCGCATGTTCGACGAGGGCGGCCAGCTCATCGACGACGGCATCGTGCCCGCGTCGACCAAGGTGATGCTCGACTCGCTGTCCTGGTGGGCCAAGGCGCTGCGTACCGCGCGAGCCGACTCCCCGTACAGCGCCTGAGCTGTCGGGCGCGGCGTGCGACCGGATCAGCGGAGCAGTCCGGCGATGAGGTTGATGGCGCCGGCCACAATGACCACGCCGAAGAGGTAGGACAGGAGCGCGTGGCCCAGTACCGTGCCCCGGATCCGGGGATCTCGCACCGTCGTGTCGGACACCTGGTAGGTCATGCCGATGGTGAAGGCGACGTAGGCGAAGTCGCGGTAGTCCGGCCGCCCGGCCTGCGTCGCGTCGCCGAAAGCGATGCCGTCGGCAGTTGATCCGTAGTGCTGGTGGGTGTAGTGCAGCGTGTAGACGGTGTTGATGAGCGTCCACGACAGGACGACGGTCAGCACGGCGAAGCCGATGAGGACTACCCGCAGCGCGCCGCTTTCCCGTCCCGCCCGTTCCAGGGCGAAGCCGACACCCAGCAGGCTGGCCACACTCGCCCCGAGCAGCAGCACCGTGGCGGAGCCGCGCGTCTCGTCATCGCGCATCGCAACGTGTTCGGCCTGCGAGCTGTCCGCTCGGATGATGAGCGGCCAGACGGTCCCGAGAAAGGTGAGCGCGGCCGCGTCCCACCCCCCGACCAGGGCCAACCCCCAGGTCAGAAAGTTGAGGAACACGAGAGTGACGATCAGGCCGATGGAGGCCACGGCGATGGCTCGCCGCAGGGCAGGGGCATGCCAGCCCAGCCATCGGTGGTACATCGTCCGCGGCGGCATCCCGGTCATCGTCGCAGTGTTTCCGATCGCGGCTGATCACGTCACTGCCTGTCATGTGGCGAGCTTCTTGCCCACTCGCACCGCGAGCATGACCCACGTCCGGTGGGGCATAGTGTCGCGATGGGAAGGCTGTCCGGTCGGGTAGCGCTGGTCACTGGTGGAAGCCGGGGCATCGGCGCGTCGATCGCCCGCACGTTGGCTGCGAACGGCGCGAAGGTGGCGGTTGCCGCGCGGACCTCGGGACAGCAGCCAAGGGAGCTGTCGACTCTGGCCGACGAGATCGGTGGGGTCGCCGTGCCGGCGGACGTCAGCCGCCCGGCCGACGTCGAGCGGATGGTCGCCGACACCAACCTGCGCCTCGGTCCGGTAGACATCCTGATCAACAACGCCGGCGTGGTGTGGCCGCTGGGCCGCACCGTGTCAGTCGACGCCGACGAGTGGGAATCCGCTGTCGCGATCAACCTCTTCGGCGCGGTCCGGTGCCTTCGGGCCGTGTTGCCGGCGATGCTGACGCGAGGGTACGGGCGGATCGTCAACCTCTCCAGCGGGGCCGCCGACGGCGCGGGCATGCCCAGCGCCAGCGCCTACTCGGCCGGCAAGGCCGCACTGGACATGGTCACCGCCAACGTGGCGGTCGAGTTGGCCGACACCGGCGTGACGATCAACGGTGTCCGACCGGGTACGGCCGACACCGGCATGCAGGAGTACATGAGGTCGCTGCCGCGCGAGCAGGTCGGCGAGGAGTTCTACGAGCGTTTCTCCCTTCTCCACCGCGAGGGCCGCCTGGCCGACCCGGCCCTCGCGGCGCAGTTGGTGCTGCAGCTGATCTGCAGCGATGCCAACGGGTTGACCGTGGACGTGCGCAGCGAAGCCGGCCGGGCGCTGCTCGGGCAGCCGACGGCTGAGGGCGACCCGGTCACCGACTGAGGCCGGCGGCCTCGCAGGCCAGGGAACCGCCCGGTTTCACCGCGGCCAGATCGAATTCCGCGTTCACCGTCACCGGACCGGACACCAGGGCGGTCACCCTGGTCCACCCAGCCGGGGAGCGAGTGATGCAGGCGGCGTCGTCCGCGGCCTGCCAGAACCGGATGTGGTGCAGCCGGACGACGGAGGTGCCGGGGGTGCGGAAGTCCAGTGTGAACGAGGACACGTCGAGGTCGGTGAGGGACGCCGGGCCGGTGGCGATCGGCGCGGCGCCTCGCACCTGCCACACCTGCCAGTGCGCGTCCTGCCATACCGGATTGAGCCACGGTTGGTCGGACCGCACGAGCGTCGCCTCGCGCACGGAGGCCTGTTCCAGCGCAGCATCGGGGATCGCCACGTAGCGCACCGCGTTGTCCAACAACCAGCCGCGGTACTGGGCGGGTGTCAGCTGCGAGTCGTAGAGCACCTCGTTGTACCCGACATCGAGCTGACGCTCCCAGCCGCGGGCCAGCGGCAACCGACTGGCCACGTAGCTCGTTTCCCAGTGGCCCCGGGTGAGCGGGATCTCCACCCGGCCCAGTGGCACGTCGTGCGCGCCGAGGAAGCCCAGCAGGCCGGCGTAGTAACCGGGTTTGCTCGACGGCGTGGAACTGTCGGCGATGGCGCCGGTGACCGGGGCAAGCTGCCAGACCACCAGCGGCCCGGCGACCACGATCAGGGCCAGGCGGCGGCCGGTGGACAGCAGGACGACCGCGGCCAGCGGCCCGGCGAGAAGCGTGCCCAACCGGGTCAGGTTGCCACCCACTGGATTCGGCACGAGGAACAGCACGACGGCGGCGAGAGCGTAAGCGGCCATGCCGAGACGCAGTGTCCGGTGAGATCGGGGTGCGAGCACCAGTCCGGCAGCGACGAAGACCAGGATGGTGACCAGGCTGGTCCACGGGAAGGGGAACGCACCCCCGCCGCCCAGCACGACAGCCACCAGCAGGCCGGTGGCCGCGCCGGTCAGCGGCAGGGCGCGGCGCCACCCCAACGCCGGCGCCCACGCCAGCCCGACCAGCAGGAGGAACGCGCCGGGCAGCGGGCTGGCCAGTGAGCAGAGCACGGCCAGGGTGCCGGCCACCCACGATCGTCGTCGTTGCACCGCCGCCATCGCCAGCAATCCGAGGGTCAGGCCAAGCGCGAACGGCAAGCGTCCGATGAGAAAGTTGGCCACGGTCGCCACCGCGAACCAGAGCAGGCCAGCGTTGTGCCGGGTGCGGGTGCCGTAGCGGGCGACGGCGACGAGTGCCCACGTCGACCCGACGCAGGACAGCAGCCCGATGGTCCGCGCGCCGATGAGCGCGGCCAACGGTGGGAAGAGCACGCTGTAACCGGGCACGAGGTGCCCGGAGAACCAGCGGTCGTCGAAGAGGAGCGGGCCGTGGTGGCGGAACAGCCAGGTCCGGAAGTCCTGGGCCGGCAGATCGGGACCGCGGAGGCCGAGCGCCATGACCAGCAGGCAGAGCGCGAGGGTGACCAGCTCCGGATGGGCGGTGGCGAGGCGACCGAACCGGGACAACCAGCGCGCCGGCGTCGCGGCGCGACCAACCGAAGCATGCCCCCACGGGGCGGGCAGCGGAGCATCTGCTGATATCTGTGCAGAACCCGCCATCCTGACAGCTTCTCATGCCGAGTCGTGCACAGGGTGACGACGAGCGCCGCGACGCGCCAACCTCCGGGCGCCGGCGCGCTCATTGCCGTCCTTGCCGTCCTCGGCATGGCGGCAACGGCGGCGGTGGTGCTCGGCGGTCAGCCGCCCGCCGAGCGGGCGGACTCCGCACCGGTGCGCTGGCCCGTCGCTGACGTGCACCACCTCCCTGACGGGCTGCGCCGCCTGGGCCCCGCGGTCGCCTGGGGAGGCGCCCTGGTGCTGGTGGGTCTGTGGCTCGTCATCCTGGCGTCGGCCCGCCGCGGCCGGCTCGGCACGAGGTCGGTGGTGACCATAGCCGTGGCGTGGGCGACGCCCCTCGCTCTCGGCCCTCCCGTGCTCTCCGCCGACGTTTACAACTACCTCGGGCAAGGTGAAATGCTGCGCCGGGGGCTCGACCCCTACCGGATGGGCATCTCGGCTCTCGGGGGGGTCCCGGTGGTGGCCGCGGTCGACCCGCGCTGGCGGGACGTGTCCTCGCCGTACGGGCCGCTCTCCCTGGCGCTGTCCCGACTGGCCGCTGAGCTCGGCGGCGGCTCGCTCGTCCGGGCGGTGGAACTGCTCCGGTTGGTGGCGGTCGTCGGCGTCGTCGTGGCCGTCGTGGCCTGCGCCTATCGGGCCCGCGCAGGCGATCGGGCGATGGTCGTGGCCGTGGTCGCACTCAACCCCGTCATGCTGCTGCACCTCGTCGGGGGGGCGCACCTCGACGGGCTGGGAGTCGGTCTCATCGCCGCTGGGCTGGCATTCACGGCAGCCGGCCGCCCCTTGCCCGGGTTGGCCCTGGCCACCGCGGCGGCGGCCGTGAAGGCGCCGGCGGCGATTGTGGTGGCGACCCTCGGGGTGCTCGTTGTGCAGGGTGATAGGCGGGGAGTGGTCCACCGGGTGCTCGCCGTCGTCGGCGTCGTGGCCGTCGTCGGGTGGGGATGCGCCCTCCTCGTACCCCACGGTTTCGGGTGGCTGCACAGCCTGGACACGCCGGGTCGGGGTATCACCCGAGCCGCGCCGACGTCGTTTGTGGCGGCCGGGCTCTCGGCCTTGTTCGGGTTGCCGGCCACCGGCACCCGGGAGGTCTGCCGACTCCTCGGGCTGGCCATGATCGCGGTCGCGGTGGGCTACCTGCTCGCGACCGCCCGGCGGCGCGACGCCGGGCGCACCGCCGGAACCGGTCTGCTCGTGGCCGCGCTGCTGGGCCCGGTCAGTTACGTCTGGTACCTCGCCGCTCCGGTGGCCGCGCTGGCGCCGGTCTGTCGCGGACGGGAACGAGCGGCGCTCGTCGGGCTGTGCGCGGCAGCCGCGCTGACGTCCTTACCTTCCCTGAGCACGCCCGCGTTCCCGTGGCCGCCGCGACCCGGTCCGGCGGGCACGTCCTCGCCGGCGCCGGTCATCCCGGAGATGGCCAGAATGAGCGGCAGCAGCAGACAGGCCGCCACCCCGGGCACAGCCACACCGGAGTCGTTGACCAGGCCGCCGAGGGTGACCGCGACGGTTGCCGCCAGCAGGCCGTCGAGGAGTCCGGGTACGGTCCGCAGCGCCGCCGTCACGGCGTGCCGCCAGCCGGCACCGGCGCTGCTTCGGCAGGCCAGGGCGAGGGCGCCGAGTCCCAGTAGGGTCAGGTTGAACGGGCTGGACACCAGCGAGTCCGCCGCCGAGAGCAGATGCCGGCGCAGCGCCGTGCCGCTGGGTCCGCCATGCAGCACGCCGTCGACGAACCGACCGAGGTGGGTGCGCACGTCGGGCGGACGGGTGTAGTCGGCAACGGCGAGCGCGCCCAGGACCAGTCCGCCGGCAAGCGCCAGGGCGGCTGCGGTCCGCAGCCGGATCCGGCGCCCGCCGAGCCGGAGCAGCAACACCCCTGCGGCCGGTACGAGGGCCAGCACGCCGCCCGCGTCGTCGCCCAGCTGCGGTGCCCCCACCAGCGCCAGGGTGCTCGCGGCAATCGCCGTTGCTGTCACCAGCGCCCTGCGCCGGGGGCGTCCAGGTGCCCGGGTCGGGTTCTGCCACCCGGCAAGCAGGCCGGCGAGCAGCAGCGCGGACCCGGCCAGCAGGGCGAAGGCCAGATTGCCGATGCCCACGAACCGGCCGGCGATCAATGGGGAGTCGCCGAGGAGCGCCGCGGTTTGCAGCCCCCCGCCGGTGAGCAGGTCGACGGCCAGCACCCCGGCGGTGACCGCGGTGACGAGGCCCACACCACCGCCCGGCCACCGGCGGGCAGCCGCCGCCGCGAGTCCGCCCGTGGCCACCGCCGCGGCGGGGAGCAGCACGACGGTGGCCGGCACCCGCCACCACGGAACCAGTTGCAGCAGGTAGGAGGCGACCGGCAACGCCGCGAGGGTGTATCCGGCGAAGGGGATGGCGCGCGCCCAACGCGGGGCCCACCGCCCGGGCCGCCGGGCCGCGGTGAGCGTTGCGGCGGTCAGGGCCAGGGTGAGCCAGACCAGCGCGGTCTGGAACGGGCCGGCCCACCGCAACCCGGCGCGAGCCTGTCGGTCCAGATCCGCCAGCCGGGCGGGCGAAGGCGGCGGCCGGGCGCTGGCGACGCTGTCCGGTCCGGCGGCATGAGCAGTGCGCCACGGCGTGCCGACCATGCTCGCCGGCTCCGGCACGCCGAGCACGGCCAGGATGGTCGGCGCGACGTCGATGAGCTGCACGTACGGCGGGCGACGGGTCGAGGCGGAAACGAGGCTTCCCGCCGGCAGACCGGGTCCCACCGCGGCAGCTACGTGCAGGTGCGGACCCCCGGTGAGTCCGTCGGAGACGCCGACCAACAGGGTGCTCCGGCCGGGGACGGTCGGCGCGGCGGTCAGCAGCGGTCCGATCGCGCGGTCGACCGCGGCCGCCGCCCGTGGGCGGGCGGAGCCGGACGCGCCGTACAGCCCCTCCTGGGAGACGACGACGAGGTCCGCGGAACGGGTCGCGTCCTGTCCGGCCGGCGCGATCGCCAGCTCGGCGCCTGCGCCGCCGACCGCGCGGGTGGTCCGACCGGCTGCGCGTAGGGCCGTACCCAGCGCGCCGACCTGGGCACCGTAGGACAGATGGGCGTTGGCCAGTCGAGCCCGCCGCAGCGTCGTCCCCGGTCCGCCCGGGGCTGTCGGTGAGCTCGGCGGCACCCCGGTCACCCGATTTCCCGCGCCCAGGGTCAGCCAGCCGGCAGTGGCTCGGGTAGGCAGGGCAGCCGCCTTGACCGACAGGGCGCCGACCGCGGCCTGCCGGCAGAAGGCGCTCACCGCCGGCATCCCGCCAGGGGTCACGTCCTCCCAGCGCAGTCCGGGCACACCGATGACGAGCACCCGCGGGACGGCAGTTGCGGTCATCGGGCGCGCCCCGGCCGCGGAGGCACAGGTGGTGACCAGCGCGACTCCGACGAGGCTGACCCGCCACCAGCGCCCGCCCCGGGCGTTCACTCAGGGCACGGGAGGCGTCAGCGGGGTGCCACGCGGCCCGGTTGGGGTCTTGGTCGGCTTGGTCGACTTCGGTTTGCCCGGTTTCGGCGCGGGTTTCGTCGGTTTCAACGTGGCCTTCGTGCTCGGCTTCGTGCTGGCCTTCGTGCTCGGCTTCGGCTTCGGGGTGGGTGTGGGGGTCGGCGTCGGCAGCACCCGCTGCGGCCGCAGGCGGGGTGCGGCCGGCCCGCTGGAGACGTACAGCAGCACGGTGCTGCCGGGGCCGATCGAGCTGCCGCCTCCCGGGGAGGTCCCGGCAACCGTCCCGCTCGGATACCCCGAGGTGATCCGCCCACTGGCCACGACGCCGGTGAGCCCGGCGCCGGCCAGGCGGGACCGGGCGTGACGCACGGACAGGCCAGTCACGTCCGGCACGCTGATCTGGGCAG
This sequence comes from Frankiaceae bacterium, assembly GCA_017882785.1. Taxonomy (GTDB): domain Bacteria; phylum Actinomycetota; class Actinomycetes; order JADGOV01; family JADGOV01; genus JADGOV01. Next base: position 28,117 of record JADGOV010000002.1, read on the forward strand.
CGGCACCGATCGAGGGGTCCGCGCCGGCGAATTGCTCCACCGGCTTGCCCCGCAGCGCCCGGCTCATCAGATCGCCCCAGATCGGCGCCGAGATCGTGCCACCGAACACTTTGCCGAAGTAGCTGCCGCCGATCGACAGGTCCCGGAGCGGGTGACGCTGGGCTCCGCGGGGATCTCCCATCCACACCGCGGCGGCCATCTGCGGCACGTACCCGTCGAACCAGGCTGCGCCGTAGTCGGTCGCGGTGCCCGTCTTGCCGGCCGCCGGGCGACCGATTGCGGCCGCTGTGCCGGTGCCAGAGGTGATGACCCCTCGGAGGACCGATGTCACGGTGTCCGCGATCCGTTGCGGTATCACCTGCGAACAGGTCGCTCGGGGAATCGGGACGGCGCGGCCCTGCGAGTTCGTCACCGAGATGATCGCGGTCGGCGGGCAGTACCTTCCCCGTGCGGCGTAGGCAGCGTACGCGCCGGCCATGGCCAGCGGGCTGATGCTGTCACCGCCCAGGGTGAACGAGCCGCCGCGGTTCAGGGCACCGCCACCGACGACCCGGACTCCGAGTGACTCCGCCAGCCTGGCCGGTCCCTCGGTCCCGGTGCGCTCCTCGATCTGCACGAAGCAGGTGTTCACCGAGTCCCAGGTCGCTGTCAACAGGTTGTACACGCCGCCGCCGGGCTCGGCATTCTGCGGCGTGTACCGGCTACCACCGCTGCCGGCGAAGGTGGAGACGTAGGACTGGGGGCAGCTGAGCTGGGTTGTGAGCGGCATCCCCTGCTCCAGTGCCGCGGTGAGCGTGAAGATCTTGAAGGTCGACCCCGCCTGGACTCCTTGCTGTCCGCCGACCGGCAGGTCGACCGTGGTGTGGCCCTTGATCGAGGCGTCGTTGTCGAAGACGCGGTTGACGCCCATCGCCAGGATGTGACCGGTACCGGGCTGCACGACGTCGGCCACCGCAGCCACCCTGTCGGTGACGTTCGTGTGCGCCAGGACGGCCTTCTGCGCAGCCATCTGCACCGTCGGGTCGAGGCCGGTCCTGATCGTCAGTCCGCCTCGGTGCAGCAGCGCCGCCCGGTCCGCGGCGGTCTTGCCGAAGACTGGGTTGTCCCGGATCTGGGCCATCACGTAGTCGCAGAAGAAGGGTGCCCGGGTGCCGATGCACCCGTTCCTGGGGGTGGTGACATGCAGCACGATGCGGGTGGCCTTGGCGCGGGCACTCTGGCTGGGGGTGATCATCCGGAGTTCCACCATCCGGTCCAGCACCACGGCGCGGCGGGCGAGTGCCGCCCGCGGATGCAGAATCGGGTCGTACGCGCTCGGGTTGCGGATGCTGCCCGCCAGCAAAGCCGCCTGCGGCAGGGTGAGGGCGGTCGCCGAGGTGTTGAAGTAGTGCTTGGCGGCCGCGGCGACGCCGTAGGCCCCGCTGCCGAAATAGGCGATGTTGAGGTAGTCCTCCAGGATCTTGTCTTTGCTCCAGTGCCGCTCCAGCGCCAGGGCGTAGCGGGCTTCGCGGATCTTGCGCGCGTTCGTCACTGCCACGGCTGCCTCGCGCTGCGCCGGGGTGGCCGCGGTCTCCAGCAGCATGTTCTTCACGTACTGCTGGGTCAGCGTGGACCCACCCTGTCGGCTCCCGGTCTGCAGGTTGTTGACGGCGGCCCGCATGGTGCCCCGCAGGTCCACCCCATGGTGCTCGTAGAAGCGGGAGTCCTCGATCCCCACGACCGCCTGGCGCATCACCGGGGCCACCTTCGCCAGCCCGACGTTGACCCGGTTCTCGTCATAGAACGTCGCCAGCGTCGACCCGTCGGCGGCCAGGACCCGCGACATCTGCGGCAACGTGGCGACCGTCAGCTGGGAGGGCAGGTCCTCGAAGGAATCCGCGGTCCGCTTGGCGGCCAGGCCGATTCCGCCGACCACGGGCACCAGGAGGGCGGCGACGAGGATGCCCGCCAGCACCGCCGCCAGCAGGAATTCGCCCAAGCTGGCTGGCAGCGAGGGGTACGGGGTGGCGCGGAGACGGATTCTGCCGACCAAAGGGTGGACCTTCGCAGGAGGCGGACCGAGAACATCAGGCTACGTCGCGGGCGCGGTGCGACGATCCACCGGCCCGGCGTGTCCACTCTGGTGAGGGCACCCGGCGCGTCCGTTGCCCAGGGCGTATCCCCCGAACGGGCCATCAGAAGATAAGCCAGTCGGGGGCTGTGGTCGCCCCGTATTCATTCGTACGGTCAGCCCTAGCCGGCGAATTCCAGTCGGCGTCGGCACTTCGCGGTACAGCGACCCGCGTGACGGAGGACCTCGACCATGTCTACCCCCCTGTTTGCCACCTCCGCCGAGCCTCGGTCATCCACTCCCGCTACCGAGCGGTCGTTGGCGGCCGCCGGCGTGGCGGATCTTCGGCCGGCCGACTGGACCACCCAGGCGGCGTGCCGCTCGACCGACCCGGACGCGCTGTTCGTCCAGGGGGCGGCGCAGAACCGGGCGAAGGCAGTGTGCACCGGGTGCCCCGTCCGTACCGAGTGCCTCGCCGACGCGTTGGACAACCGGATCGAGTTCGGCGTGTGGGGCGGCATGACAGAGCGTGAGCGTCGTGCACTGCTGCGTCGCCGTCCCGAGGTGCGCTCGTGGTCTGCTCTGCTGGAGACCGCCCGCCGGGAGTTCGAGACCTCTGGGAAGGGACTGCGGGCGACCGGCTGAGCCGCGCACAGCCCGAGAGGCCTTCGCAGCGTTCGGAAGGGGCGGGTCCCGCCGCTAGCCGGCCGCACCGGCAGCCAGGGACGCGCCCACCTCGCGTAACCCCGACAGGTCGTGCACATCCGTCGCCTGCGCCAACACTTCGAGGACGGGGACATGCGGGTGTGCTGAGGTGAAGCGGGCCTTCAGCTGCTGCTCGCGGGCGGCGAGCGCGATCCGCTCGGCGTGCAGCTGCAGGACTGCGGCGGTGAGCGGGGAGGCGCCGGAGTCGGTCAACATCTCCGCGACCGCGAGGCTGCGCGAACCGGAGAGCCCGGGCGCCCGGGTCGGGTGCACCCGGTTGAGCACGAGTCCGGTGAGCGGCATCGACTCCTCGGCAAGTCGTTCGACGAAGTAGGACGCCTCCCGCAGGGCGTCCCGTTCCGGGGCGGCGACGACGATGAACGTCGTGCCAGGGCGCTTGAGGAGCTCGTAGGTGGCTTCGGCGCGTTCCCGGAAGCCGCCGAACATCGTCTCCAGCGCGGCGACGAACGTCGAGAGGTCCCGCAGCAGCTGCATCCCGACGATCTTGGCGAGCACGCTGGTGAACATGCCGATGCCGACCGAGAGCACCTTGACGTAGGCCCGGCCACCGGCCCGCGCCGGCGCCACGAGCACCCGGATCATGCGGCCGTCCAGGAAGCGGCTGAGCCGCTGCGGTGCGTCGAGGAAGTCCAGCGCGTTCCGGGTGGGTGGCGTGTCCACGACGATCAGGTCGTACAGGCCGGCCGCCTTGAGCTGGCCGAGCTTCTCCATCGCCATGTACTCCTGCGTGCCGGCGAAACTGGAGGACAGCGACTGGTAGAAGGGGTTGGCCAGGATCGCCTGTGCGCGCTCCGGGTCGGCGTGCGTGGCGACGACCTCGTCGAACGTCCGCTTCATGTCGAGCATCATGGCGTCGAGTTCGCCGCCGGCCGATTCGTCGATGCCGGCGACCCTGCGCGGTGTGTTATCCAGTTCGGTCAGGCCCATCGCCTGGGCCAGCCGGCGGGCCGGGTCGATGGTCAACACCGCGACGCGTCGGCCACGCTCGGCAGCCCGAACCGCCAACGCCGCCGCGGTGGTGGTCTTGCCCACACCCCCGGACCCGCAGCAGACCACCACACTCTCCCGGTCCAGCACGGCGTCAATATCCACTGTGAGATCCGCTGTGCCGTCGACTGTGCCGGCTTCGGCACCGGCCGCGGCCCTGGCGCTCACCGGACGCCCTGAGCGGCCAGCGCCCCGGCCAAGCGGTAGAGCCCCCCGAGGTCGACCCCGCCCTCGAGCAGCGGCAACTCGTAGGTGGGCCGGTCCACCCTTGCCAGCTCGTCGCGTTCGGTCTCCTCCAGGGCCACCCGTTGCGCGTGGTCGACCGCCTCGGCCACCAAGCCCTCCTCGATCGAGGGTGATTTCGGCAGCCCGCCGGCGCGCAGTCCGCGGCGCAGCTCCGCCGTGTCCAGTCGACCCTCGGCAACCGCCACCAGAGCGTCCGCCGGCAGTATCGGCTCCCGGGTCATGTTGACGATCACGGCTCCGACCGGCAGCCCCGCCTTGGTCAGTTGGCCGACGGCGTCCACGGTCTCCTGCACGGGCATCTCCTCCAGCAGGGTCACCAGGTGGACCGCCGTGTGCGCGGAGGCCAGCAAAGTCATGACGCTCTGTGCCTGGGAGTGGATCGGGCCCATCCGGGCAAGTCCGACCACCTCGCTGTTGACGTTGAGGAACCGGGCGATGCGCCCCGTGGGCGGGGCGTCCATCACCACCGCGTCATAGGCCGGCCGGCCGCCCTCGCGGCGGATCACGGCTTCCTTGATCTTGCCGGTGACCAGCACGTCGGCGATCCCGGGTGCAATGGTGGTGGCGAAATCGATGGCGCCCATCTTCTTCAACGCCCGGCCGGCGCGCCCGAGCTTGTAGAACATGTCGAGATACTCCAGCAGCGCCTGCTCCGGCTCGACCGCCATGGCGAGCACGTCGCCACCGTGCGGGGCCACGGCCACCTCGCGTTCGTCGTAGCCCAGCGGCGGACAATCGAACAACTGGGCGATGCCCTGACGGCCCTCCACCTCGGCGAGCAGCACCCGGCGCCCTCCGCCGGCGAGCGCCAGCGCGAGCGCGGCAGCGACTGTGGTCTTACCGGTGCCGCCCTTGCCCGAGACGACGTGCAGGCGTACGCCGGGGAAGTCACTCATCGCCTCTGACGATAGCTACTTGGTCGTGGTGAAACGGCCGACCACGGTGTCTGCTCTGCCACACTTGAGTGATGGTGGTGGAAATCGTCGCCGTGGTCGTGGTGCTGCTGGTCATCGCGGCCATCGTCAGTGGCGTGCGCATCGTGCAGCAGTACGAGCGGGCAGTGGTGTTCCGGCTCGGTCGGGTGCTCACCGGTAGCCGGGCGCCCGGTCTGACGGTAGTGATCCCGTTCGTGGACCGGGTGCAGAAGGTCAACATGCAGATCATCACCATGAGCGTCCCCGGCCAGGACGGCATCACCAAGGACAACGTCAGCGTCCGGGTGGACGCGGTGGTGTATTTCCGGGTGGTCGACCCGGTCAAGGCCGTGGTCAACGTGCAGAACTATATGTTCGCCGTTTCCCAGGTAGCGCAGACGTCGCTGCGCGCGGTGATCGGTCGCTCGGACATGGACGAGCTGCTGTCGGACCGGGATCGGATCAACTCCGAACTGCAGCGCATCATCGACGACCCCACCGAGGGGCCGTGGGGCGTCAAGATCGAGCGTGTCGAGATCAAGGACGTGGCGCTGCCCGAGTCGATGAAGCGGTCCATGTCCCGCCAGGCCGAAGCCGAGCGGGAGCGCCGAGCGCGGGTGATTGCGGCGGACGGTGAGTTCCAGGCGTCGAAGAGGTTGGCCGAGGCAGCCAAGACGATGGCCGCCGACCCGGCCGCGCTGCAGCTGCGTCTGCTGCAGACCGTGGTCGACGTGGCGGCGGAGAAGAACAGCACGCTGGTCATGCCCTTCCCGGTCGAGATCTTGCGCTTCTTCGACCGGGCGGTCCCCGGCGTTCAGTCCGGCAGTGCGCCCTCGACCGCGCCACCGGCGACGGACCTCGACCTGCCTCTGCCTGACCTACCCGACGTGCCGCCGGTGGAGGACCTGCCCGACGTGGAGGTCGAGGACTTCGACGGGCCGGCCGCCCTGCCGGCGTCGACCTTCACCCCCGCCGGCTCGCCCGCCGGTTCGGACTCCGTAACACCGGCGGGATCGGTGCCGGTCGTCGAGGAGGGCCGGCCGCGCCGCTGACTTGCTGGGCTGGCTCACCGACCGGAAGGGTCGGTAGCCTGCCGGTATGGCCATCTGGGAGTACGCCACGGTCCCACTGCTCGTGCACGCGACCAAGCAGATCCTGGACAACTGGGGCGCGGACGGCTGGGAGCTCGTTGCCGTCGTGCCCGGTCCGGGCGGTGGTGACCAGCTGGTCGCCTACCTCAAGCGTGAGAAGGCGTGACCCGCGTTGACCGCGGAGGAGAGGCTGGCTGAGCTCGGACTGCAGCTGCCAGCGGTGGCCAAACCGGTTGCCGCATATCTGCCTGCCGTGCGCAGCGGAAACCTGGTGTGGACCTCCGGGCAGCTGCCGTTCGTGGACGGTGTCCTGCTTGAGACGGGCAAGCTGGGTGTGGACCTCGACGCGCAGCGTGGCGCCGACCTGGCGCGCATCTGTGCGTTGAACGCCCTGGCGGCGGTGGCCGCGGAGGTCGGTGGGCTGCGCGGTGTGCGCCGCATCGTCAAGGTCGTCGGCTTCGTGGCCAGTGCTCCGGCCTTCACCGATCAGCCGACGGTGGTCAATGGCGCCAGCGAGCTGCTTGGGGCGGTACTCGGGGCGGCCGGCCAGCACGCTCGCAGCGCGGTCGGAGTAACCGCGTTGCCGCTGGACTCCCCGGTCGAGGTGGAGCTCCTCGCCGAGGTGGAGTGACCGACCACGTGGCGTCGGTTGCCGTGTGACCATACGGTCACCTAAGTTGGACTGATGGACGACGACCGCGTGTTCAAGGCGCTCGCGGACCCGACCCGTCGTCTGCTGCTCGACCGGCTCTTTGCCCGGGACGGCCGCACGCTCACAGAGCTGGCGGCCGAGGTGGACATGACGCGCTTCGGGGTGATGAAGCATCTGCGGGTGCTCGAAGACGCCGGGCTCGTCCTCACCCGCCGGTCGGGGCGGGAGAAGTTGCACCTTCTCAACCCGGTGCCGATCCGGCTCATCCATGACCGGTGGATCGACAAGTACACCGAGCGCCACGTGTCGGCGCTCGCCGACCTCAAGTCCGAGCTCGAACAGGACCGATGACCACGACACCAGCCGGCGCCGGTTGCCGGGACGATCGAGGGGAATCGTACGGGCGTGATCTCCGTCGATGACTACCTCTGGTTCGTGGACGAGGCGCTGGAGGGCATGGTGGACATCCTCACCGGGCTCGGTGAGGAACTGGTGAACCGTGCACCGGACCTCCCGGGAGCCAACAGCCCCTACGCGGTGCTCACGCACTGCCTGGGCGTCATGGACTACTGGGCCGGGTACGTCGTCGCCGGCCGGGTGATCTCCCGTGACCGCGGGTCGGAGTTCCGGGCCGCGGGTGCGGTGGCGGACCTGGTCGAAAGGACCCAGGAGGCGCGTCGGCGGCTGCAGGTTGACCTTGCGGGCCTCGACGCCTCGGCCCCACCGCGCGGTACGCCCGGGCGCCGGGACTCCGCTCTGCCCATCGGTCGGACCCAGGGTGGCGCGCTGCTGCACGTCTATGCGGAACTCGCCCAGCACCGGGGTCAGCTGGAGATCAGCCGGGATCTCCTTCGGGCAGGAGGGTGAAGGTCCTACCGCCGCCCCGGGCCGGGCGGGCACGAGCGGGTACGGTGTCGGCAGTCGGCGGCGACCGGCAGCCACCGGGACGGACGAGGGTGGCGAGGGCGTGCGCAACACGACGTCCGGCTCAGGGTCCGGCTCAGGGTCCGGCTCAGGGTCCGGTGCAACCCCGCGTGACGTAACGCCGCGCTCGACCCGCCGGGTGTTCCTGCGCCGGGGAGCACTCGGCGGCGGTGCGGTCCTCGCTGCGGCGGGCGCAGACTTCGTCCTGGGTGCGCCGGCGTCCGCGGTGAAGGCGCCATCTGTAGCCGTCACCTCCTCGATGGGGCCGACCTTCCCCGATTCACGGCTACGCGAGACTCGCGTGCTCTGGCAGGCCCGCACCGACCGACGGCTGGTCGCGCTCACCTTCGACGACGGGCCGCAGCCGGACTACACCGAAGGCGTCATCGAGGTGCTGCGCCGCTACCGGGTGCGGGCGACCTTCAACCTGGTCGGCCGACGGATCGTCGCCCACCCCGACCTGGTGGGCCGTGAGCTCGCCGATCGGCACGAGCTCGGCAACCACACGTGGCGGCATGCCAACCTCCCGCTGGAGTCTCCGGCCCGGGTACGGGAGGAACTGCAGCGCACCCACGACCTGATAGAGCGCCTGACCGGGCGCCCGCCGCGCACCCTGCGGCCCCCGTACGGGAATCTCTCCGGCGACGCCCTCAAGGCGGCGGCCGAGCTCGGCTATGACGTCGTCGGTTGGTCGGTGAAGTTCCACGAGGACCTCTTCGACGCTGCCGGCAACGCCGCCTACGTGGCGGCGCACCTCGCGCCCGGATCGGTCATCCTCGCCCACGACACCGGCAACCGGAGTCGGCTGCAGGACCTCCTCGCCTTGCCCGCGTTGATCGAGGCCGCCCGCCGGCAGGACTACGAGTTCGTCACGGTCTCCGAGCTGCTCTCCGCCTGAACACCCGCCCGGGTCACGATGCCGCGCAGATACGCCGCCTGCCCGGCGTGCTGGAGGTCGTCGGCGATGATGCTCACCAGCCGTACGCCAAGGGTGACGGGGGGATCCCACCTCTCGTCGACGACCCGCGACAGGTCCTCATCGCGTAGGCGCTCGACATAGCGGACAGTCACCGCGTGGACGGCGTCGTAGTAGCCGGTGAGCAGCAGCGGGCTGTCGACCCGGACCGCGGCCACCTCCTCGGGGGTCTGCCCGTACCCCGTCGCCGTCGGGTCGAACGGCAGCCCGAAGCGGCCGGTCCAGCCCGCCGAGGTCCAGACCTGCTCTGCCTGCGCGGCGTCGGCGATGTGGTCGTCCTGGATACGGGCCAGGTGCCACACCAACCACGCGATGGAGTTCGCCTCGAGGTCCGCTCGGTGGGCGAGCTCTTGGGCCGTCAGCCCGTCGACGGCGGCAGACACCGCCTCCTTGATCCGGCCGAATGCGTCGACCAGCACCTCTGCACTGCTCACCTGCGTTCCTCCTTGGTAACAGGGCCCCCGAAGTGACCTCGGCGAGTCAGCCGCGGCCGCGCGTTCATCCTGCCCGGTGCCGTCCGCGACTGCCTGGGCCGGTGCCGGTGCCGTCGGGCGGCCTACCATCGCGGCATGAGCGGGAATGCCGCGTACGGCGAGCGGCGATTGCCGCCGGAGTTCGCCGACCGGGCGCGCGCCGCCGCCGGCGGCCACGTCGAGGCCGTGCCGGCCCGGGATTCCGCGACCGTCGTCCTGTTGCGGGACACGCGGGACGGCATACAGGCCTACCTGCTCCGCCGGGTGAGCTCGATGGCCTTTGCCGCGGGCATGCATGTCTTCCCCGGCGGTTCGGTCGACCCCCGCGACCTCACACTTCCCGAGTCGTGCTGGGCCGGGCCGCCGGCCACCGCGTGGGCGCGGGTCCTCACCGCCGAGCCAGGGTTGGCTCGGGCGCTGGTCTGCGCGGCGGTCCGGGAAACCTTCGAGGAGTCGGGCGTGGTGCTGGCCGGGCCATCCGCCAACGAGGTGGTCACCGACGCGACCGACGACAGCTGGGAGGCCGATCGGCTGGCGCTGCTTGACCGGTCCCGCTCGCTCAACGCAGTCCTCACCCGACGGCAGTTGGTGCTGCGGGCAGACCTGCTCCGGCCGTGGGCGCACTGGATCACCCCGGAGATCGAACCGCGCCGGTTCGACACGCGGTTCTTCATCGCCGCTTTGCCGACCGGGCAGCGGACGCGCCACGTCGGCGGCGAAGCCGACCGGGTGGAGTGGCTGACGCCGCGGGAGGCGCTGGATCGGGCCGTGGCCGGGGATGTCGGTCTGCTGCCACCCACCGCGTTCACCTTGGCCGAGCTGACCGGGTACCCGGACGTTGCGGCCGTACTGGCCGCGGCAGAGGCCCGCGACATCCGCCCCACGCTGCCGCGAGTGGTGATGAGTGGCGCGGATGCGATCGTGCTGTTACCCGGCGAACCGGGCTACCCGGCGTGAGCGGCGGCGGGACCATCGGTCGAGTCAACTCGCCGGTCGAACTGGCGGCCGGTGTGACGCTGGTCCGGGCACCGAACCCGGGCCCGATGACCCTGGACGGAACCAACACCTTCATCCTCGACGCCCCCGGTGGCGCCCTGGTCGTCGACCCTGGGCCCATCGACCCGGAGCACCTCTCGGTGGTCGCCGCGGTGGCGTCGGTGAGTGCCATCCTGCTGACCCACGGTCACCTCGACCACAGCGGCGGAGCAGCCATGCTCGCGGAGCTGACCGGCGCGCCGGTTCTGGCGCGTCACCCCGCCCATGGCGCCCCGCTGCCGGGCCACGGACAGACCTTGGCCGGCGTGCTGGAGGTGGTCGACGCGCCGGGACACACTGCGGACAGCGTCTGCTTTCGCTACCGCACCCGGGATCCCGACGGAGCCGCTCGGGAGTACCTGCTCACCGGCGACACCGTGCTGGGTCGCGGAACCACGGTCGTCTCGCATCCCGACGGCCGGCTGGTGGACTACCTGCGCACGTTGGACACCCTGCGTGTCGTGATCGACCAATCCCCCCCGGACCGCCTCCTGCCCGGGCACGGCCCGATCCGGGAGGACCCGGCGGAGCTACTCGCGTTCTACCGCAGCCACCGGCTGGAGCGCTTGGCGCAGATCCGGGCCGCGCTCGACGCCGGTGATCGGAGCGTGGCGCAGGTCGTCCGTCGGGTGTACGCCGACGTCGACCACGTGCTCTGGCCGGCTGCCGAGCGCTCAGTGCGGGCTCAACTGGACTATCTGAGCGAGACCCACGGGTGAGTATGCAGCCGGGGTGGGGACGAGTGCAGCGCACCGACGGTGCGGCGGGCGTGGTCCGGCGCCCGATGCCGGTGCGGTGTCCGGTCTGCGGCACCCCGCCGGTCTTCCGCGCCCGCTACTGCTTCGCCTGTGGGGCCAGCCTCTACGTGTCGGTAGAGGCCGCCGAGGCAACCGTGGAGCGGCGGATTGTCACTGTCCTTTTCGGGGACCTCTCCGACTTCACCGCCTGGGCTGAGGATCTCGACCCGGAGCGGGTCGGTTCGGTCACCGATCGGGTGCTGGCCGCGCTGGCCACCGCCGTCGAGGATCTCGGTGGTCACGTCGACAAGCTCACCGGGGACGGCATCATGGCCGTGTTCGGCGCGCCGATCGCCCACGAGGACGACCCGGAGCGTGCGATCCGGGCGGCCGCCCGCATGCAGCAGGACGTCCGTCGCCTTCTCGAGGACGAAGTGGGCGGTGGGCGCCGACTCGGACTGCGGGTCGGGCTGAACACCGGCGAGGTGCTCGCCGGGGTGCAGGCGGCGATGGCGTACACGGTCGTCGGAGACACCGTGAACACCGCATCCCGGCTCGCGGACGCGGCCCGGATCGGAGCCATTTTCGCGGGGCGGCGCACCGCGGAGGCAACGCGGGAAGCCGCGTCCTGGCGGGCGCTCAGCCCGCTGCGGCTGCGCGGCAAGCGGACCCCGGTGTCGGCCTTCGAGCTCGTCGCGTTGCGGCCGCCGACGGCGGTCCGGCTCGGGCTTGGTGATGAGGCCCGATTCCTCGGCCGGGACGGCGAGCTGGCATCGCTCGTCGCCCGGCTGCTCGAGTGCGCCGAGCGGGGTGAACCGGCTTCGGTGTTGGTCACCGGGGATGCCGGCATCGGCAAGACACGGCTGATCACCGAGCTGATCCGGGTGACCGAGGAGCGGCCGGACACCCACGTGCTCCGGGGGCGCTGCACGCCCTACGGCGAGGGCCGGGATCTGGCGCCCGTGCTGGACTGGGTACGGACCGCTGCCGGCATTGGCGAGGGAAGTGAGCCGGCGGTGGCGTGGACCCGGCTGCGCCGCACCGTCGCTCGGCTGTGGCTGCCGGATCGACTGCCGGTGAGCGCGGTCACCGAGGCGTTGGCTGCCCTGCTGGGGCTCAGCGAGCCCCAGGCACCACAGCCGCGGGACACCGTCACCCCGGGCGGCACCGCCGGCCTGGACGACCCACTGCTCGAGGGTGTGGCCGCGTTGATGGACGGCTTGGCGCGTAGTGGACCCTTGCTGCTCGTGCTCGACGACCTGCAGTGGGGGAGCCCGGAACTACAGGCCACTGTCGGCGCCGTCATGTCCCGGCTATCCGGCCCCGTGCTCCTCCTCGGCGCCCTCCGCAGCGCTCAGCGCGACCCCCGCTCAGGGGTGATCGCCGATTGGTGGCGAAGGCTTCCTGCCCCCGACGTGCTGATTCTGGAACCCCTGGCCGAGGGCAGCAGCGAGCAGCTGCTCGGCGCCTACCTCGGCGGGGCGACGCTGGCCGAGGATGCCCGTCAGCTGCTGCTGTCCCGGGCGCAGGGCAACCCGTTCTTCCTCGAGGCGCTGCTGCACTGGCTGGTCGACCGGCGGCTGCTGGTCCGGACCGAGGGGGCGTGGCAGCTCGAGGGCCCACTGCCGGCCGACGTGCTGCCGGCCGGGGTGCAGTCCGTGCTGGCCGCCCGGATCGATGACCTGGACCCCGACGTCCGCGCCGTGCTCGGCGAAGCGGCCGTTATCGGCACCACGTTCTCGCGCAGCGCACTCGCCGCCATGCACGGTTCGGACGGGCCGCCGCTGGCCTCGGCGCTGAACGCCCTCATCGAGCGTGGGCTGGTCGTCGCGCCGACGGACCTGTCCGGCGGTGCCGGGTACGCCTTCACCCACCGGCTCACCAGGGACGTAGCGTACGAGCGGATGTCGAAGGGCGAGCGGGCTCGCCGGCACGCCGCCGTCGCCGCCTGGGCGCGGACCGAGATGCCGGGGACGCCGGGCGAGGTGGATGCCGTCGTCGCCGGCCATGCCGAGCGGGCGCTGGCCCTGGCTGCCGAGATGGGCCTCCCGGAGGACGATCTCGCCTGGCAGGCGCGCCTGGTCGGCGCCGCGGCGCTCGGCCGGCTCGGTGATTTCGCCCTCGCGCGTGACGACGACCGCGCTGCCGACGGTTTCTTCTCGCGGGCGGCCGACGCCGGCGGCCAGGCGTTGTCGCCCCGGGACGGGCTGCGGCTGGTCGTCTCGCGATGCGCTGTCCGGGTGCGTCGCCACCACAGCTCGGGCGTGGAGGAGACCCTGCAGCCGGCGCTGGTCGCCACCGATCCGGCGATCAGGGCCGCCGCGTTGGTCGTCCTCGGGGATCTGCGCCGGCGGCGCGGGGAGGTGGATGCTGCCCGCCAGGCGTTCGTGTCCGCGCTGGCCGACGCGGGCGATAGCGGTACGGACCAGGTGATGGCTGAGGCGCTGCGTCACCTGGGGCTCCTGAACTACTCCGCGGGCCGACTGCTCGAGGCCGATGCCTGCTTCCGGGATGGTCTGCAGTTGGCCGAGCGCGTCGGTGACCGTCGTGGGGCCGGCTGGGCCCTGCAGCACCTGGCCTGGACGGCGACCACCCGTGGCCGGTACGCGGCCGCCGCCGCCGCGTTGGCGCAGGCGGGTGAGGTGTTCGCGGCGCTGGAGGACAGCGGTGGCCTGTCCTGGTGCGCGGGCACGGAGGCGTTTGTCCGCCTCCTGGCCGGCCGGTTGGCGGAGGCGCGGGAGTTGGCCAGCGGCCTCGTGCCCGTCGCCGAGGCTGTCGGCGAACGGTGGGGCGTGGCCGCCTGCTTGACGATCAGTGCGCACGCAGCAGCTGAATTGGGCGACACGGACGACGCGCTGCAGGATGCCATTGTGGCCCGGGACCGCTTCGCCGAGTTGCATGACACCTGGGGCCAGACCATGGCGATCATCGCGCTCGGCGTTGCGGTGCGCTGTTCGGGTCATCCACGTCGAGCGGTCCGCATCCTGCGCGAAGCGGTTGCGCTCAGCTCGGCGGGAGCACATCCGGTGACCGGTGCCTTGGCGCACGCCATCCTCGGCTACTGCTATCTGGACAAGGGGGACCCGATCTCCGCGGAGCGCGTCGCCCGGGACGCCTTGACCTACCTGGAGGGCCTCGAACTCGAGCCGCAGGCCGTTGTGGGTGTCCAGGTCCTTCTCGCGCAGGCGCTGCGGGGGCAGGGCCGGCTTGACGACGCGCTGGCGTTGCTGGCCACGGCGGTCGACGCGGATGTCGAGCCCACCCTGCTGTTCCCGCGGCGGCAGGCGCTGGCGCACCATGCCGGCGCCTTGCTCGACGCCGGTCGGGTCCAGGAGGCCGTCGTCGAGATCGAGCGGGCGCTCGCGGTGCCGGCGGAAGATGTGCGCTCCCGGGTGGTCACACTCCGCGTCCTGGCCGCCGTACGCGCTCGCATCGGTGACCCGGGCGGAGCGCGCGAGGCACTGAACGAGGCACTGGAGATCGCCAAGGTCGCGCAGCAGCGGACGGAGGTCGAGACGACCAAGGCCGCGCTGATCGCTTTGTCGGGACTATCGGGTATGTCCGGGATGGGCGGAATGCGGCGGACGCGGTAGCTACGGGTCAGCGGGCCCGTCGAGACAGCCGTTCGCTGTCGAGCAGCAGCACCGACCGTCCGTCCAGGCGGAGCCAGCCACGGCCGGCGAAGTCAGCCAGCGCCTTGTTCACCGTCTCGCGCGACGCCCCGACGAGTTGAGCCAACTCTTCCTGGGTCAGATCGTGCTGGACCCGCAGGCCCCCGCCCTCGGCGGACTGGCCGAACCGCTGGGCCAGGTCGAGCAGCGCCTTGGCCACTCGGCCTGGTACGTCGGAGAACACCAGGTCGGCCATCGCCTCGTTGGTCCGCCGGAGTCGGCGGGCCAACGCCGCTAGCAGCTGTTCGGCGACCTCTGGTCGGGCTCGGAGCCATTCGCGGAGCTCGCCGTGGTCAAGAGCGGCCATCGTGGCCTCGGTCAGCGCCGCCGCGGTCGCGGTCCGCGGGCCCGGGTCGAACAAGGACAGCTCACCGAAGAGCTCTCCCGGCCCGAGCAGCGTCAGGATGTTCTCCCGGCCGTCCGACGCCGAACGCGAGATCTTGACCTTGCCGGCCAAGACGACGAACAGCCGGTCACCCTTCTGCCCCTCGGCGAAGACCACGTGCCCGCGGCGGACGGTGCGGCGGGTCATCGCCGCCCGCAGGTGCGCCGCCGCCTCGTGGTCCAGTCCGTCGAACAGCGGCGCCGACAGCAGGACAGCGTCGAGGGGGTCCGGTGACGGCCCCGATGGGCTTGCCGACGTTTCCATCAGCCCTCCGGGCCAGATCTAGCCGCGCACGGCGCTCCGCTGCGGGCGTAGGGCGGCGAGCCGCCCACGTCCCCAGTAACGCTTGACGGCGGGAGCGTATCCCGTGCCGGTTACACCTTCCAGATCCCCCGGGGTCGTCGCCGCCTGTGTGGGGACCGTCCCCGGGGTCATCCCCGCCTGGTCAGGGATCGCCAGGTCGATGGTGCCCGGCTCGCGCAGCGACCGCTCGACCCGCTCCATGAGCAGCGGCAGTGCCAGCAGGGTCAGGGGGAAGAGAAGCAGCAGAAAGGCGAACATAGCGACAGCTAGCATCCCCGACGAGTCGTTTCCGTACACCAGCGGGTCCCTCCCATTTGTCCGCCCATGTGTCCCCCCTAGTACCCGGTCGTGCGGGGGCGCGTCGGCGGGTTCAGCGGCAGGGCACGGATGGCGAGTGCCGGCTGCTCGCGGTAGCGCGCGATGAGCTCCGCGGTCGCCCCATCGATGCGCGCGTGCAACGAGTGGCGGTAGGCGGACAGCTGCTCCTCGGCGGCCTCCAGCCGGCCCAGCAACTCCGTCAGGGCACTCTCCGCCAGCGGGTCGTCTTCCGGCGTGTCCAGCCGCCACAGCTCCTCGAGTCCGGGTAGCGGCGGCAGGCCGGCTGCCGGCACGACCTGGAGGAGCGCATTCCGGCCGCCGTCGAGGTCGTCCGTGCGCAGGTTGCGTTGCCGCGCCCGTCGGCCGGCGCCGCCGCTGTGGCGGCCGCCGCTGCTGCTGATGGTGTCCAGCCGAGCCTGCAGGACCCGCCGCCAGTAGGAGACCCGCGTCTCCTCGTCGGCGAGCTCATTGCGGTAGGCGCGAAGCTCGTCTAGGGCGAGGTGGTCGAAGACGGGGGAACGGACCGGCTGGGGCCGTTCGCGGCGGAACCCGGACGGCTGCTCGGGGACGCCGGGGTTGGCAGGCGGATCTGCCACGCTGCAGTCCTCCGGGCTCTCTCCGACGCTCCGGCCGCGCTCGACCGTCCCTCCTGTGCCTCGGCACTCTGGCTCCGGCCTTGAGCACGGCACCCGGCGGATACGGGCCCCTCCGCCGGCCATCTGTGGGCATCGCGGCGTCCGCAGAGCGTTCGGCGCCGCCCGGGTTGCCCCGGTGGACAGTAGATTGGGCAGGTGCCCGCCTCGATCCACGCGCCGAGCGAGACCCCGTTAGCGCGCACCCGGCGGGCCCGTCGCATCGCCCGAAAACTTGCCGCGGCCTACCCGGATGCGCGCTGCGAGCTGGCATTCAGCACGCCGTTGGAGCTGGTGGTCGCCACCATCCTGTCTGCCCAGTGCACCGACCGGAGGGTCAACGAGGTGACCCCCGCGGTCTTCGCCCGCTACCCCACGGCAGCCGACTACGCGCGCGCCGACGGTACGGAGCTGGCGGGGCTCATCCGGCCCACCGGCTTCTTCCGGGCCAAGACGACGAGGCTCATCGGCCTGGGGCAGGCCCTCGACGAGCGCTTCGACGGCACCGTGCCGGCCCGACTGGTCGACCTCGTCACGCTGCCCGGTGTGGGCCGCAAAACGGCGAATGTCGTGTTGGGCAACGCCTACGGCCTACCGGGGATCACCGTCGACACCCACGTCGGGCGCCTCGCCCGGCGGCTGGGCTGGACCACCGATATCGACCCGGTCAAGGTGGAGGCGCAGATCGCCGCGCTGATCCCGAAGACGCAGTGGACCCAGCTGTCGCACCAGCTGATCTTTCATGGTCGGCGCGTCTGTCATGCTCGCCGGCCCGCCTGCGGTGCCTGCCCGATCGCCTCCGACTGCCCGGCGTACGGCTTGGGACCGATCGACCCGGTGCTGGCCGCGCGGCTGGTCAAGTCCGCGGCTGACCCGCCGGCGTCGGTGCCGGCGTGACGGGCCCGATGCGGGGCAGGCTGGCGGCCGCATCGATGGCCGTGCTCGCGGCCGCCGGGTGCGCGGCCGGCGGAACCGCGACCGGCGGAAGGGCGGCCGGGAAGCCCGCGGTCACGGCCGGAACCTCCGGGACACCGACCGCAGGCTTGGTCGCGGCCGCGGCGCTGGCGCCCTGCCCGCCTGGCGGGCCGACCGGGTCGCCGTCCCGTTCAGCCCGCGACGGGCTGCCGTCGCTGACCCTGAGCTGCCTCGGTGCCGGGCCGCCGGTGGCGCTTCCCCGGCTCGCCGGGCCGGCACTGGTCAACCTCTGGGCGGCGTGGTGCCAGCCGTGCCGGAGGGAGATGCCGGTGCTGCAGACGCTGCACGCCCTGGCCAGAGGCCGCCTGCAGGTGTTGGGCGTCGTCACCGACGACGACCGGCGCGATGCGTTGAGCGCCGCCCGCGCGCTCGGCGTGCACTATCCCTCGGTGCTGGACAGTCGGGGCACGCTGCGCCGGTCGCTGGGCTTCACCGGGCCGCCGATCACCCTTGTGGTGGACCGCGAGGGGCGGATTGCGGCACGGATCGTCGGTCCGGTGCCGGCGTTGCCGGCACTCGCCGCGGTCATCCGCCGCGAGGTCGGGGTCGCCTTGTGAGGCGGGGGAGTCCCCGGCCGCCGCGAGGGTCGTGGTGAGTCGGCACCCGGGTGGACCCATCGCACAACCTGCCCTGCCGGCCGACCTGCCGGGCTGGATCGAGCCGCTGGTCCAGGCGACGCGCTCGGTTCGTCCGGGCGAACTCCCGCCGCTCCCGGCGCCGGACGAAGGCGGCCGGGAGTCGGCGGTTCTCATGCTCTTCGGCGAGGGCCCCGCCGGGCCGGACGTGTTGCTCATCGAGCGCAGCGCGCACCTGCGCAGTCACGCCGGCCAGCCGGCCTTCCCCGGTGGCGCCGTTGATCCCGACGACGACGGGCCCGTCGCTGCGGCCCTGCGTGAGGCCGGGGAGGAGACCGGTCTGGATCCGGCCGGTGTGGAGGTCGTCGCCATCCTGCCGCCGGTGTGGCTGCCGCCCAGCGGTTTCATGGTCTATCCGGTGCTCGGTTGGTGGCGGGTGCCGTCCGCAGTCGCGGCGGGCGACCCCGGGGAGGTGGCCGCGGTCCTGCGCGTGCCGATCAGCGATCTCGTCGACCCGGCGTACCGCTGCCGGGTCCGGCACCCCAGCGGCTGGGTGGGGCCTGCCTTCGCTCTCGATGACCTGCTGGTGTGGGGTTTTACCGCCGTGCTGCTCGACCGGCTGCTCGTCCTCGGCGGGTTCGAGCAGCCGTGGGATCCCGAACGGACCATGGAGTTGCCGCCCGAGGCGCTCCGGTTGGCTGCCGGGACGCAGCCCCCTCCCGGCGCAGCGGCCGGCTGACACAGCTGCCGCGCCTACGCTGATCCCCATGCACGGCGACCTGCTGGATGTCTTCCTGCTGGCTGCCTGCGTGTTGTTCGGCATCTCCGGGTATCGGCAGGGCTTTCTCATCGGCGTGCTGTCCTTCGCCGGGTTTCTCGGCGGCGGTGCGCTGGGCGCCAAGCTGGCCCCCTCCCTCGCCCGGCGGTGGGCCGGCAGCAACGCGGCGATCGTCGGGCTGATTGTGGTGTTCGTGGCAGCCGTCGCGGGCCAGTTCCTCGCCTCCACGGTGGGTGTGATGCTGCGCCGGCGGGTCACCTGGCGGCCGGCGCAGACGGTGGACTCGGCCGCCGGGGCTGCGATCAGCATCTGCTCGGTGCTCCTCGTCGCCTGGCTCCTCGGCACCGCGGTGGCGCACTCCTCGCTCGTCGGCCTGGGTCGGCAGGCTCGCGACTCACGGGTCCTCGGCGCAGTCGACGGGGTCATGCCGGACTCCGCCCGCGTCTGGTTCTCCTCCTTCCGCCGGTTGTTGAATGACTACGCCTTTCCGCAGGTGTTCAGTTCCCTCGGCGGTGAGAATGGCCCCCAGGTGGGGCCGCCGGACCGCTCGGTGTTGACGACGCCGGCCCTGCTGGCGGCGCGGCGCGGCGTGGTGAAGATCACCGGGGACGCCGAAGCGTGTGACCGGCGGCTGGAAGGCAGCGGCTTCGTGTACGCCCCGCAGCACGTCCTGACCAACGCGCACGTCGTGGCCGGGGTGGGATCCCCGACCGTGCGAGTGAGTGCCGGCGGACCGCCGCTGCGGGCCCGGGTGGTCGCCTTTGACCCGGACCGGGACGTGGCCGTGCTCTACGTCCCGGAGTTGCGCCGCTCGCGGCTGCGCTTCGACGGGCCCGCGAAGCGGGGGGCCAGCGCGGTCGTGGCCGGGTATCCGCAGGACGGACCGTTCACCCCCGTTCCGGCACGAGTACGCGGCCTGCAGCAGGCCCGCGGCCCCGACATCTACCAGCGCCGGCAGGTCGTCCGGCAGATCTATTCGCTGCGGGCCGTGGTCCGGCCGGGCAACTCCGGTGGGCCGCTGCTCTCCCCGGCCGGCAGGGTGTACGGGGTGGTCTTCGCCGCCGCCGTCGATCGTTCGGACACCGGCTACGCGTTGACGGCCGCCGAGGTCCAACCGACGGCTCGGGCGTCGTCCGCCACCACCACCCGGGTGAGTACCGGGCAGTGCGACTGATCATGTCAGCCCCCGCCTCAGCGCAGCGCGAGCCGCAGGTCCTCCCGACTCAGGCCGCTCAACCCCTGCGTACCCAGCCGGTCGGCCAGTGATCGCGCCTGCTCGAGGAGAGGGTCGATCGTCAGGCCGTACTGCGGTGGGCCGGGGGACAGGGCGGCGTACCCTGCCACGCGGTCCGCGCCGCGACGCAGGAGCCGGATGGCCCCCGTCGCGTTCCCGCGTTGGGCGTGGGTGAGTCCGACCGCGATCTGGGCTAGTCCTCGCCACAGTTCGCGCTGCGTGGCCGGCGCCTGCTTCCACACCGCCTCCAGGACCTCGTGCGCGGCGAACGGCTCGCCGTCCTCGATCAGCCGCTGCGCCTCCGCCAGGGCCTCCGCAGGGGGCAGCGCCGGTGCTTCCGGGGACGGCGACCGCCCCGGGACCCCCCGCGGCAGCGGACGGCCGCTGGCGTCGCGGGCCCGGGCGTTGCGCGGGCGACCCCGCTCGTCGCGGTCCCGCGGCACCGGGTCGCGCTCGGTCAGCCAGTTCAGCAGGAGCGTGTTGATCCGCTCCGGTGCCTCCTCGTGGGGATAGTGGCCGACTCCGCTGAGCAACCGCCAGTCGTACTGTGCCTCGACGTAGCGCCCGCCGCCGATCGCCGTGGCCGTCGGCATACACCCGTCCAACTCGCCGTGGACCTGCAGCGTCGGGCAGCGCACCCCGGCGGCGAGCAGTCGGGCCGCGCGCGCTCCGTCCGGCCGCGGCAGCGAGCGGACGAACCAGCGGTAGTACTCCAACGCGGAATGCGCCACGCCAGGGATGCCCATCGCGTCCCGGTAGCGACGACTCGCCTCCGCATCCGACCAGCCCGGGGCGGTCCAGGCCGCCATCAGCCGGCCCACGTTGACCGCGTCATGCCGGGTGAGCCACCGCTCGGGGAGGCGGGGGAGCTGGAAACGCAGTGCGTACGCACTGGCGCGAAGCTGAACCGGGTGCAGCCGGATCGCCGAGCGCAGGCGCAGCGGGTGCGGCATGGAGAGCACAGCGAGCCGGCGCACGATCTGTGGATGACGAGTGGCCACCGTCCAGCCGAGCAGCGCGCCCCAGTCGTGCCCGACGACCACGGCTTCGCGTTCGCCCAGAGCGCGGACCATGCCGGCGACGTCCTCGGCGAGGGTGAGCAGGTCATACCCGCGTGGCGGCTTGTCGCTGGCGCCGTACCCGCGCAGGTCCGGGGCGACCACCCGAAATCCCGCCTCGCTCAACGCCACCAACTGGGAGCGCCAGGCCCACCAGAATTCTGGGAAGCCGTGCAACAGGAGCACGAGCGGCCCGGTCCCGGTCTCGGCGGCGTGGAACCGGGCCCCGTTCGCGGAAATCTCCCGGTGGGTCCAGGGCCCCTCGACCAGGACGACCGACTCCTGCTCGACCATTCCCGCAGAGTAGGTGACGCTCTGCGCTAGTGCCTCGTGCGGACGACGTCGGTGGTCGCGGGCGCCGCTGTCGGGTTCTTCACCCAGGCGATGTCGTCCCGCACCGTCTGGATTGTCCGTTGGGGGGGTCCGACCTTCTTCATGCTCTTCACCCCGCCGAACGCCAGGCCACCGGCGATGAGCAGGTAGAGAACGCCGACGATGAGGAAACCCACGCCCAACGGCAGACCCAACCCGAAGATCCCGTAGGCCAGGGCGACGGAGAGGAACAGCGTCGCCAGCAAGGCCAGAAAGCCGGCGCCACCGAGAAAGCCGGCGCCGAGGCCGGCCCGCTTGGCATCGACTGCGAGCTCGGTCTTCGCCAGTTCGATCTCATTGTGGATCAGTACGGACATATCGCGGCTGACCGTGGCGAACAGCTGCCCGACGGACTGCTCCTCGACGGGGGTGCCACCGACGGTGGTGCTAGGCACGTGCCCTACCTCCTCGACATAGTGCGACCTCGTGTGCGCTCATTCCGTCTCGCGCGCCGGGCTCGCGCACTGAGCATCGCGTACCCGCGAACTGAGCATCGCGTACCCGCGATCGCTTACCCGGCGTTCTTCGCCGATACACAGCATGCTGGACGGTCATCCACCCTGATCGTCGGGGTCGGTTTGCGCCGGACAGCCGACGATGGCGGCCGTGTTGAGGATGCGATGCGGACAATTCTGACCGTGCGGACGGGACTGGGCTGGATATATGCATTCCCGGCCGGTCGCTAGCCTGCCAGGCATGGACCAGCCGGCGCATCCGTTGCGCGAGCTCGCCGACCGGCCGGAGGTGGTCGAGGCAGCCGAGGCGGCCAGGGCGGCGGTCGATGCCTTGCTGGCCCACCGCGTGCTGCGGCGGCAGGCGAGCGCGGTCAGCGCTGAGTCGGCGCTGCGCGGCGCCCGTGCCTCCGCCGCACTGGCCGGGGCGGACATCTCGCTGGCGGCGCTCCGCGGGCTATCCGGAGCCGCCACCGACGACGCGAGCCGTGTCGTGCTCGGTGCGCTGCGGGTGTCCGCCGAGCTCGTGCCGCTCGCCGAGGTGTGGCAGCGAGCCCCGCTGCAGGCACTGGCCCGACTGCACGTCCTGGCCGCGGCGGACCTGATGCCAGCAGCGGAGCTGGGGCGCCCGGCAGTGGCCGGGCCACGCCTGACCGGATTGGCGGAGCTGGTGACCGGGCCGGCGGGTGTGCCGGCTGTGGTGGAGGCCGCCGTGGTCCACGGCGAACTGCTGGCGCTCGCGCCTTTCCCGTGTGGAACGGGAGTGGTCGCCAGGGCGGCCAGTCGGCTGGTGCTGCGCTGTCGCGGCCTTGATCCCCGGTTACTCACCGTCCCGGAGGTTGGGGACGCGGAGTCGGCGGAGCGCTACACCCAGGTCGCGGACGGCTACCGGAGCGGCTCTGTTACCGGCGTGATCGAGTGGGTTGTGCACTGCGCGCAGGCCCTACAGACCGGTGTCCGGGAGGCGACCGCCATCTGCGAGGCGCTGCTTCGGTCAGCGTGAGCAGACTCGTGCAGCAACTCGTGTCGTGCAGCCACTCGTGCAAACGGCGTCCCGCAAGCGCGGGACGCCGTTGCTGACTCGGCAGGCGGGTGAACAAGCGCCCTTTGCGCCGGGGGCTCGCGGACGAGACCTCCCGGCGGTGCCTCTCGCGGCCGGTCGCACGTGGGTGCCCGCCTCCGGGTGCGGACTCCGGCCATCTCGCGATGAGCGCAGCCCGTGGTTCATTCATACGCTCCTTGACTGCGGTTGGGAATCCGCCGTTCGGATATTTCTCCGGTCGGTGTTTGTCCCTCCGGAAGGACTGGAATAGGTTGACCAGCGGCGATCACCTCCCCCCCGATCGCCGCCGGTCCGGCTCTACCCCCCCGGAGCCGGACACAGAGCGACCCCCGCCCACCCCCGTGGCGGGGGTCGCTCGCTGTCCACAGCCTGACCCCTGCTTTCTGGGGGTTCGTCCACAGCGGGCGACCGGCCGGCGTCCGGCTATCGGCCGTGACGCGCATGGTGGCTGGACCGGCGTCATCGGGACGTCATCATGAGAGGTCGCCGCCATGACGTCCATTGCTCGTGCGCACCCCAACTCGGCTCGACCCCTGCTGGTCACTCGGGACGCGGCACTGCTGGAGGACGTGGTTCGGATTGCGGCCACCGTCGGGTTGGAGCTCGACGTCTACCCGGAGGCCCCTGCCGCGCGGGAGCTCTGGCCACTCGCACCGACTGTGCTGGTCGGTGAGGACGCGGCCGGCGCCTTGGTGGCGGCCGGCGTCCCACGTCGCGCCGATGTCGTGCTGTTCGGCACCGACCTCGACGACGCCGACATCTGGGAACGGGCGGTGCGGCTCGGGGCCGGACAGGTCGTGTTCCTGCCCGACGCCGAGGAGTGGCTGGCAGAGGTGTTCGCCGACCTCGTGGAAGGCAAACCCGAGTCGGCTCCGGTGATCGGAGTCGTCGGTGGCCGCGGCGGCGCCGGCGCGACGACGCTGGCGGTCGGGCTTTCGGTCACCGCGGCCCGGCAGGGCCGCCGGGTGGTCGTGGTGGACGCCGATCCCCTCGGCGGCGGCATCGACCTGGTGATCGGTGGCGAGACCTCGAGCGGCCTGCGGTGGCCCGATCTTGCTGGTACCAGCGGTCGGGTCAGCAGCCGGGCGCTGCTGGAGGCCCTGCCCACGACTGGCGACCTCACGGTGCTCTCCTGGGATCGGGGAGACGCGCTGTCGATTCCGCCCACGGCCATGGAGGCGCTGCTACCCGCGGCCCAGCGCGGCGCGGACCTGGTTGTCGTGGACCTGCCTCGACGGTTCGACGAGGCGGCGGCCCGGGCTGCCGACCGGGCATCGATGGTGTTGCTGGTCGTCCCCGCCGAGGTTCGGGCGGCTGCGGCGGCCTCCCGCGTCGCGGCCTCCGTGGCCGGCCACTGTGCCGACGTTCGGCTGGTCGTGCGCGGCCCTGCCCCTGGCCGGCTTGACGCCGGGGTGGTCGCGGAGTCGATCGGACTCCCGCTCGCCGGCTACCTGCGGCCCGAGCCCGGTTTGTCGGCGGCATTGGAACGAGGTGACGCCCCGGCGGCACGCGGCCGCGGTCCGCTCGCCGCCTTCTGTACCGCGTTCGTATCAGCACTGGACCTGACCGCCCCCCGCACAGCCGCCTGAGTCGTGCTCAGCGACGCCGAACTCGTCGACCGGGTACGCAGTCGACTCGTCACCTCGGGTGCGCCACCGACCCGGGCCGCGGTGGCAGCCGCGTTGCGCCATGAGGGTGGGGTGCGCGGTGATAACGAGATTGCCGCTGTGTTGGCTCGACTGGAATCCGAGCTTGTCGGAGCCGGTCCGCTGGAGGGCCTGCTCCGAGACCCCCAGGTCACCGACGTGCTGGTCAACGCGCCCGACGAGGTGTGGGTCGACCGCGGCGCCGGCCTGGAGCGGGCCCGGCTGCGCCTTGCCGGCGAGGAGGGCCTCCGTCGGCTCGCCCAACGCCTGGCCGCCGCAAGCGGTCGCCGTCTGGACGACGCCCAGCCCTTCGTCGATGCCCGGCTACCCGGCGGAGTCCGGCTGCACGCCGTGCTGCCCCCGGTTTCCCCCCGGGGCACCACGTTGTCGCTGCGGGTGCCCCGCCGGCAGGTCTTCAGTCTGCGCGAACTGACAGCGGTCGGATCCGTCCCACCCGCCCTGGCCAGACTGCTGGCGCTTGTCGTCCACACCCATCTGGCCTTCGTGATCAGTGGCGGCACGGGCAGCGGCAAGACGACGCTGCTGTCCGCCCTGCTCGGCGAAACCGACTCCGGCGACCGGGTGCTGCTGGTCGAGGACTCCGGTGAATTGCGGCCGTCCTGCCCGCACGTCGTGCGGCTGGAGGCGCGCGGCGCTAACGCCGAGGGAGCCGGCGAGGTGACGCTGCGTGACCTGGTCCGGCAGGCCTTGCGCATGCGGCCGGACCGCATCGTCGTGGGTGAGGTGCGCGGCGCTGAGGTGGTCGACCTGCTCTCCGCACTCAACACCGGACACGAGGGTGGTTGCGGCACCGTGCACGCCAACAGCGCCGCCGACGTACCGGCTCGGCTGGAGGCACTGGGCGCCGTCGCGGGGATGTCCCGCGCGGCACTGCACAGTCAGCTCGCTTCCGCCCTCGACCTGGGCATTCATCTGAGGCGCGGCGCCGACGGCCTCCGCCGGGTCGAGGAGATCGTTCTGCTGGAAGCCGGCGCGGACGGGCTGGTCCGCACTGTCGACGCCCTCACCGTCGTCGACGCCACCCTGCGCCCGGGCCGCGGCGCCCAAGCGCTGCACCGCTTGTTGGGCGCCCGCGGGGCTCCGGCCGCGGACCTGGCGGCCTGCGGGCTCATCGAGGCAGCGAGGACCCATCCACCCCAGTTCCCGCGACCGTGACGGCGGTGGCGCTCGTGGCAACGGCGGCTGCCTTCGGTGCGGCCGCGCTTCTCCTCGACGACGGCCGTGATCGATTGCGGCGCGTGCTGTCCAGCCGAGAGGGACCCGCTGCGCCACGGGGTGCCGTTGCCCTCCAGGTCGCCCGGACCGTCACGACTCGACCGCCGTTGGCTGCGCTGATCGCTGCGGCCGGGGGGATGGCGCTGGCCGGCCCCGTCGCGGGTGCTCTCGCCGCGGTGGTCGCCGCGTTGGTCGCCCGTGCGCTGGCCCAGCGCCAGACCGCTCGAGCGACGAGCGCGGCGGTGTCCTCGGCCGCCCGCGCCGTGAGCGGGTTCGCGGCCGAGCTTCGAGCGGGGCGCAACCCGATTCAGGCGCTGGGCGCCATCGCCGCGACGGCGCCGCCGGGAATCGCCGGGCCACTGGGCGCGGCCGCTGGCGCGGTGCGGTTGGGCGCCGACCCCTCGACGGCACTCCGCCAGCACGCCACCGAGGTCCCGGCGATGGAGCGTCTGGCGGCCTGTTGGCGGGTGTCGGCCCGAACGGGGGCCGGGCTGGCGGAGGTGGCCGACGCCCTCGCGGTCGATCTGCATTCGGCGCAACGGCGGCATGGCGAAATGGCTGTTGAGGTGGCCGCGTCCCGGGCGACTGCCACGCTGCTCGCCGCGCTCCCGGCGGTGGGCATCGCACTCGGCTCCTCGCTGGGCGCCCATCCATTGCATTTTCTGCTGCACACCGCTGTCGGTGCGGGAGTCCTTTGCGTCGGGATGCTGTTCGAGGTGACCGGCCTGCTATGGACCGATCGGATGATCAGAGGCGTGGAGAAGCCCCCGTGAGCTCGATTCTGGCGGCTGCGTTGGCAGCCGCGGCGACACTGGCAGCCGTCCCGAGCCCGCAGTCTCGCCGTCGGTTGCAAGGGTTGGCGCCGCCGAGGAACCGGGCTGCCCCGGCCTCCTCCGGCGGCGTCGTCGGTGATGTCCGCGAGCGAGCCGGTCCGGTCCGTCGATGGCGGCCGCCCCCGCCAGCGCTGGCCCACGCCGGGGGCGGACGGGACGCAAGACGGTCGCAGCCCGTCGACGGAACTGGTCAGGGTCGCCGGCGTCCCCTCCGTGGCAGCCGTGGCCAGGGTCGTCGCCGAGGGCCCGGCGGCAAGGCGGGGTGTCGGGCCGAGGCCCCCCCGCTGTTGCTCACACCCGCTGCACGTCGGGTGCTGGGGGGGATGGCCGGCCTTGGACTCTGGGTAAGCGTCGGCGGTGTGCTGGGACTGGTGCTGGCGCTCGCCGCGATGGCAGCCCTGCCGCGGCTGATCGCGCGGTTACCCGATCCCGGGACAGCCGCTCGCCTGAGACGGATCGCCGACGACGTCCCGCTGACCCTGGACCTCATCACGTCCTGTCTGCGGGCCGGAGCGCCGCTGAGCACTGCCGTGCGCGCGGTCGGCGGGGAGGTTGGCGGGCCGCTGTCCGCAGTCCTCGCCGACGTCGCCGGTCACCTCGACCTCGGCGCCGCTCCGGTGGTCGCCTGGCGTCGCGCGGGGGAACTGCCGCCGCTGCAACCGGTCGTGGAGACGGTCATTCGGGTGGGTGACAGCGGGGCCGCGTTGGCGCCCGCGTTCGCCCAGCTCGCGGCCGAGGAGCGCGAGCGCGCTCGGCGGGCTCAGGAGGTCGCGGTGCGCCGGATCGGCGTCTTCGTGGTCATCCCCCTCGGTCTCTGCTTCCTCCCCGCGTTTCTCCTCATCGGCGTGGTACCCATCGTCGCCGGGTTGGTCAGCGGACTGCTGATCTGAGTTACGCACAACATCTTGAGGCAGCCGTGAGGTCCCCTCCACAGCAGGCGACAAGTGCATTGGCCTCGTCGTCGGGCCGGCGGAGGCTACTCCTGCCCGGGCCTTTCGGGCGCCGGCCGGCCGGCTCGCCGGACAGCACAAGGAGGACGACATGGCTCGGATCCACGCTCTGGTGCGTCAGGGTGAGGCCGGAATGAGCACCGCGGAATACGCCATCGGCGTCTGTGGGGCGGGCGGCTTCGCCGGCTTGCTCTACAAGCTGCTTACCAGTACCTGGGGCGAGCACATCTTCAGCTCGATCGCCAACAAGGTCTTCAGCGTGCTGGGGCTGTAAGGGGCGCTGCCTGACGTCGAGGTCCGCGGCCGGTTCGTCCTGCGCCTATCGGCCGCGGATCCAGCGTCGAGGACGCGGTCCGGTCCCCTACGGCGTTCCGCCGCCGACCGGGCCCACGGAGGCTCGGGGTTTCGCACAGGTTCTCGCACTGGATTCGCACGAGGTTCGGCATCGACAGGAGTATCGCGTGAGTGAGGCAAAGGTGTTGGGCGATCAGAGGGGCTGCCAGCGGCGCCAGGCGGACGGTGGCATGGTGACGGCGGAGACAGCCATCCTGCTGCCGGCGCTCGCGCTGCTGCTGGCCGGCATGCTCTGGGTGATCGCCGGAGTGATGGGCGAGTTGCGCTGTCTCGACGCTGCACGCGAGACCGCCCGGGTGACGGCGCGTGGAGACTCTGCGGAGGCGGCGCAGCAACTTGCCCGTCGGCTGGCCCCGGCCGGCGCGGCCGTACGCATCTCGCGCTCCGGCGGCGAGGTCACCGCCGAGGTGAGTGCCTACCAGCCGGTATTCGGTGGCTGGGTCGGCCGACTGGGACGCCTCCCGTTGCACGCGTCCGCGACCGTCACCGACGAGGCAACGACCGGTCCAACGACGCCCGTTAGCGACACCTCAGGGGCGGCTCGGTGATCCCCCGTCGGGTCCGCCGGCGACCCGCACCGGCTCACGCCGGGACGCGGCGGCGCCGGGGAGACGGGGAGGGTGGGTCGGGCACCGTCCTCGTGCTGGTTGTCGCCATGCTGGTGCTCGCCGCAGCCGGCACCGCAGCGCTCGCCGGTGTCGCGACGGCGGTCCGGCACCGGGCCGAGACCGCTGCCGATCTGGCCGCCCTCTCCGCCGCCGCCGCGGCAGCGCGCGGCGGTGCAGCGTGCCCCACCGCTGCCGGAGTGGCTGCGGCCAACGGCGCTGCGATGGCTACCTGTCGGGTCGAGGGGTGGACCGTCGATGTCTCGGTCCATCTGCAGCCGAGAGGTCCCTTGGGCGCGCTACCGGCTGCGCACGCCTCCGCCCGCGCCGGGCCTGTCTCGCTGGGCGGCGCCCCACCCGACAGCGAGCCGTGAGGAGCCGAGTCGGTCAGCCGCTAGCCGTCACTCGGCCGACGGGTTACCGGGGTCGCGGCGAACCGCCGCCGGGCTCCTCGTCATACGGCGAGACGGAAGCGGTGGCCGCGCGCTCTTGCTCCAGCTGCCGAGCCAGCCTGGCGTTCTCCTCCGCCAGCGTCTCCTTCTGCGTCTGGGTCTCACGCAGCGTCGACTTGCGTGCTGCCGCCTTCCGACGGTTGCGCGAGGCTCCACCGAGCACCAGCCAGAGGCCGAGGGCGAGGACCAGGGCCGTGATCGCGCCAGCGAGGAAGATGCCACCCAGCGACAGACTGCTGACGGTCTGGTTGAAGATCGTGCCGCCGGTGTGGTGGGTGTTCTCCAGCACGATGTCGGTGCCGAGTACCACCGCCGCGAGAATCAACAGCAGTCCGAGGACGACCATGGAGAACCCCTTTCCGGGTTGCCGGGGTTGCAGCCTTTCCGATCAGATACCCCTTGCGCCAGTCAGCTAGTCGAAGTGCCCGTTCGACGCCACCACGAGCTTCCCGGCGGCGGCGGGAGCCGGCACCTCGGTGCCCGGCAGATCGGCCAGCACCGCACCGAGCAACCGTACGGCTGCTGCCTTGTCGAGCGGGTGGTTGCCGTTGCCGCACTTCGGTGAGTGCACGCAGGACGGGCAGCCCTCCTCGCAGCGGCAGCCGGCGATCGCGTCCCTGGTGGAGGTGAGCCATCGGCGGGTGGCTGCAAAGCCCCGTTCGGCGAAGCCGGCGCCGCCGGGCGCACCGTCATAGACGAAGATGGTCGCAAACCCGGTGTCCGGGTGCACGGCGGTGGACATGCCCCCCAGATCCCATCGATCGCACGTCGCGACCAGCGGCAGCAGGGCGATGGCGGCGTGCTCCGCGGCGTGTGCCGCACCCGGGACGGCCCCGTTGGCGATACCGGCCGCGGTGAGCAGGGTCGGCGGCATGGTCCACCACACCGCACGAGTCCGGAGAAAGTGGCGTGGGAGGTCGAGTGGTTCCTCGCCGAGGACCTCACCACTGGGGAGTCGGCGGCGAAGGTACCCGACCACCTGGGTGGTCACGTCCACAGTGCCGAACTGCACCGTAACGCTTGCTCCCCGCGTCTGCCGAAGCTGGGCGACGATCCGGATGTCCGTGCTGCGCCGGGCCCAGGTGGAGTAATCCGGCTGGGCGGGCTCGACAAGGGCAACGCCATCCTCAACGTCGTAGTCAATGACGAGGTAGGTCACGCCCTGGTGGAGGTAGACGGCGCCGCGGTGGACGGTCGCGTCCGCGTTCGCCGCGTCGACGGTCCCCAGCAGCCGGCCGGTGCCGGCCTCCACCACACATATCGGCGGACCGCCGCCGCCCCGCAGGTCCACCTGGGACGCCGCCCGTCGGGGTCGGGTGCAGAACCACCCGGTCGCGCGACGCCGCAGGGTCCCACGCACCATCAGGTGATGCACCACATCCTGCGCCGACGGCCCGAAGCGGCTCAGGTCCGCATCATTGAGAGGGCGCTCCTGCGCCGCTGCTGCCAGGTGTGGAGCCAGGACGTAGGGGTTGTCCGGGTCCAGCACCGTGGCCTCTACCGGCCGGCCGAACAGCGTCTCGGGATGACGCAGAAAGTAGGTGTCGAGCGGTTCGTCCCGTGCGACCAGGATCGCCAGTGCGTCGGCGCCGCGACGGCCGGCACGTCCGGCCTGCTGCCACATGGACGCGACCGTTCCTGGGTAGCCGGCCATGACGACGGCGTCCAGCCCGCGCAGATCGACGCCGAGCTCCAGCGCGCTGGTGGCGGCCACCCCGAGGAGCCGGCCCTGTCGCAGGTCGGCCTCCAGCGCCCGCCGCTCCTCCGGCAGGTAGCCGGCGCGGTAGGCCGCCACCCTGCCGGCGAGTTCGGGTGCGGTCTCGGCCAGCAGCCGGCGAGTGGCGATCGCCACGCCCTCAGCCCCGGCCCGGGAGCGGATGAAGGCCAACGACGGTATCCCGCTGGCGACGAGGTCCGCCAGCAACTCCGCGGCCTCCGCCGTTGCCGACCGACGGGGTCCGGACGGGTCGGTGGACCCGGCCGGACCGGGCTCCCAGAGCACCAGGTCGATAGCCCCGCGCGGCGAGCCGTCGGTGACCACCTCGGCCACCTCCGCGCCTACCAGCCGCGTTGCCGACGCGGCCGGGGAGGCGACAGTCGCGGATGCCAGCAGATACGCCGGATCGGCCCCGTGCAACTCGCAGATGCGCTGTAGCCGGCGCAGCACCAGGGCCACGTGCGAGCCGAACACGCCCCGGTAGCGGTGGCACTCGTCGATGACGACGTACTGCAGGCGTCGCCAGAACCGGGCCCAGCGGGCATGCCCCGGCAGCATGCCGCAATGCAGCATGTCCGGGTTGGTGAGCACGATGTTGGCGTAGGCGCGGGCCCAGTCTCGCTCGGCGTAGGAAGAGTCACCGTCGAAGGTGGCAGCCTGCACGCCGGCGAGGCCGAGGGAGCGGATGCCGGCGAGTTGGTCCGCGCCCAGCGCCTTGGACGGGCTGAGGTACAAGACAGTGGCCTCACGCTGCATGAGGGCCGACAGCGCTGGTAGCAGATAGCACAGCGACTTGCCGGAGGCGGTTCCGGTGGCGGTCACCACCGAGCGACCGGCCCACCCCAGGGCCGCCGCCTCCACCTGGTGGGACCAGGCCGCCGGCACCCCCCCGGCCGCGAGGCGGTCGAGAAGTCGCGCCGGCACGAACGACGGCCAGGGCACCGTCTGGGCCGACCGCGCCGGGAGGTGCTCGATCGACACCACCCGCTGCCTTCTGCGCGGGTCGAGACAGAGCCGGTCGAGCAACGTCGCCGGCGGAGCTGAGGCAAGCACAATCGACCCAGTCTGGCACTTGGGCAGTCCTCACACCGGGAGCGCGCCGCGTGCCGGCTGGGTTTCGTCCGGCCGCGCGGGGAAATCCCCCCATCAACCGACCGTGGTTGAATCGGCGGACGCAAGGAGTACAGACGAGTCACCGACGAGTACACCGACGAATACAGAACACGGTTACCCGGGCCGCGGTGCCGATGTTCGCGGCTGGAGGAGCGCGTGGACCTGTCCCTCTCGACTCGGACCGAGGGCGATCGCACCGTCGTCGTGGTGGGCGGTGAGATCGACGTCTACACCGCACCCAAACTGCGCGAACAGCTGATCGACCTGGTGTCCGCCGGCAACTACCACCTCGTCGTGGACATGGAGAACGTCGACTTTCTTGACTCCACCGGCCTCGGCGTGCTCGTGGGCGGCCTGAAGCGGGTGCGCGCACACGACGGGACGTTGCAGCTGGTCTGCACCGAGGAGCGCATCCTCAAGATCTTTCGCATCACCGGCCTGACCAAGGTCTTCCCCATCCACTCCTCGGTCGCCGAGGCCGTCGCCGCCACCTGAGGCGGTGCCCAGGATGGCCGTCGTCGAGGTCAGCTTCAGCGCCCTGCCGGCCCACGTACGGACCGCAAGGCTGGTGGCCAGCGCTGTGGCGCGCCGGTCGGGTGTGGCGGAGTCCGAACTCGACGAGGTGCGTTTCGCCGTCGGAGAAGCCTGCCTGCGAGCGGTCCACCTGCACCGTCGACTTGTCCCCACCGAGCAGGTGCGGATGGAGATCGTCGCCGAGTCCAGGCGGCTCACCGTCACAGTCATCGACGCAGCGCCAGAGGGCGCGTGGGAACTCGATGTCATGCAGGAGGTCATGCAGGAGGTCGGTGGGTCCTCCCGCCGCCACCCGGCTCGGGCACGGAGCAACGTGTCCTGGGACGCCGGGCCGGTGACTGACACGGCCGGGGGGTTCCTCCACGAGGGGTTCGGCCTGGCAGTCATCCGGGGCCTCGTGGATGACGTCGAGATCAGCGCCGAACCGGCCGGAATCGGCACGCGGGTGACGATGTCCTGGCCGCTCGTCGCCACGTCGCTCCCCAGCCGCGCCGAGCCGTGACCCCGTGCCAGTAAGGCACCCGTGATCGCATACAATGTGCCCCGTTCGCCCGTCTACCCCCGGTTTTCTCTCACGGATGGGGACGCCTCGCGGCAGGCGTGGAGTTGGCGGTGCCGGCGCTGCGCACGCCGTTGACGGACCCTGAGTCGCGCTCGTTCGAGGAGGACAAGGATGTCCAGCAGTAACTTCGTGGCGGAGGGCGGCCGGCTCGCCTCCATCTCCGGCGGGGACAAGACGCTGGTGTGGATCATCGTTCTGGTTGCCCTGTTCGCGCTGGGCGTCGCCTTCTTCTTCGCTCGGGAAGTGCTCCGGGCCCCGCAGGGCACCCAGAAGATGCAGGACATCTCCAAGGCGGTGCAGGAGGGTGCGTCGGCGTACCTGGCCCGGCAGTTCCGCACCCTCTCCCTGTTCGCGGTGCTGGTCTTCTTCCTGCTGTTGTTGTTGCCGGCGGACACCGCCGGGGTCCGCATCGGTCGCTCCATCTTCTTCCTGATCGGTGGACTCTTCTCGGCGTTCGTCGGCTTTGCCGGCATGACGCTGTCCACTCGAGCCAACGTCCGCGTCGCCGCCGCGGCGAACGACGCCGGGGCGAAGCGGGCAGTGCGCATCGCCTTCCGTGCCGGTGGCGTGGTGGGCATGCTCACCGTCGGGCTGGGTCTGCTCGGCGCGTCGGTCGAGCTGATCCTGTTCAACAACCATGCCCCGCAGGTGCTCGAAGGCTTCGGTTTCGGTGGCGCGCTGCTCGCGATGTTCATGCGAGTCGGCGGCGGCATCTTCACCAAGGCGGCCGACGTCGGCGCCGACCTGGTCGGCAAGGTCGAGCAGGGCATACCCGAGGACGACCCGCGTAATGCGGCGACGATCGCGGACAACGTGGGGGACAACGTCGGCGACTGCGCCGGCATGGCCGCGGACCTGTTCGAGTCCTACGCCGTCATGTTGGTCGCAGCGCTGATCCTCGGCCAGACGGCCCTCGGCGAGAAGGGTCTGGTCTTCCCGCTCATCGTGCCGATGCTCGGCGTCGTGACGGCCCTGCTCGGCATCCTCGTCACCAACCTGCGTTCGGGTGACCGCAACGCGATGGCCGCGATCAACCGTGGCTTCTTCATCTCGGCGGTGGTCTCCGCCGTGCTGGTCGCCATAGCGGCCTACCTGTATCTGCCGTCCTCGTTCTCCGACTTCCCGGGTATGCCGGTGGCTGACGTGTCTGGCAGTCCGCGCCTGGTCGCCCTCGGTGCGGTGGTGATCGGGCTGCTGCTGGCCAGCGCCATCCAGGTCTTGACCGGCTACTTCACCGAGACCAATCGCAAACCTGTGCAGGACATCGGCCGCTCCTCGCTGACCGGGGCAGCGACTGTCATCCTCGGCGGCGTATCGGTGGGCCTGGAGTCGGCGGTGTACTCGGCGCTGCTCGTCGGCGGCGCGGTCTACCTGGCCTTCCTGCTCGGACATGGTGTGGTCGTGTTGGCCCTGTTCTGCGTGGCGCTGGCCGGTACGGGTCTGCTCACCACGGTCGGCGTCATCGTCGCCATGGACACCTTCGGTCCGATCAGTGACAATGCCCAGGGCATCGCCGAGATGTCCGGTGACATCAACCCGGCCGGTGCGGTGGTCCTGACGTCCCTGGACGCGGTCGGCAACACCACGAAGGCGATCACCAAGGGCATCGCGATCGCAACGGCCGTGCTCGCGGCGACTGCGCTGTTCGGGTCGTTCGCCACGTCCGTACGGGGCGCCGGCGTTGTTGACTTCGCGCTGTCCATCGACCACCCCAACCTGCTGTTCGGGCTGATCATTGGCGCGTCTGTGGTCTTCTTCTTCTCCGGCCTGGCTATCAACGCGGTGAACCGGGCCGCCGGGCGAGTGGTCTTCGAGGTCCGCGCCCAGTTCCGCGACAACCCCGGCATCATGGACTTCTCGGTGCGCCCGGACTACGCGCGCGTGGTCGACATCTGCACGAAGGACTCGCTGCGCGAGCTGGCCACACCTGGCCTGCTCGCTGTGCTGGCCCCGATCGCTGTCGGCTTCTTCCTCGGGTACGCGCCGCTCGGGGCCTTCCTGGCCGGGTCGATCGCTGCGGGCGTGCTGATGGCGGTCTTCTTCGCCAACTCCGGCGGCGCCTGGGACAACGCCAAGAAGCTCGTCGAGGACGGCAACTACGGCGGCAAGGGCTCCGAGGCACACGCCGCTACGGTTGTCGGGGATACGGTCGGTGACCCGTTCAAGGACACCGCCGGCCCCGCCCTGAACCCGCTGATCAAGGTCATGAACCTGGTGTCCTTGCTGATCGCCCCCAGCGTGGTCAAGTACGGCGTGCACGGCTCACACGAGAGCGCCTTCGTCCGGGTGTTGATCGGGGTGATCGCCCTGGGCACCATCGTGACCGCGGTCGTGATCTCCAAGCGTCGGGCCGTGGAGTTCGGTCCGACGGCGGTAGCCGAGGAGGCCGGCCAGCCCGCGATACGGGTCTAGGTACGGTCGAACAGCCGCCTGTCACTGCGACCGGGCCCGCTTCCCATCGGGAGGCGGCTCCGGTTCGTAGCCAGGTGAACCTGTGCCGGACCTGTCCATTGCCTGCGCGTTGGTCGCATATCGGGGCCGGCTGTCCGGATTTTGTCGGGACCGAACTTGGCGCCTGCGGCCGGGGAAGGTCGCTCGACGGGTTACCGTTCGCTGATGCCGGCGCAGCTGTCGCTCTTCTCGGTCGGCGTCCGCCCTCCGGCGTACGCCGACCTCGAGGGCCTGCTCGCCGGGCCGGGACGGATGGCGCGGCGCGAGGGTGCGTCCCGGCTGTCCCTGGTGCTGCCGCGGCCGGATCCGTGGCGGGTGACGGCCCTGCTCGCCGGCCTCGCCGAACTCGGACTGGCCGGTGAGACGATCAGCGACGACCTCGGGCTGTGCCTGCGGACGCCGTTCGCGCAGGAGTTGACGCCCCTCGCGGAGCGCTGGACCAGCGGGGCGCTGACCACGGCACCACCCGGGCTGGCGCTGGACGGACCTCGGCTACGGTGGTGGTGCCTAGCGGCCGGGCATGCCGCCGCCGTCGGTTACGTTCTCCTCCTCGGCAACGATGAGGTGTCCTGGTCGCGGGTCGGTGGAGCGCTTGCCGCCGCTGGTATTCCCGGGACCCTGGTCCGAGCCCGAAGCGGTGGCGGCACGCAGTCGGCACATGGCCGCGAGGCATCCCGGCTGGAATCTCCGGCGTACCGCATCGTCGGTGCCCGTCGACTCCGTCGGCTGGCCGAGTTGATCGGTCCAGCGCCCGACGGCGCCGCGGTCGCGGAGTGGCCGGGTGCGCAACGTCAGGCCAGCTCGCCGGCACAGTAGGACGCCGGCGAGCGGCGAGGTTAGGGGCCAAGAAGAGGGCCCAGGGAAGGGCCACAAGGGAAGGGAAGCAACGTGTCCGCGTCGAAGGCCAGCGCCGTAGCAGACGGCGACCAGCGGCGACTCGTCATCGTCGAGTCACCGGCGAAGGCGCGCACGATCGCCGGCTACCTCGGCCGCGGCTACGTCGTCGAGTCGAGCATCGGTCACATCCGCGACCTGCCGAACGGCGCCGCCGAGATCCCGGCGGCGCAGAAGAAGGAGCCCTGGGCCAGGCTCGGCATCGACGTCGACCACGGCTTCGCGCCCCTCTACATCGTGCCGCCGGCCAAGAAGGCGCAGGTGGCCAAGCTCAAAGCGGCGCTGAAGGACGCCGATGAGCTGTACCTGGCGACGGATGAGGACCGGGAAGGCGAGGCGATCGCCTGGCACCTGCTGAAGGTGCTCAAACCCAGAGTCCCGGTGCGGCGGATGGTGTTCCACGAGATCACCCCGCAGGCCATCCGGGAGGCCATCGCCAGCCCGCGGGACATCGATGACAACCTCGTCGACGCACAGGAGACCCGACGCCTGCTCGACCGGCTCTACGGCTACGAAGTGTCACCGGTCCTGTGGAAGAAGGTCATGCCGCGGCTGTCCGCGGGTCGCGTGCAATCCGTGGCCACCCGGATCCTGGTGGAGCGGGAGCGTGACCGGATGCGCTTCGTGGCTGCGTCCTACTGGGATGTGGCCGGCACCTTTGGCACCGGTCGACCCGGGGATGCCACCAACCCGCCGCGGTTCGACGCCACACTGGTCAGCATCGACGGTCGCCGCCTGGCGACCGGCCGGGACTTCGCCGAGGACGGCTCGCTGAAGAGCGTGACCGTTCGGCACCTCGTCGAGGCCGACGCGCGGGCTCTTGTCCAGCGGCTGGACGGAGCCTCCTTTCGCGTCGCCGGAGTGGAGGAGAAGCCCTACCGGCGGTCGCCGTACGCGCCGTTCATCACCAGCACGCTGCAGCAGGAGGCCAGCCGCAAGCTGCGGTTCTCCAGCCAGCACGCCATGCGGGTGGCCCAGCGCCTCTATGAACGCGGCTACATCACTTACATGCGCACCGACTCGACCACGCTGTCCGAGACCGCCCTGCGCGCAGCCCGTGAGCAGGCCCAACAGCTCTACGGCCCGGATTACGTCCCGGAGCATCCGCGCCGCTACGAGCGGAAGGTGAAGAACGCCCAAGAGGCGCACGAGGCGATCCGTCCCTCCGGTGATGTCTTCCGCACCCCCGGGCAGGTGGCCGCGGAACTCGACACCGACGAGCGTCGGCTGTACGAACTGATCTGGCAACGCACGGTCGCCTCGCAGATGGCCGACGCCCGCGGGCAGTCGGTACGGGTGGAGATCGGTGCCACCAGCACTGACCGCGAGGACGTGGTCTTCGCTGCCACTGGCAAGACGATCACCTTCCCGGGCTTCCTGCGTGCCTACGTGGAGGGCCGCGACGACCCGGAGGCGGACCTGGAGGACCGCGAGCGACGGCTACCCGTGGTCACTGCGGGCGACCCGCTCTCTGCGGAGCGGCTGGAGCCGCAGGGCCACCGCACCACCCCGCCCCCGCGTTTCACCGAGGCGACGCTCATCAAGCGGCTGGAGGAGCTGGGCGTCGGCCGGCCCTCCACGTACGCCTCGATCCTGTCAACCATCCAGGATCGCGGGTACGTGCTCAAGCGCGGTGGCGCGCTGGTGCCGTCCTTCGTCGCCTTCGCCGTCGTGGCACTACTTGAGCAGCACTTCGGCCGGCTGGTCGACTACGCCTTCACCGCGTCCATGGAGGACGACCTCGACGCCATCGCCGATGGGGACCGGCAGTCCACGGAGTGGCTGACCCGGTTTTACTTCGGCAGCGACCAGGGCCGGGAGGGTGGCGTCGCGAAGGCCGGCGGACTGAAGAAGATGGTCGCCGAACGGCTCGGCGACATCGACGCTCGTGAGATCAACTCGATCTCCATCGGCGGCAACGAGGCCGGGGAGATCGTAGTCCGGGTTGGCCGGTACGGCCCGTACGTCCAGCGTGGGGAGGAGAAGGCGAGCGTCCCGGAGGACCTGGCGCCCGATGAGCTGACCGTGGCAAAGGCGGAGGAGCTGCTCAATGCCCCCAGTGGGGAGCGGGTGCTGGGCACGCATCCCGACACCGGGGAGCAGATCGCGGCGAAGGCCGGCCGGTTCGGCCCCTACGTCACGACGGTGCCCGTCGGCAAGGAGGGCAGCAACGAGATCGTCAAGGACAAGCCGCGGACGGCGTCACTGTTCGCCTCGATGGCACTGGACACGGTCACCCTCGACGATGCGGTCCAGCTGCTGACCTTGCCGCGCGGGCTCGGCGCCGCGCCGGACGGGGAGGAGGTGACGGCCCAGAACGGCCGGTACGGGCCGTACGTCAGGAAGGGCAGTGACTCGCGGTCGCTGGAGGGCGAAGAGCAGCTGCTCACAGTCACCCTCGATGACGCGTTGGCACTTTTCGCCCAGCCGAAGCAGCGTCGAGGCGCCCGGGCGGCGGCCGCGCCGCCACTGAAGGAGCTGGGTCCAGACCCGATCAGCGGGACGCCGATGGTGGTCAAGGAGGGCCGCTTCGGCCCGTACGTCACCGACGGCGTGACCAACGCGAGCCTGCACAAGGGCGACAGCATCGAGGACCTGACGACGCAGCGGGCCGCCGAACTGATGGCCGCCCGCCGAGAGCGGGACGCCCTCGCACCGCCGAAGGCGAAGCGGGCGTCCCGGACGACGCGCTCCACGACGCCGCGCCGGGCTGCCGGCAAGCGCTAATCGGACGTTACAGTCGCCTAAGCCCACCGGCCGGCGGGCTTCGGTACAGCGTCCAGCCCGGAGTTTGCCATCTCGACCTCCCCCGTACCGCCGCCTGACCCCGCCCGGGCCGGGTCAGGGCTGCCGGGGACGCCGGCTGGGGATGCCAGCGCGGAGTCCAGCGCGGAGGCCGCCGGAGGCGGGACCGACCTGCACGACGTACGCGGGTTGTTGCGCCACGTCGGGTTCCGTCGTCTGTGGGTGGCGCTGTCGCTGTCCAGTCTCGGCGACTGGCTCGGCCTGTTGGCCACCTCCTCGCTGGCAACCGAGCTGGTCAAGGGGTATTCGGCCACGGCGTACGCGGTGGGCGGGGTGCTGTTCATTCGGTTGGTGCCGGCCCTGCTGCTTGGCCCGATCGCCGGCGCGTTGGCCGATCGGTGGGACCGGCGACGGACGATGGTGTGCTGCGATCTGTTGCGCTTCGGGCTGTTCCTGTCCATTCCCATCGTGCGATCCCTGCCGTGGCTGCTCGTAGCGTCCTTCCTCATCGAGTCGGCCAGTCTGTTCTGGATCCCGGCGAAGGAGGCGTCGGTCCCCAACCTCGTGCCCACTGAGCGGCTGGAGAGCGCGAACCAGCTCAGCCTGCTTACCACGTATGGGTCAGCCCCGTTCGCGGCAGCCCTCTTCGCCCTGCTGGCGTTGTTCAACTCCGTCCTGGCGGCCGCGATCCCGTTCTTCAAGACCAACCCCAACGACCTGGCGCTGTACTTCGACGCGGCGACGTTCCTCTTCTCCGCCGTGACGATCTTCGGGTTGCGGCAGGTCGGCGGCCGCCGTGGCGCCAAGGTCGGCACTCCCGGGAGCCCGTCGCTGCTCAGCGACATCGCCGAAGGCTGGCGTTTCGTCGGGCGGGACAGACTGCTCCGCGGGCTGATCATCGGCATGGTGGGCGGGTTCGCCGCAGCGGGATCGGTGATCGCGCTCGGGCGGGTCTTCGTCCTGGAACTGCGCGGTGGCAACGCCGGCTATGGCGTCATCTTCGGGACCCTGTTCGTCGGTCTCGCCGGCGGGATGTTCCTCGGCCCGCGGCTGTTCACCGACTTCTCCCGCCGGCGGCTGCTGGGCTGTGCGATCTTCGGCGCTGGAGCGTCGTTGGTGGCGACGGCCTTGTCGCCGAATCTGCTCATCGCCGTAGGCACCTCCCTGGGTGTGGGGGCCTTCGCCGGTGTCGCCTGGGTGGTCGGCTACACCCTGGTCGGCAAGCACGTCGCAGACGAGCTGCGCGGACGTACATTCTCCTTTCTCTACACGATGATGCGGGTCGTGTTGCTGCTCGTGCTGGCGGCGGCGCCGGTGATCGCCGGGCTGATCGGCAAGCACCGGGTGCGCTGGCTCAACGTCGGCATCCGCCTGGACGGGGTGACGCTGGTGCTGCTCTGTGGCGGAATCGTGGCCATGGTCGTGGGCGCCGCCTCCTACCGGCAGATGGACGATCGCCGCGGCGTTCCGCTGCGGTCTGACTTGTACTCTGCGTTGCGCGGCCGAGCCCGTTCGGGCCATGCGCTGGACTGTCCCGGGTGCTTCATCGCCCTGGAAGGAGGTGACGGGGCGGGTAAGACGACTCAGGCCGAGCGGCTCGCCATCGCTTTGCGGGCCCAGGGGTACCAGGTGGTGGTGACCCGCGAACCCGGTGCCACGGCGACTGGCCTACGGCTGCGTACCCTGCTGCTCGATCCGCAGAGCGCCGGCCTGGGACCGCGAGCCGAGGCGCTGCTCTACGCCGCGGACCGCGCCGATCACGTCGCCCGGGTGATCCGCCCCGCGCTGACCCATGGGGCGATCGTGATCACTGATCGTTATGTGGACTCTTCGCTGGCCTATCAGGGTGCTGGGCGACTTCTCAGCGTCGCCGAGCTGGAGCGGCTCTGCGCGTTCGCGACGGAGAATCTCGTTCCGCACCTGACCGTGCTGCTCGATGTCCGTCCCGAAGTGGGCTTGCGGCGGGCGGAATCGCCGACGCCGGACCGGTTGGAGTCCGAGCCGGCACAGTTCCACGACCGGGTGTGCCGGTGCTTTCGTCGGCTCGCGGCCCGCGACCCGGGCCGCTACCTCGTCATGGATGCGGCCCTGCCGCCAGCTGAGATCACCGCGCTGATCTTGACCCGGCTGGCGCCGCTGCTGCCGCGCATCGAGGCGCCGACCGATCAGCGTTCGCTGGCAGTGTCGGAGTGAGCGCCGGAGTGGGCGCCGTCTTCGACGGTGTGGTCGGCCAGCAGGCGGCGGTGGACCAGTTGGCAGCCGCGGCAGCCGCGGCCGCTGCGGCAGTGCGCGGCGAGCCGTCGCCGGGCATGACACATGCTTGGCTGTTCACCGGGCCGCCCGGCTCTGGGCGCTCGGTCGCGGCCCGGGCGTTCGCTGCCGCGTTGCAGTGCGCCAGCGGCGGCTGCGGGCAGTGTGCGGACTGCCGCACGGCCCTGGCCGGTACCCATGGAGATATCGAGATCGTCCGGCCGGAGGGGTTGTCGATCGGGGTCCGGGAGGCACGGGAACTCGTCGCCCGGGCCGGTGGTAGGGCCCTGCGGGGACGCTGGCGGGTCGTGCTCCTCGAGGATGCCGACCGACTCACCGAAGGCGCCGCCAACGTGCTGCTGAAGATGCTCGAGGAACCCCCGCCGCGGACGGTGTGGCTGATGTGTGTCCCCGCGACGGAGGATCTGCCGGCGACCGTCCGCTCCCGTTGTCGGCTGGTCCCCCTTGGCATCCCCACTGCCGCCGATGTGGCATCGGTGCTCATCCGTCGCGACGGGATCGACCCGGCGATGGCCGCGTTCGCCGCGCGGGCCGCCCAAGGTCACGTCGGTCGGGCCCGCCACCTCGCGCAGGACGCCGAGGCCCGCCGGCGCCGCCGTGACGTGCTGCTCACGGCCACCGCGTTCGGCACCGTGCCGGGAGCGATCGGTGCGGCCGAGGACCTCGACAAGGCGGCAAAGGAGGAAGCGTCGGCGGCGACAGGCGAGGTGGACGCAACTGAGACGGCGGCCATGCGGCTCGCGCTCGGGGAGGCCTCGCCTGGTCGGCGGCTGCCCCGCGGCACCGCGGGCGCCCTGCGGGATCTCGAGGCCCGGCAGAAGTCCCGCGGCACCCGCACCCGCCGTGACGCACTCGACAGGGCGCTGCTTGACCTGGCCACGCTGTATCGCGACGTATTGATCCGGCAACTCGGCGCCGAGGTAGAGCCGGTGCACGCCGACATGGCCCAGGAGGTAGCCCGCCTCGCCCGCGCCGGTACTGACCCGGCCGTCACGCTGCGCCGGATGGAGGCCGTCTTCGCCGCTCGGGAGGCGATCGCGGGCAACGTCGCCCCGCAGCTGGCCCTGGAGGCCATGGCTCTCACCGTGCAGACGGGCTGAGAAGTGTACCCCGGGCGGGTACGGCAAGAAAGTCCGGCGTACGGTGCACCCATGGGGAGCGTATGCGCAGTGCGCTTCACCCGCTACGGCCGGCTGTACTACCTGGATCCGGGTCCGTACCGGCCGCGGGTGGGCGAGAAGGTGCTGGTTCCCACTGAGGACGGGCCGGAAGTCGCGGAATGCGTGTGGGCCCCGCAGACCGTGTCGGAGGAGATCGGGTGCCTGCCGTGTATTGGCGGCATCGCCGGTGAAACCGACCTCGCCCGGGACGCTCAGCACCGACGCCGTCGACTCGAGGCCACCCGGGTCGTACGCAACGCCGTGCGCCGGCACGGGCTGGCGATGAAGGTGGTCGCCATCGACTATGTCGACAGCGGTGACCGACAGCGTTTCACGGTGTATTTCTCGGCGCCGGTACGGGTCGATTTCCGGGACCTGGTGCGCGAGCTCGTGCGCGCGTTGTCGGCCCGGGTGGAGCTGCGCCAACTGTCGGCCCGCGACCAGGCGAAGGTGCAGGGTGGCATTGGTCCCTGCGGGCGCGACCTGTGCTGCGCGACCTTCCTCCCTGACTTCGAGCCAGTGTCGTTGCGGATGGCGAAGGATCAGGACCTGCCGCTCAACCCCCTGAAGATCTCCGGGGCATGCGGAAAGCTGTTGTGCTGCCTGCGCTACGAACACCCCCTCTACCGGGAATTCAAGGCGGCCGTTCCCCAGGTCGGGGCTGAAGTAAGCACGCCCGACGGTGACGGCACCGTCGTGGGTTACACCGTGCCGGCCGGCACCGTTCAGGTTCGATTGGCCTCCGGCCAGCGCGTTTCGTGCCCGAGAGCCGGCGCCTGTGAATCCCGGCGGCCGCGTCGTCGCCGCAGGGCCGCGTCGGTGGGGGACTCCGTTGCCGAGCCGGAGGCGACCTGACGCGGTTGCTGCGTCGGGGCGCAGGGCCTTCCCAGCCTCATCACGGGTCTGGTCGCATTGTCGCTCGTCGTGTCCTGTTCGGGGAACGGCAGCCCGACCGTGCGCGCTTCGGCGAGGACGGCCTCGACCGCCTCGATCCCGGCCACCACCTCCCCGCTCGCGCCGTACTACACCCAGCAGTTGCGCTGGACGCCGTGCGGCGGCGGCTTCTCCTGTGCCCGGCTCCGTGTCCCGTTGGACTACCCGCGACCGGCCGCCGTGGGTTCGCTGGTCCTCAACACCACGCACCGCGGCTGAGCGGGCCGACGTGGATCGGGCGGTGACTCGTGTCGTCGCCGGCTGCCGGGCCCGTTCTGCTCGCCTGCTGCCACACGTCGGCACGCTCGATGTGGCTCGCGACCTCGACATACCGCGGGCCGCGCTCGGCGACACCACGCTGACCTACCTCTCGGCAAGTCCTACGGCACTGTACGTGGGTGCCAAGTACGCCGAGATGCTCCCTCGGCGGTTACAGGCCGCCGTGCTCGACGGCGCGGGTGACCTGGCGCTCGACGCGGCGGCGCTCGACGCCGCCAGGCGGCCGGGTTCACAGCGGCGCTGCGCAGCTTTCTGCAGTCCTGCGGTGCCGCGCGGACCTGTGGAACCTCGCCCGCCGACGCGAACGCCCGG
>JADGOV010000019.1 GCA_017882785.1 Frankiaceae bacterium
GTCTTCTCCATCCTTCGGCCGTCGACCTTCACCAACGCCTTCAACTTCGCCAACCTCATCCAGCAGAGCGCGGCGGTCATCGTCATCGCCATGGGGTTGGTCTTCGTCCTCCTCCTCGGTGAGATCGACCTGTCGGCCGGGTACGCCGCGGGCGTCGCAGCGGCCATCATGGGCCTCGTCGTCACGAAGTACGGCTGGCCGTGGTGGGGGGGCGTGTTGGCGTGTCTGCTGACCGGCGCGGTCATCGGCACCTGCATCGGAGTGCTCGTCGCCAGGCTCGGCATACCGTCCTTCGTGGTCACGCTCGCCGCTTTTCTCGGACTGCAGGGGGTACTGCTGCAGATCATCGGCGAGGGCGGCACCATCGCGATCCGCGACAAGGTGCTCCTGGCCGTCAACAACAACAACATGCCGGTCTGGCTCGGGTGGACCCTCTACGTCGTGGTGATCGGTGCCTACGCCTTGATGACCATCCGTCGGGCGGCCCGCCGCCGAGCCGACGGCCTGCAGGCCGAGGCGTCCTCGGTAGTGATCGCCAAGATCGTCGTGTTGGCCGTGTTACTGGGTGTCGCAACGTACTACCTCAGCATCGAGCGCAGCCGTAACCCGACCGTCTCCTCGATCAAGGGCGTGCCGGACGTCGTCGCTCTGCTGCTCGTGTTGCTCGTCGGGTTGACGTTCCTGCTCAGCCGGACGGCCCTCGGCCGACACATCTACGCGGTGGGCGGCAACACCGAGGCGGCTCGCCGCGCCGGCATCAACGTCCCGCAGGTGAAGTTGTTCTGCTTCATCACGTGCTCGACCCTCGCCGGCGTGGCCGGCATCCTGCTGGCCAGCCGGGACAACTCGATTTCCCCGACGACCGGAGGAGCCTCCACGCTGCTGTACGCGGTCGGCGCCGCGGTCATCGGCGGCACCAGTCTCTTCGGCGGCAAGGGGCGCATCATCGACGCCATCCTCGGCGGACTGGTGATCGGCGTGATCATCAATGGGATGGGGCTGCTCGACCAGCCGTCCAGCGTGGTGTTCATGGTCACCGGGGCGGTTCTGCTGGTGGCCGCGAGTGTGGACGCCATCTCCCGGCGCCGAGCCGCGTCCACCGGCCGTGTATAGAGGTGACCTCCGGTGCCGGGGCTTCAAGCCGCACCCCCGCCGCCACCCAGGACGAGGTGCGCCGGCACAACCTGGCCAGGCTGCTCCGACTGGTCCACGTCCACGGTGCTCTCAGCCGCTCTGAGCTCGCAGCCCAAACCGGCCTGAACCGCAGTACCG
The DNA here is from genome assembly GCA_017882785.1 of Frankiaceae bacterium. GTDB lineage: Bacteria > Actinomycetota > Actinomycetes > JADGOV01 > JADGOV01 > JADGOV01. The sequence goes on from JADGOV010000019.1 coordinate 1,273, forward strand.
TCCGCACACTGACCACAGCCCTGGCCAGGTGCGGCCTGGTCCGCGAGACCCATCCACCGGGCCGGGGCTACGCCGGCCGGCCCTCGATCGTTGTCGAACCGGAGTCGCGACGAGTGTTCGCTCTGGCTCTCGACATCGGCGCGGAGCACGTCATCGCGGCCCGGATCGGGCTCGGTGGCCTCCTGCTGGACCGACGCGAAGTCCGCCAGCCCCGGGGGGCCTACGAGGTCGCCCCGATGATCGGGCGGCTCTGCGAACTGCTCGCCGAGGTCGGGTCGGCAGCCCCACCGGACGCGCTGTGCGTGGGGCTCGGTGTCGGCGTGTGCGGCGTCGTCCGCCCCGAGGACGGCATGGTGCGATACGCGCCCAACCTCGACTGGGTCGATGTGCCGCTCGGCCTGCTGCTCGCCAAAGAGCTGGGTGGGGACCTACCGGTGGCTGTACGGAACGAGGCAGACCTGGGGGTCAAGGCGGAGCACGTCCGCGGTGTGGCCACTGGCGTCCGCGACGTGATCTACCTCTCCGGCGAGGTGGGGGTCGGTGGCGGCATCATTCTCAGCGGTCGACCTCTGACCGGGGTCGGCGGGTACGCGGGGGAGATCGGGCACATGGGGGTGAACCCACGGGGTCGGCGCTGCCGGTGCGGCCGCCGCGGCTGCTGGGAGACCGAGGTCGGCGAAGACGCCGTCCTGCTCGCCACCGGGGCACCGCCCGGGATGGAGCTCGCCGACGTCCTGCTGGCGCACGCGGCCGGTGCGCCATGGACCCGAGCCGGCATTCGCCAGGTCGGTCACTGGTTGGGCGTGGGGATCGCCAACCTGGTGAACATCTTCAATCCGGCCATGATCGTTTTTGGCGGCGCTACCCGCGGCCTCTTCCCGGTGACCGAGACCACCATCCGGGAGGTGCTGCGCACCGCGCTCGCGGCGCCCCGATCTCAGGTGCTCCTCACGCTGCCGTCGTTGGGCGCCGACTCGGCCGTGTTCGGCGCCGCCGAGCTCGTGCTCGACCCGGTGCTCGACCATCCGTTCGACGCCCCCCAGCGGCGACCCGCCACATCCGCCACATCCGCGCAGTATTGACGAGGTGCCGACGAGGCACCGAGAGGTGAGCTGATGACCGACTACACGCCTACCCGGGCAGACAAGTTCTCCTTCGGACTGTGGACCGTCGGCTGGCAGGGTGTCGACGTGTTCGGCTCGGCGATTCGGCCGCCGATGGAACCGGCTGTCGCGGTACACAAACTCTCCGAGCTCGGAGCGTACGGCATCACCTTCCACGACAACGACGTCTTCCCGTTCGGCTCCTCCGGCGCGGAACGGGAGGAGCGCCTCAAGCCCCTGCGCACGGCATTGGAGGACACCGGCCTGGCGGTGCCCATGGTGACCACCAACCTGTTCTCGCATCCGGTGTTCCGCGACGGCGGATTCACCAACAACGACCGGGACGTCCGCCGATTCGCCATCCGCAAGGTGGCCGACAACATCGACCTGGCCGCCGAGTTGGGGGCGGAGACCTTCGTCGCCTGGGGTGGGCGGGAAGGCGCGGAGTCCGGCGCGTCGAAGGACATCCGCGCCGCACTCGATCGCTACAAGGAGGCATTCGACCTCCTCACCTCCTACGCCCTGGACCGCGGCTACCCGATGCGCTTCGCCATCGAGCCCAAGCCGAACGAGCCGCGCGGCGACATCCTGCTGCCCACCATCGGGCACGCCCTCGCGTTCATCAACGAGCTGGAGCATTCCGAGATCGTCGGGCTCAACCCGGAGGTGGGCCACGAGGAGATGGCGGGCCTGAACTACGCACAGGGCCTCGCTCAGGCCCTGTGGCACGGCAAGCTGTTCCATATCGATCTCAACGGTCAGCACGGGCCACGCTTCGACCAGGACCTGAGGTTCGGCGCCGGCAACGCCCGCGGCGCGTTCTGGACCGTCGACATCGTCGAGTCGGGCGGCTACGAAGGGCCGCGGCACTTCGACTTCAAGCCGCCCCGGACCGAGGACATCGCCGGCGTCTGGGAATCGGCGGCCGGCTGCATGCGCAACTACCTCATCCTGCGGGAGAAGACCCGTACCTTCCGGGCGGACCCGCAGGTGCGCGACGCGCTGCACGACGCGCGGGTCGATGACCTGGCCCGGCCGACGTTGGCACCTGGGGAGACCCTCGAGGCGCTGCGGGCCGAGACATTCGATCCCGAGGAGGCGGGCCGGCGCGGTATGGCGTTCGAGCGCCTGGACCAGCTCGCGCTGGAATACCTCTACGGCGTCCGCGGGTAAGCTCAGTCCGCATCACAGGCGGGGCACGAACTGCTCGCCGCGCAGCGCGCGGTCGACCAGCCCGACGGCCACCGCAGCGCGCCGCAGCCGTAGCCCCTCGCGTTCGTAGGCGGCGATCGCGGCATCGACGGCCTCCGGTGGCAGGACGCCGCGGAGATCGGCGCGAGCCGTGGCAAGGCCGCGGCCGGCCGCCTCGATCGCACTGGCCACATGACCGGCAGCGAAGCGGGCCAACAGCACCGGATAGGCGCGCAGGACGGAGTAGGACCGGTAGTCCGGCGGGCACAGGTCATACAGCCATCCCACGGCCCGCCGTTGGAACCCGGCCGTTCCGGGCGGCGGCAGCTCCGGTGGCCAGCCCGGGGGAAGGCTCATCCTCAGCGACGGGAGATCGGCACCAGCGCGGTCGGATCACGTTGCCGTCGGATGGCGGTCGCGCGCAGCCCGTCCACCATCGGCAGATACACCTCCTCTGCCTTGACGAACTGCAAGCGCGCCAAAGCGTAGAGGCCGAAGAGCACCCGCCGCAGATCGTCCGCCTGCTGGGCCGACTGCTGCCCGATCAGGGCATTGCGCTGGAGGGCGAGTTCGTGAGTGAGCGAAACGAGCTCCCGGCAGTCCCGGCTCAACGCACTGACCTCGCCGTCGATGAGTTCGGACAGGGCCACGGACTGAGCCACGACCTGCGGAATGAGCTGATCGGTCATGAACGTGTAGGCGTCGTCACAAGCTCGGCGGACCGCCCGCACATCGGCCTTCTCGACCAGACACGCGGTACGTCTGAGCCCTTCGGCCAATGGCTGTAGGCGGCGGAACTCGTGACGGAGTGCTTCAGTCATGGGGACCTCCGGCGGTAACACCCCGTCACAGACGCTAGCCCTCGGCAGAGTCAATCTGCAGAGTACTTCGTCCCACCCCGCGGCGACGGCGCTCCCCTGACATCGGGCACATCGCTACCGCGGGCGAACAGTCCCACGCACTCCACGTGCGCGGTCATCGGGAACACGTCGAAGGCGTGGAGGCGCTCCAGCGGGTATCCGAAGGTGGCCAAGGTGGCGGTGTCCCGGGCGAGCGCGGACGGCTCGCAGGAAACGTAGCAGATCGCCCGCGGACGCAGCCGGGCCAGTGCGGCGACGACCTCCCGGCCGGCCCCGGTGCGGGGTGGGTCCAGCACGACGACGTCCGGCGCCGCGGGCAGCCGGCCCAGGAGTCGGCCATCGACCCGGGCCGTGCGCACCGAGACCGTTGTCAGGTCGCGCAGGTTCACGCGGGCGTCAGCGGCCGCCGTCCGGTCACCGTCGATCGCGAGCACCAGCCCCGCCGGCCCGACGGCTGCGGCCAAGGCGGCGGCGAAGAGTCCGACTCCGCAGTAGAGGTCGAGGGCACACTCTCCCGGCCGTGGACGGAGCATGGCCACCACGGTCCGGACCAGCACGTCGGCCGCGCCGGGATGCACCTGCCAGAACGCGCCGCCGCTGACCTCCCAGTCACGGCCGGCGGCGCGCTCACGGACGACTGCCCGCCCACGGTGGCGGCTGGTCGGCCGATCGGCCTGGTCCACGACCAGCACCGCCGCCGGCGCGTCCAACGGCGGCACGTCGCCGGGCGCAACACCGCCGCGCGGGTGCACGATGACGACGCGGTCACCGGAGGCCACGCCCACCGCCACCTCGACAGCTGTCGTCCGCGGCCAGTGCCGCCGCGTGACACCGAGGTCCTCCACCAGCGGGTGGGCAATGCGGCACCTGGTCACCGGCTCGATCTGGGCGGAGCGGTGCCGGTGGAAACCGACGCTTCCGTCCTCCCCGACCGCGAACCGCACCCGGGTGCGCCACCCCAGCCCCCCCGGTGCCTCGGGCATCGCGAGCACCTCGGGTTCGAGGGCCAAGCCGGCCAGGTGAGCGAACTGGTCGCGGATGACGGCTGCCTTGAGTCCCCGCTGGGCAGCGAGATCGACATGCTGCCAGTCGCACCCGCCGCACCGCCCGGGACCGGCGTGCGGACACGGCGGCGGCACGCGCTGCGGTGCCGGCCGGAGCACCTCGACGGCGTCGGCCCGCAGATACCGCCCGCGCTCCTCCGTGACGCGCACCCCGACCCGCTCCCCGGGCAGCGTGTGGCGGACGAAGACGACCCGGCCGTCCGGCCAGCGCGCCGTGCACACCCCCCCGTGCCCGACGCGGTCGATCTCGAGGGCGCGCACCATCAGGCCGCACCCTTCGAGTCCGCCGGCGGTCCGCCCGGACCGGTCGGCCGACGCCGAGTCTCCGGTCCTTTGCGGGTATCTCCGGCGACCGCGTAGATGAGCTCCTCCCTTTCCGCGCGGCTGCGGGAGCTACGCAGCTGCCACGGCACGCTGGTGACCATCACTCCAGGCTGGAAGCGCAGTCGGGTCTTGAGCCGCAGCGCGCTCTGGTTGTGCAGCAGGTGCTCCCACCAGTGCCCCACGACGTACTCGGGCACGTAGACGATGACCACGTCGCGCGGACTCTCCCGGCGGACGTCCCTGACGTAGTCGACCACGGAGGACGTCACCTCGCGGAAGGGTGAGTCCAACACCACCAACGACACAGGGATCCGACGCCGGTCCCACTCCAGCTGCAGCGCCCGGGCGTCCTGCGGGTCCACCTGCACGGTGACCGCGACCAGCGTGCTGGGGCGGGTGGCCCGGGCATAGTTCACCGCCTGCAACGTCGCCTTGTGGATCTTCGACACCAGGACCACCGCGTGGATCCGGGACGGCAGCGTGGTGTCCTCATCCGGGTCGGGCACCAGCTCGCGCCTGACCGTGTTGTAGTGCCGCTGGATGGCAACCATCGTGGCGTACACGATCGGCATGGCGATCACCACGATGTACGCCCCGTGGGTGAACTTCGTGAACAGTACGATGATCAACACGGTGCCGGTGATGACGGCGCCGATCGAATTGATCACTCGGGAGCGCTTCATGTGCCGGCGTTGCGCGGGGTCGGCCTCGCTGCGCAGATGGCGGTTCCAGTGCCGGATCATGCCGGACTGGCTGAGTGTGAAGGAAACGAACACGCCGACGATGTAGAGCTGGATCAGGCGGGTCGGGGACGCCTTGAACGCCACGATGAGCAGGCAGGCGAAGGCGGCCAGCAGCACGATTCCGTTGCTGTAGGCAAGTCGGTCACCCCGGGTGTGCAGCTGCCGGGGCAGATACCCGTCGCGAGCGAGGATCGAGCCGAGCACCGGAAATCCGTTGAAGGCGGTGTTCGCGGCGAGGACGAGGATGAGCGCGGTGACGAACTGCAGGTAGATGAACGGCACCGAGCCCGCGCCGAAGACGGTCGCACCGATCTGGGCGATCACGGTGCGCTGCTGGTACCCAGGGGGCGTGCCCAGCAGCTTGCCACCCGTTGCGGGGTCGATGACGTGCACGTCGGTGAGGACGGCGAGTGCCACGATGCCGAGGAACATCGTGACCGCGAGGCCGCCGAGCAGCGCCAGCGTGGTCGCCGCGTTCCTCGACTTGGGCTTCTTGAAGGCGGGCACCCCGTTGCTGATCGCCTCCACGCCGGTCAGCGCCGCGCAACCGGAGGCGAACGCCCGCAACACCAAGACCATCAGCGCCAGACCGGTGAAGTCACGGGTCGCCTGGATGTGGTAACCGGCACTCTCGGCCTGCAGGTGGTCGCCGGTAGCGATCTTGGTCAACCCGACCGCCAGCATGACCCCGACACCGACCATGAAGCCGTACGTGGGAATGGCGAAGGCGGTCCCCGACTCCCGGACGCCACGCAGGTTGAGCAGTGTTATGACCACGACGATGGACACCGTCACGGCCACCTCGTGGCCGTGCAGCGATCGGAAGGCCGATGCCAGGTTGGCCACCCCGGCGCTGGCGGACACCGCCACCGTCAGCACGTAGTCGACCAGCAGGGCGCTGGCCACGATCAGACCCGCGGACCGTCCCAGGTTCGTGGTCGCGACCTCGTAGTCCCCGCCCCCGCTCGGGTAGGCGTGCACGTTCTGCCGGTAGGAGGCGACCACCACCAGCATGAGCACGGCCACGCCGGCCGCCAGGTACCACGAGAGGTGCAGGAGCGAGACCCCGCCGATGCCGAGAACGAGCAGGATCTCCTCCGGGGCGTAGGCCACGGAGGACAGCGCGTCACTGGCGAACACCGGTAGAGCGATCTTCTTCGGCAGCAGCGTCTCACCGAGCCGGTCACTCTGCAGCGGGCGGCCCACGAACAGGCGTTTGGGCAGGCTCGCCAGAGAGAGGGGCACAGCCAGATCGTAGGATGCGGTGCCCCGGCCCCCCGCCCCAGTCAGCGTGTAGCTTCGAGTCGTGCACATTGTGATCATGGGCTGCGGGCGGGTCGGGTCGCGGTTGGCCAAGGGCCTCCTCGCCGACGGTCACACCGTCGCGGTCATCGATCGGGATCGCACGGCCTTCCGCCGACTGGGTGACGCCTTCGAAGGCCAGACCGTGTTCGGCGTCGGGTTCGACCGGGACACGCTGCTCGAGGCCGGCATCGAGCGGGCGGATGCCTTCGCGGCGGTCAGCAGCGGGGACAACTCCAACATCATCGCGGCTAGGGTGGCCCGTGAGACGTTCGCCGTCGAGAACGTCGTGGCCCGGATCTACGACCCGCGCCGGGCCGCCGTGTACCAGCGCCTGGGCATCCCCACCGTGGCCACGGTGCGTTGGGCCACGGACCAGATGAAGCGCCGGTTGCTGCCCTTCGGAGCCGAGCCCGAGTGGCGGGACGCCACCGGCACCGTCGTCCTCGCCGAGGTCCATGTGGATCCGTCGTGGATCGGACTACGCTGCACGGACATCGAGGAGCGCGCCCGCATTCGCCTGGCGTTCCTCACCCGATTGGGTGAAGCCCGCCTACCGGAGCACAATCTCGTCCTGCAGGAAGGCGATCTCCTCCACGTCGTGTCCCGCGGCGACGACCTGGCTCGCGTCGAGCGGGTGCTCGGCGCGGTGCCGGAAGGAGCGTAGATGCGCGTCGCCATCGCCGGAGCCGGCAACGTCGGCCGCTCCATCGCCGCGGAGTTGATCGGCAACGGCCACGACGTCCTCCTCATCGAGCGTGACGACCACGCCGTCAAGGCGGCCACCGTCCCCGGCGCGCGCTGGCTGCTGGCCGACGCGTGCGAGATCTCCTCGCTCGACGATGCGGGCTTGGAGGGCTATCAGGTCGCGATCGCGGCGACCGGGGACGACAAGGCAAACCTGGTCATGTCGCTGCTGGCCAAGACCGAGTACGGGGTCCCACGGGTGGTGGCCCGCGTCAATCACCCGAAGAACGAATGGCTGTTCAACGAGTCCTGGGGAGTCGATGTCGCGGTGTCCAGTCCCCGACTGCTCTCCGCGCTGGTCGAGGAGGCCGTCTCGGTGGGTGACCTGGTCCGGTTGATGTCCTTCCGGGAGGGCGAGGCCAGCCTGGTGGAGTTGACCCTGGCCGAGGACGCGGCGCTCGTCGGGTCACGTGTGGGCAGTGTGCCCTGGCCACCGGACACCGCGCTGGTCACCATCCTGCGCGGCGGCCGGGTGCTGGTGCCCAGCGCGGACGACCCGTTGGAGGCGGGCGACGAGTTGCTCTTCATCGCCGCCCCGGACGTCGAGGAACGGCTCGGGAAGCTCCTGACGACGGGCGAGGCCTAGCTCTCGACCGGGTGCCTGCAGTCCTGCTCAGCACTCCGGAGGCAGCAGGTCATAGATCGGATTGAACATCAGCCGACGCCCGTTGAGGGCGGCGACGCGGCCGCGCGCGAGGACCCGGCGGCCGGGTTCGATCCCGGCGATCTGCCGACGGCCAAGCCAGACCAGGTTGACCGTGCCGCTGCCGTCCCACAACTCGGCCTCCAGGGCTGGTACGCCGGCACGCGGGCGCAGGGTGACCGTGCGCAGAGTGCCGGCCACCTTCTCCCGCTGACGGTTGGCGCACCGGGAGACAGGCGTGGCGCCGAGCTCCTCGGCCGAGTCCTGCAGCTGCGCGGCGTGGAAATCGGTGGCGTCGGTGGCCAAGGTGTGGATCATCCGCTTGAGCAAGCCGCGCTCTCCCATCCCGCCAGGGTAGGCCCCTCTGACCGGCCGGGGAGACCTCGGTCAACGCACCTCGGTGATCTCCGGACCGCGTTGGAACGGTTCGATCCCCGGCGGCTCCTCCTCGGGCGCGCCGGCAGCCTCGAGGATCTCCTGCGGCACGGTCACCGGCAGCGGGTCGCGGGGGGCCATGGCGTCAGAGCCGCGGACCACGACGGTGCCGCGGAACGCCTCCTCCAGCGCACCGGCGGCGTTCTGATCGGCCCCCTCACCGGTGAACAGTCCGCGAAGGAACCAGCGCGGTCCGTCGACGCCGACGAAACGGGCCGGTTGCAGGGCGATCGAGCCGTCCGGCAACTGGACGGGGACCTGTCCGTGCAACTCGACGCCGAACGGTCCAGGCTGCTCGACCACCTCGCCGCCGGCTTCCCGGAGGGACTCGGCAATCTCGGTCCGGACCTCAGCCCAGATGCCGGTCCGGCGGGGGGCGGCGAACGCCGAGATCTGCACGGCGCCCTCACCGAGGAAGACGGTGGGCAGCACCATGTTGTCCGGCGTGACGTCCAGCTGGACCTGCGCGCCGTCGGGGATGGCCAGCTGCAGTCCACCGAGATCGAACCGCTCCGGATCGCCGTCGGACACCTCGGTCGCATCCCAGGGACCGTCCGGCCGAGAACTCAGCCCGCTCGCCTCCTCCGCCGGCGTGAGATCAGGCTCGCCGCCCGCTGTGACCCCCGCATCAAGGTCCGCCTCCGCGACCCCCGCGTCATCCTCCGACGTCGTCCCTGTCTCCTCGACCTGCTCGCTCGTCACGCTGTCGCTGTCACGACGCCGCTTCCGGAACACGTCACACTCCCTGCTGCTCGTCGGCCGGTTGAGGCGCCTGCGGCCCACTGACGCCACCCGTGGAACCGAAACCCCCGTCGGCCCGATTCGACGTCGTCAGGGACGCGGCCTCGACAAATTCTGCCGTCGCCACCTGCTGGATCACGAGTTGGGCGATCCGGTCACCTCGGCTGAGGTGGATCGCCTCACACCGGTCGAGGTTAACGAGGACCACCTGGATCTCGCCACGGTATCCACTGTCGATGGTGCCCGGCGCGTTGACCAATGCCAGGCCACAGGTGGCGGCGAGCCCCGACCGGGCGTGCACGAATCCCGCATAGCCGGCAGGGAGCTCCAGCGCCACGCCGGTCGGCACCACCGCCCGAGCCCCGGGAGGGAGGTCCACGTCGACCGCGGCCCGCAGGTCCGCGCCCGCGTCACCTGGGTGGGCGTAGGCCGGCAAGGGCAGCCCCGGGTCGAGCCGGCGGACGGGGATCTCCAGACCGTTCATCGGGGCCCTCACGGGTTGTACCTGCTCTCGGCGAAGCGGTCGTGCAGGTGCACGTGGTCGGCCTCCCACTCACTCGCGCGACCGAAAGTGGTGAAGTGGTCCAGCGGAACGACGGCGAACAGCGCCTCGGCCTCGGCGGCGAGCACGCCGTCCGCGTCGCCGATCCACCCGCTGGCCTTGGTCCGGATCAGCCGGCGGTCTGCGCCCAGACACTCCGCGACGATGTGCAGGCTCTCGCCCACGGGCAACGGATGCCGGTAGGTGACGGTGAGCCGCGCGGTCACCGCCGGCTGGCGTACCACCCACAGCAGTGCGCCCAGGGCCTCGTCGAACGCGGCCGCGATCACCCCACCGTGTGCCAGGCCGGGCGCGCCCTGATGGGCCTCGGCCACCGTGAGCCGGGCCTCGACAGACACCCCCGCGCCCAGGGTGACCTCCAGTTGCAGTCCGTGCGGCTGCTCAGGCCCGCAGCCGAAGCAGCGCGCGTAGTGCGGACCCATCGGCGTGCCCGGCGGCGGCGTGTCCGGATGCCGCTGGGGAACCTCCACGCCTCGCGACGATAGCCGCTCAGGAGGCGGCGAACACAACCCGTTCGGCGAGCCCGAGTGGCAGCATGCCGCTGCCCGCCAGCCGGTCGTGGAACTCCCGCAGCCCACCACCGCGGGCCATCCACTCCTCGCGCATCCGACCGATCTCGATCGCGCCGGTGAGGTAGGACGCCGCCTGGGTGGGCAATGCGCAGTAGCGGACCGCTTCGGCCCGCGCCGTCTCCGCGGAGAGCCCCAGCTCGTCGGTGAGGAAGCCGGCAGCCTGCTCGACGGTCATCTCGCCGGTGTGCAGGGCAGCGTCCACCACGACCCGTGCAGCCCGGAAGAGCCGCGCCGCCAGCTGGCCGATCTGCGCGACCGGATCGGTGAAGAAGCCCTCGTCGGCCAGCAGCTGCTCTGCGTAGAGGGCCCACCCCTCGACGAGGTACGCCGAGGAGAACACCTGCCGGATCGGCCGCGTGCAGGCCGATCCCAGCCAGGCCAGGTGCCAGTGGTGACCCGGATACGCCTCGTGCACAGCCGTCGTCGGGATTGTCATGCGACTGTTGCTGGCCAGCCGCTGCCGGACCTGTTCCGGCGACGCGCCGGCCGGGGTGAACGGCACGAAGAAGAATCCGACCCGCCCGCGGCCGAAGGGCGGGGGCTGCACATAGAACGCCACCGCGATGACCGCCCGCGAGTACGGCGGTGCGGAGGTCACCACGCAACGCTCCCCGTCCGGCAGCGTGACCAGACCGCGCTGGACGCAGAAGGCCCGGGCTCGGGCGGTCCACTCCGCGTACTCCGCCCGCATCGCCTCCAGCGTCGGCGGCGCGTCGGCCGCGAGCCGAACGCGCCAGTCGTCGCTGTCGAGCTCGCGGGCCCGATCCCGCAGCCGCACGCTCAGCTCGTCGTAAGCTGCCTGGCCGCGCCTGGCGAGTTCCGCGGCGCCGTACCCGAGCCCCTCGGCCTCGGTGAGCAGGGCCGAGTAGGACTGCTCACCGAGTTTCCAGCAGCCGCGGGCCCGGCCGCGGAAATCCCTCAGCCAGCTGGCATGTTTGGCTACGTGGTCCGCGGCCGAGGCGGCGGCGGCGGCCAGTTCGGGGAAGTCGGGAGCTTCGGCCGGCAGCGACTCCCGCAGGTAGGTCACCGCGCCGAGAGCGTGCTCGACCGCCCGCCCGACCAGCAACGGAGCGGCCAGGTCCGGGTCCAGGTTCGCCCGCGCCTGGGCCAGCAGGTCAGGGAGCCGGCGCAGCCTGGCCACCGCCGAGGACACCAGCTCCGCCTCCGGAGCGGACCGGTGCAGGAACAAGCTGAAGACCCCGTCCACCGCGGGATCCAGGTAGCACTCGGCGTTGCGCTGCCAGTCCCCCCAGTTCCGCAGAATCGCCCGTCCCCGCAGCGTCATCCCGATGAGGTCCCGATCCACCTGCTCCTCGGCGCTCAGCGCCGGCTCCGCGAGGGCCGCAAAGCGAGCGGCCCAGTCCTCTTCCCTGCGCCGGCCTTCGGCAACGGCCCTGGCGGAGAGGTCCGGCAGGTCGGCGTCGTGACCGGGGATCCCTAGCCGGGTGGCCCGCGGGGGATCTGCCGCGCACTCCTCGTCGAGCAGCGCGGCCACCAACCGATCGAAGTCCGTCACGGGAGGCCAACTTAGCAACTGCGAGACTGACGGGATGCCCAGCTACTCGGCGGAGACGACGCCGACCGGGTCCCCGCGCACCACCTACGCCGAGCGCCTGCAGGTGCCGCTGTGGTGGTGGGTCGTGGCAGCAATGCTGGTGGCCGTGCTCGGTGCCGAGTTCCACGTCGGGCTCCCGCTGTGGGTCAAGGTGGTCACCTACGTCGTCTTCGGCGCCACCGCCGCGTTTCTGCTGCTGTTCGCCGGCGCCGTCCGGATCACCGTCGCCGACGGCATCCTGCAGGCCGGACGGGCCCGGCTACCGCTGCAGCACGCCGGCGACGTGCGCGTACTGGACCGGCCCGCGATGCACCGACTCCTCGGTCCGCAGGCCGATCCGGCCGCCTGGACGGTTACCCGGCCGTGGGTCCGCGGGGGCGTGGCGGTGGTTGTCAGCGATCCAGCCGACGACACTCCGTACTGGTTGCTGAGCACCCGACGACCAGACCAGCTGGCGGAGTCGATCGCCACAGGTCGGGCCAGGGCCACGGGAAGCTAACGTCGGTATGTGCGCGAGCCGGTGTGGCATGCGAGTGTGATCCGGTACATGCCGCAGATGCCCGAGAGACATGACGAGAGATTCTGAGGAGGCCGAACGGATGGCACAGGCCGCATCCAAAATGGGCTGGAAGATCTTTGGCGGTGTTTCCGTCATGGGTGCCGGCATGCTCGCCCGCAAAGCGCTCACGACCGCGTGGACCAAGACCACCGGCAAGACACCGCCCGCGAACCCCGCCTCGGCGACGACCACCTGGCCGGAGGCATTGGCCTGGGCGACAGTGTCCGGCACGGCGATCGGCGTCGTGCGGGTCATCGCCCAGCGCAAGGCAGCGGACACCTGGCGGCGGGCCAGTGGCAGCCTGCCTCCCGGGTTGGAGGAAGAGGTCAGCTGAGGTCTCGATCGGCCATCCGGCGAGCCGGCCGGCGGCACACTCACCGTCGACCGGCCCGGGGGCGGAAGGCCGTGACCTGGCTGACCCGCCTTGGCCTGCCGCCGGTCCCGGTCAGGCGGCACACTCCCGGCAGATCAACTGGCCGGAGCTGCTGGCCAGCTGGCTGCGGTGGTGCACCAGGAAGCACCGCGAACAGGTGAACTCATCTGCCTGCCGCGGCATGACCCGCACCGTCAGTTCTTCACCGGACAGGTCCGCGCCCGGTAGCTCGAGGGACTCGGCAAGGTCCGCCTCGTCCACGTCGACCGCACCGGTCTGGGCCTCGGCCCGACGGGCTTTCAGCTCTTCGAGGCTGTCCTCGCCGACCTCGTCTTCGGTCGTTCTCGGGCTGTCGTAGTCAGTTGCCATCTCATCCTCACTTTCACCTGGAGCGCGGGAGATAACGCCGTGGCCGGCGCACTATTCCAGGCAGCGGCTGATTGTGTCCTATCCCACAAGTTGGACGGGCTGGAACGGGGAATTGGTCCCGATCGGGGCGCCTTACTTGACCCGTCGCGTCCGTTGTCCGCCCCGAACCGGCCGTTTGCCGTCGACTAGCGTCAGGGGGTGGACTTCCGTGACAGCCCGGAAGAGGCCGTCTTCCGCGCCGACCTGCGGGCGTGGCTCGCGGTCAACCTCCCGGCCGACTGGTCCGATCGTCAGCCGAACGTCGGTCGGTACGACGTCGCGTTCGCCCGAGAGTGGACCGCGATGTTGCACGCCGGCGGGTGGACCGGGTTGTCCTGGCCGGTGAAGTACGGCGGACGCGGACTCCCGCTGACCTACCAGGGCATCTACCTGGAGGAGTGCGCCCGCGCCGATGCTCCCGATCACATCGGGCCGATAGGACTGGCCATGGCCGGGCCGACCATCCTCACCGTCGGCACCCCCGCCCAGAAGCAGCGACACCTGCCGAAGATCCTGACCGGTGAGGAGATCTTCTGTCAGGGCTTCTCCGAACCGGAGTCGGGTTCTGATCTTGCCTCGCTGCGCACCCGCGCGGAACGCGACGGGGAGGACTTCGTGGTCAACGGCCAGAAGATCTGGTCTTCCTACGCCGAGATCGCCGACTGGTGCATCCTGCTGACTCGCAGCGAACCGACCTCCTCGCGACACAGCGGCCTGACCTACCTTCTGCTGGACATGACCTCCCCCGGTGTCGAGGTCCGTCCGCTCCGGCAGATGACCGGCGACCCCGAGTTCAACGAGATCTTCTTCACCGACGTCAGGGTGCCGGCGGCCAACGTGCTCGGTGCGGTCGGCGGTGGCTGGCAGGTGGCCATGACCACCCTGCTCCACGAGCGCGGCACCCTGGGCTTCGCCCTGACCGTCATTCTTGAGAAGCTCCTGAACCGGTTGATCGCGACGGCCCGGACGGTGCAGCTCGACGGTCGGTGTCCGGCCGCCGATCCGCTGATGCGCGACCGAATCGCCGGCCTGTGGATCGACCTCCAGGGTCTGCGATACACCAACTACCGGGCACTGAGCGCCCTGCTCCGGACGGGCGCGCCCGGCCCGGAGGGCTCCGCGGCCAAGCTGCACTGGTCGGAGGCGAACCAGCGGCTGACCTCGCTGGCAATCGAGATGATGGGGGCCGGTGGTCTGCTGGACGGCACGGACGCGTGGTGGGGCGGCTTCTGGAGCTACGCCCAGCTGCGCAGCCGGGGCAACACCATCGAAGCCGGCACGTCCGAGATCCTGCGCACCATCATCGCCGAGCGGGTTCTCGACCTGCCCCGGTCCCGTTAGGAGCCCCGCTGTGGACTTCGCGTTCTCCGCCGAGCAGGACGCCCTGCGGACGACGGCCCGCCGTTATCTCACCGACCGGCTGCCGCTGAGTCGGGTTGCCGAACTGGCCGACTCCGACGCCGGCTGGGATGTCGCCTCCTGGCCGGAACTGACCGCTCTTGGCTGGCTGGATGAGGAACTGGGTCCGGTGGACCATGCCGTGGTGTTCGAGGAGGCGGGGTACAGCCTGTATCCGGGGCCGCTGTTCGCCTCCCTTGCCCTGGCCCGGCCGGCCGGCTACCGCGGCGCGGAGCCGGCAACCCTGGCCTTCGCCGACCCCGGCCGCCCGGCGACGCTCGCGGGGACCGCAGAGACCACCTGCCGTGCGGAACGCTACGGCGAGGGCTGGCGGCTGACCGGCCGGAAGACCTTCGTGCCCGACCTTCTCGGCGCCGCGCACGCGGTCGTACTGGCAGCCGCGGAGGAGGGACCGGGATGCTGGCTCGTCGACCTGCGGGCCGGGGGCGCGACGCTCCGCCCACTGTCCACCAGGGATCGCACCCGTCGTTTGGGAGAGCTGATCCTCTCCGGAACCCCCGCGACGCCCGTGGTGCCGGCGGCCGAGACCGCGCGCGTGTTTGCCGACGTCCGCCGCGCCGCCAGGGCTGCGCTGGCGTGTGAGGCGGTCGGGGTGGCGCAACGCTGCCTGGACCTGGCTCTGGACCATGCGCGCAACCGCAAGCAGTTCGGGCGCCCCATCGGCTCCTACCAGGCGATCGCCCATCGACTGGCCGACGTCTACACCTCTGTCGCGCTCGCGCGGTCGTTGGCCTACTGGGCGTCCTGGTGCGTGGCCGAGCGGGACGCGGCCGCGGACAGTGCCGCCGCAGCCGCTGGGGCGGCCGCCAGCGATGCCGCCGTACTGGCCGCCGAGGCCGCCGTGCAGACCTTTGGCGGCGCCGGCTTCACCTGGGACTCCCCGCTTCACCGCTTCTACCGGCGGGCGCAGTGGATCGCCGCCTTCGACGGCGGGCCGAGGAATCAGCGGGCCGGCATCGCGGCAATGCTGCTCGACTGACGAGGTAGGGGTCAGAGATAGCCGAGGTCGGCGAGGCCGGCGGCGTAGGACTGCAGCATCTCCTCGGCCGTTCGATCACTGCCGCCGGCGAAGATTTGCATCTCGACGTCGTCGAGAACCGCGGCCGCCTCGTCGCGGATACGCAGGTGGTTCGGAGAGGCCACCAGTGCCAGCAACTCGGCCAGCGGGCCCTCCACGAGAACGAAACCCCCACCTTGCCCGGTGACCGCGAGGTAGTCGCGATGCCCGGAGAGTCGACCCTCCTCCGCCAGCCCCTCGTACAGTTCCAGCGCGCGACCATAAACCTCGAGAGCCTTGCCCTCCCGTCCACGAACGACACCGGTCCAGCGGATCATCAGCGCACCGGTCATGCTCACATCGGACACCGACTGCTTCTCGGGGTCAACGGGCCGATCGGCCCCCACCCGCGTACAGTTCGACCCGCGATGGCGCTCAGCTCGCCGAGTGTCCCACCGGATCGAGTGACAAGTGGCGGACCACGACGTCCGGCCCGGGAAAGAACAGTCCCTGGTGACCGTCGGGTTCCCAGCGGACGACAAAGGGCGGGCTGCCTTCGGGGCCATGCACCTCGACAACCTCGCCCTGCCGCTCGTAGGCCCGAATGTGCCGGCTACGAACGACCAGACGGTCCCCGACTGTTGCCTGCACTGACGGTCTCCTTCCACGGCATGTACCCGCATTCGACCACCCTGGGCATGCGGTTGTCACTACCCAAGGTGAACGAGCGTCAGGCGCCGCCCGGACGACGACGTCCTGGTGCCCGCAGAGTAGTGTCCGGTCGCGCGTTCGCCCCTGTCTGACCTGCCATATCTGACCGAGGAAGGCATTCATGATCGTTCGTCGGATCGCTCGCCCCATGCTTGCCGCCAGTTTCGTCGCCGGCGGCATCGATGCCCTGCGCAAGCCCAAGGCGAAAGTGTCCTCGGCGCCCGGCGCACCGGCTGCCAAGTCCCCCCGGTCCATGGCCGCCGATCCCGAGCAGATGCTGAAGATCGACGCCGGCGTACAGGTGGTCGGCGGACTGATGTTGGCCACCAACCGCCTGCCGCGGCTGTCCGCGGCGGTCCTGGCCGTCAGCATGGTGCCCAGCACGCTGGCGGCGCACCGCTTCTGGGAGGAGAAGGAGCCGCGGGCAGCTCGCAACCAGCAGTTGCATTTCCTCAAGAACCTCAGCCTCATCGGCGGCCTGCTGATCGCTGCCGCCGACACCGGCGGCCGGCCATCGCTGGGTTGGCGCGCACGGCGGGCGAAGACGGCGGTCAAGGGAGCCAAGGCCGTCAAGGCGGCCGGGGGCGCTGTCAAGAGCAGGGCCGCCGACGCGCTGCCGGTCGGCTGAGCTGTTCGGCCGCGTCGACCTGCGCCGATCATGCTAGAACGCGCGTTGCGTCGTCGTATCCAGGGGCCGATCGAGCATGATCGGCGCAGACTGGCCGGAATCGGGCTGGAGTTGGACCGACCCGAGC
Source organism: Frankiaceae bacterium (assembly GCA_017882785.1). Taxonomy (GTDB): domain Bacteria; phylum Actinomycetota; class Actinomycetes; order JADGOV01; family JADGOV01; genus JADGOV01. The sequence goes on from JADGOV010000019.1 coordinate 18,337, forward strand.
GGCGATCGCCCGGCGCAAACCGACAACCTCGGATGGTCGGAACCCGGCGGATCGGCCGGGCCGCGCTAGTGTCGCTGGCCCGCCGGCAGCCCGTACGGTAGTGCCGACGGGCCATTCATCCGTCGCGATCATCCGTAGGTGATCCTCCGCATGGGCCTCCCGGCGGAGCAGGCCAATGCGACGCTGCGGACCGCGATCGGCAGACGGCTAGGCGGCGGGGTGCCGGGTTCGGCAGACTATCCCCGCCGGAGGAGAGGAAGACCGCTGATGTACGAGCTGCGCGTCGTCGCGTTGAGCGAGGACGCCCGCTACGTCGTACTCGCGCCAGTGCTGGAGGGCCGCCGAGAGCGGTACCGGGTGCCGGTCGACGAGCGGCTGCGGGCTGCCTTGCGGGGGGAGCTCGGCCGGTTGGAACGCAAGATCCGCCCGGACAGCGCGTTGACCCCTCGTGAGATCCAGACCAGGGTGCGCTCCGGCGAAACCGCCGAGACCATCGCCGCCGCGGCCGGAGTGCCCGTGGAGTGGGTGCTGCGCTTCGAGACACCCGTCCTCGCCGAGCGAGGCATGGTTGCGCGACAGGCTCGACACTCCTCGCTCTCGGTGAGCGGTGGGGAGTGGACCGGTGTTCCGCTGGAGGAGATCGTCACTGCCCGGATGGAAGCCGACGGCACCAAGCCGGACCTCGCCGAGTGGGATGCCTGGCGCCGGGACGACAGCCGCTGGGTGCTCCAGCTGCGGATCGGCGCAACCACCGCGCATTGGCTGTGGGACCCGGCCCTGCAGCGACTGGTCGTGCACGACGACGCGGCCCGCTCCCTGCTGCACAACGGCACCCCCGCATTGCCCGATGCCGAACCCCTCGCCGAGCTTCGCCACCTCGTCCTGGCGCCGGAGCCGGCGGACGAGCTGCTGCCTGAGGTCCTCCTCGAACTGCGATCGGAGGCTGGCGGGTCACTGAACCCCCCGGAGGTGTCGGACCTCGCGGGAGGTTCCGATCCATCCGAAGCTACCGAGGGCGCCGATCCGACCACGGCTGCCGATCCGACCACGGCTGCCGGGGCTGCCGGGGCTGCCGAGACGAGGGAGCCGGAGGACCCCGATGTCGAGGCCGATCGTGACCCGGAGCTGGTAGCAGCTCCCCCGGCCGGCAACGAGGCGGAGCCAGCCGTGGGAAGGAACTCCGCTGATGAGGCGCCGGCCGAGCTCCCGCCGGACCTGGCCCAGGACCCGATGCCCCCAGCGGAAGCTGGGCTTGGCGAGCCCGACAGCTCAGCCCTGGCGCTGGCGCTCGGGGCACCAGAGCTGTCCCGCTACTCCCTCGGCTCCCCGCCATCGCGCGGCGATGGGAGCGACCCCGACCCGACCGAGGGGGGCGGGACCAGCGAGGAACCGGGGGAGGGCTCGTCCCCCCCTGCTCGGGCCTCGAAGAAGGCCCGGCGCAAGACCGTGCCGTCTTGGGAGGACATCCTGCTAGGCACGGGTACGGGCACCGGACCTGGGGCGGGCGACGCCGGTTCGAGCGGGTCCGCACGCTGACGCCGCCGTGACGCCGCTCTTCGCGCATCGACGGGCTGCCGGGGTCGTCCTGGCCGACGTGCTGGCCCCGAGGCTGGCGGAGGTGGCAGCCCGCGTCGCGGCCCGCCCGGAGCCCCCTGATGCACCTGCCGGCTCGAGGCCGGCCCCGCCACTGGTGCTGGCTCTTCCCCGCGGCGGCGTGCCGGTGGCGGCCGAGGTGGCTCGGAAACTGGACCTCCCGCTCGAGGTCCTCGTCGTCCGCAAGATCGGCATGCCCGGGCGGCCGGAGCTCGCGCTGGGAGCGCTCGGTTCCGGTGGCGCGCGCTACCTCGATGCCGCGCTGATGGAGCGGCTCGGCGTCACCGCGGCGGAGGCGGCCGAGGTGGTGGCCGCGGAGTCCGCGGAGTTGGCGCGGCGGGAGGAGATGTACCGGGCGGGCCGACGGCCACTGGACCTTCGTCGGCGGGTGGTCGTCCTGGTCGATGACGGCGTGGCCACGGGCGCGACCATGCGGGCCGCCGCCCTGGCGGTCCGAGGCCAGTCGGTGGCCGCCGTGGTGGCCGCCGCCCCGGTCGGTCCGGCCGGGGCTGCTGGGCGTCTCGCGGATGTCTGTGACGTCGTCGTGGTGGCCCGGACGCCGCCGGCATTCGGGTCGGTGGGTGCGCACTACAGGGACTTCTCCCAGACCAGCGATGAGGAGGTCCGGGCCGTCCTCGCCGACGTGGGAGGCGAGCGGAGCTAGCTGGCGCCCCCTCGCGAGGTCACATCATCCGGGCGGAGAGGTAGGCGGCGAGCTGGGCCGCGTTGCGTTGGGCGTAGTCGCGGTAGCAGTTGTTGAGCAGCACGTGCGTGGTCTGAGCCGAGTCCGCCAGGGTGGCGATCTTCGGCGCCCACTCCCGGAGCTCGGCATCGGAGTAGTCATAGCCGAAGCGCTGGTAGATGTCGCGACTGTCCCAGTGTTCGCTGTGACCGTGGAAGCGGACCACCGCCAGCTCGGCGGTGGCGGCCAACACCGGCGGGATGGAGCTGGCGTGGCCCTGTGGCATGTCGACGCAGACGTAGGGGACGGCGTAGGAGGCGAGGAAGTCCAGCGTCTCCCGCTGGTTCTCCTCGGTCATCCAGGTGGCGTTGCGGAACTCCACGCAGATCGGCATCGGCGGGGCCACGCTGCCACAGCGTTCCTTGCATTCCAGGATGTAGGCCTTGTTGCGGCGCCCGATCGGGAACCACTGCGGGAACTGGAAGAGCAGTGCGCCGAGCTTGCCGGCCTCGTGCAGCGGTGAGAGCGCGCCGAGGAAGCGCTCCCACACCGACTCCACGACGGCCGGGGCGAGATCGGTGAGGTAGACGTTCTTCTTCTCCGTGTCCGGTCGAAGGTCCTTGTACAGCGCGGCGACCCGGGTAGGGTGCTGCGTGAGCAGCGAGAACGCCTTGACGTTGAAGGTGAATCCGGCCGGCGTACGCGCGGCCCACAGTGTGCTGTTGCGCTCGTTGGGTGGCGTGTAGTAGGTGGAATCGACCTCGACGAGCGGAAAGCGGGCCGCATAGTAGCCCAGCCGCTCCTCCGCGGAGGTGATCTTCGGGGGATACCACCCCGATGCCAGCAGCGTCCTGTCCGTCCAGCTTGCGGTACCGACTTTGATCGCGCCCACGAGGAAACGAGCATACTGTGGGGGGGCCAACCATCACATCGGGGCGGGCGGAACGTTCGCCGCGACTGCGGTGTTGTCCTTGAAGTGGACCGAGAGGAGACCCGCCGACCGTGACCCCGACAACCATTGAGCGCCCCCCACTCACTGCCTTCGACCGCTGCGATCGCTGTGGAGCGCAGGCCTTCGTGCGCGCCGTGCTGCCCGGGGGAAGCGAGTTGCTGTTCTGCCGCCACCACGCCCGCAAGCACGAGGATCGGCTGCGCAAGGTGACCATCACTTTCGAGGACGAGGCGGAGCGCAGCGCCAGCCCCTGACACGTTTCGCACTACGCCGACGGCGGTGTCGCGAGGAATCGCGGTGCCGCCGTCGTGTTCGTGGTCAGTCGGGTGTGCGCAGGGTCCGGGTCACCGCCCAGGTCACCGACACCAGCGGCACAGCGACGATAGCGCCGACGATGCCGGCCAGCACCGTGCCACACGCGACCGAGATGGCGACCGCCACTGGGTGGATCGAGACGGCCCGGCTCATGACCAACGGCTGCAGGATGTGACCTTCGATCTGGCCGATGACAACGACGAGGACAAGGACGAGGAGAGCAACCAGCGGCCCCCGACCGGCCAGGGCCACCACGGTCGCGACGGCCAGCGCGAGCGGTGCGCCGATGATGGGTATGAAGGTCGCAAAGAACACCAGCAGGGACAGCGGCAGCGCGAGCGGGACCCGCAGCACGAGTAACGCCACGCACACCAAAGTGGCGTTGGTGGCCGCCACGATGACGATCCCGCGGGTGTAACCGGCGAACGTCCCCCACCCGACCCGTCCGGCGCGATCGAGCCTGTCCCGCGCGGTGGGCGGCGACTGGGCGACGACCCAGGCCCACATCCGGTCACCGCCGGAGATGAAAAAGATGGAACAGAAGATCGCTAGCGCCAGCCCGGTCAACACCTCGAAGGCGGCCGTGGCCTGGCCCAGCGCCCGACCGACCAGGGTCCCCGAGTGTTCCGAGAGCCACTTGCGGGCCTGTTCGGCGCCGGCGCTGAACTGTGCGGAGCTCACGTGAAAGGGACCTTCGCGCAGCCACCGCTCGATCTCGGTCACGCCGTTGCCGAACTGCGCGGTCAGCGCAGAGGACTGCCCGGCCACGGACCCCGCGATGAACGTGAACACGGCGCCCACCAGGGCAAGTCCAGCCAGCAGTGACAGCGCCACGGCCAGGCCGCGCGGCATGATGCGGTCCAGTCGGTCGGCGACCGGGCGGAGCAGAGCGCTGATCACCAACCCCACGAACAGCGCCACGCCGACCAGCTGAATCCGGCCGAGGAAGATGAACACCCCGTACACCGCCACGGTCACCACGATGAGACGCCAGGCGTAGCCGGCAGCCACCCGCAGGCCGTAGCGCACCTCACCGTCGGCAGAGCCGCGCTCTCGGATCGACGCCTCGGCCGACGCCTCGGACCCGCCCGGCTGAGCGGACCCGCTGGGAGGGGCGGCTGGGGACCCGTCCTCCGGGGTTGCTCTCGGCGCGGCCGTGGGCGGTGGGAGGTCGACGCCGACGCCGTCGCCGTCGTGCGGCGTGCCGGCGGCTACCACGATCGCCCACCCGCGGCCGGCCGCCTTCGCCGCGGATCGGGGCGCGCCGCGCTCGGCAGCCGCGTCATCGCCTCTCCCCTGCTTCTCAGCGCACAGTCGGTGCGGCGGGACGACCGCGCTCGCACCGGCCGGAAACGGCATCCGCCTGCTGCGCCATCATGCAGGAGGCGGCCACAGCCTGGGCAGGCTTGCCACAACACTGTGCACGGCAGCCAGACGAACCCATCCAGCGACCCACGAGTGACCACCCACGAGGCCGCCGATCATGGGAGAGCGTACGTTCCGCGTGACCGACGTGGCTCCGTTGTCGCATGATCGGCGAGGCAATGGCCGCCTGGGCGGCGACGGCGCGAACGGGCCCCGGGACCCTCCGGCCCCCCGTTGGCTACGATGCCATCGTGGGGTTGCTCCACGCTGGCATCGGTGCTGACTCGGGCACGGCTGACTTGGGCACGCCTGTCGGCGCCGAACTCGGTGGAACTCCGTGGGGCGGCGGTCGCGCGCCGCGAAAGCTGAGCACGCTCGACCTGCTTCCGGCGGTAGGGACCTATTCCTGGTCTTCGGTGACCTACGATCCGCGTATCGCCAGTTATCCTTGGCTCACCAACCGTCGCCTGTGGACGGTGAGGATGGAGCGGTTCCGTCGCCCGCCTCGACCGAAAGGGGCTCCGTGGTAACCACGTCCACCCCGGGCATTGCGGCCAGCAGCGCGCCGGTGCCTCCGAGCGACCTCCCGGTCGTCACGAGAGGTCGCACCCGCGGCACAGCCGAGCATGACGTCTCGAACGGCGCGGGAGGTCCGCGGCGACGGACAGCGCGCAAGGCAACCGCGCCGACGTCGAAGGGCGTGGCCGGCGATCTGCCTGTTCTCGAGCCAGGGCCGGACCCGCGAGCGGCCGGCAACGGAACCGTCCAGAACCGACCCTCGCCTCCCGTGGCGGACGTCGGCAACGGTCCCCCGTCCGGGCTTGAGCCCGGGTTGGGCGTCGCGGCGGTTGCCGTCCTCGACGACGAGGAGCCCACCGTGATCCCGGAGGATGAGGAAGAGGTCATCGTCCTGGCGGCCGACCGGGACGAGGCAGAGACAGCCGCCTCCGCGGACCCCGTGCGGGCCTACCTCAAGCAGATCGGCAAGGTGGCCCTGCTCAACGCCGAGCAGGAGGTCGAACTCGCCAAACGGATCGAGGCCGGGCTCTTCGCCGCCGAGAAACTGCGGCAGTGCGACCTGGAGAAGAAGAAGCGGATGTCTCCGCAGCTCCGCCGGGAGTTCGAGTGGCTCATCCGGGACGGCGAGCGGGCCAAGAATCACCTGCTGGAGGCCAACCTGCGGCTCGTGGTTTCCCTCGCCAAGCGATACACCGGTCGGGGCATGCAGTTCCTTGACCTGATCCAGGAGGGCAATCTCGGTCTCATCCGCGCGGTTGAGAAGTTCGACTACACCAAGGGCTACAAGTTCTCCACGTACGCCACATGGTGGATTCGGCAGGCCATCACCCGGGCGATGGCCGACCAGGCCCGCACGATTCGCATCCCGGTCCACATGGTCGAAGTCATCAACAAGCTGGCCCGCGTCCAGCGCCAGATGCTGCAGGATCTCGGTCGGGAACCGACGCCGGAAGAGATCGGCCGTGAGCTCGACATGACGCCGGACAAGGTCGTCGAGATCCAGAAGTACGCCCGGGAGCCGGTCAGCCTCGACCAGACGATCGGCGACGACGGGGACAGTCAGCTCGGTGACTTCATCGAGGACTCCGAGGCGCCCGTCGCAGCCGATGTGGTCTCCTTCGGCCTGCTCCAGGACCAGCTCTCCTCAGTGCTGCAGACCCTCTCAGAGCGGGAGGCCGGCGTTGTGTCGATGCGGTTCGGCCTGACCGACGGGCAGCCCAAGACGCTCGACGAGATCGGCCAGGTCTACGGGGTCACGCGGGAGCGGATCCGACAGATCGAGGCCAAGACGATGTCGAAGCTGCGGCATCCATCGCGCTCCCAGGTCCTGCGCGACTACCTGGACTGAGGCCAACCTCACGGCTGCCCGACACGCCGCTAGCGGAACCAGGGGGGCGAGGTGGCCTGAGCTATGCTCCGTTCCCCTTGACGTCAACGTCCCGTAGTCATAGCGTCACTTTCTGTAGACGGCGCAGCGGGGCTGGGTCCCATCGCCTGGCTCCGTCTGCGCCGTCCTCTCTGCGGGCGGCTCGGTCGGACGGCTCAGTCGGGCAACAGCGCCGTCAACGCGCCGAAGATGCCCGGTGCGCTGGCGACGACCAGACCGCCGTGCACGCCTCGGACGGTGGCACCTGCCTCCCGGGCGATCAGGCCGCCGGCCGCGTAGTCCCAGAGTGATGGCCCGTACTCGTAGTAGCCGTCAAGACGGCCCCCTGCCACCGCGCACAGGTCGAGTGCACAGGAGCCGAAGCGCCGGATATCGCGCACCTTCGGCAGCACAGCGGTCAGGATCTCGGCCTGCCGCCGACGGACCGCCGCGTCATAGCTGAACCCCGTTCCGATCAGCGACTGGCTCAGATCCTCCTGGGCGTTGCAGTGCAGCGGCACCTCCTCGCGGCCCGCGCCGCCGCCCAGGGTGGCGGTGAACAGCGCCCCCGCGGCGACGTCGAGCACGGCACCGGCCACAACCTTCCCGTCGAGTTCCGCGGCGATGGAGACTGCGTACGCCGGCAGGTTGTAGACGTAGTTGACGGTGCCGTCGATGGGATCGATCACCCATCGGACCCCGCTGCTCCCGGCGATGCCGGCTCCCTCCTCCCCGAATACGCCATCCTGCGGTCGGGCCGCCAGCAGGGCGCCCACGATGAGCCGTTCGGCGGCGCCGTCGACCGTGGTCACCACGTCGGTCGGTGTGCTCTTGGTGTCCACGCCCAGGTCCGCCGGCCGTTGCCGCACCAATTCCCCCGCCTCACGGGCGGCCCCGCAGGCGAGGGCGAGCAGTGCTGCCGGGGTCACGGGGGACGTCTCGGGGGAAGTCATGGCAGCCATCCTCTCGGAGTGGGAGAGCCAGGTGCGGGTTCCCGGGCGCCCGGTGCCTCGCTGGGCCCGCGGGTGGCCACGACGTTGAACCGGGTCAACGAGGCTCCGCCCGGACCGAACCGGTAGGAGGTCAGCGAACAGTTGGCGATCTCCGTAGTGTCGCTGAGAGTGAGCACTTCTCGCTCGGTCAGCCCCTCGAGCAGGTACCGGAAGCAGTTGACGACGATGTCGTGGGCAAAGACCACCACGTTCTCCCCCGCGTACTCCGCGGCCAGCGTCACCTGGACGCTGCGGAGGCGGAGAAGGACGTCGGTCCAGGATTCCCCTCCCGGCGGACGGTGGTAGAACCTGCCCAGCCGGGCTCGCAACTCGGCCTGTTCAGGATGACGCTCGGTGATGCCGCGGCCGGTGAGCCGGTCCAGGACGCCGAAGTCGCGGTCGCGCAGTCGCTCGTCCAGTCGCACGGGTAGCGCTCCGACCGCGCCGCCGCACTCCGCGAGCGCCAGCAATGCGGTTTGCTCGGCTCTTGCGTACGGGGAGGACAGCACGGCTGTGGGCTGCTGGGCCTCGTCTACGGTCCGTAGCCAGCGACCGAGGTCCCTCGCCTGCTCGCGGCCGAGGTCGGAGAGCGCCACGTCCATGTCCCGCTCGGCGACCTCGATGACCGCGGCGCGCCGGTCGTAGGCTCGTTGGCGAGCCACGTTGCCGGCGCTCTCGCCATGCCGGATGAGCAGCAACCTGGCTGGGGTGCGGAGGCTAGCTTCGGTTCTGCGGATGCTCATCAGGCATGTCCCGGTCGGGTCGATGTCGGCTCACGCAGCCATCTCTCCCCCGGAGCCGGCCGGGAGTGCCGAATCGTCACCGACATCCGAGGCCCGACGACACCGGCCTGCTTCGGCACAGCGTGCTCCCACTCCGACTGGCACGCTCCGCCCATCACGACGAGGTCGCCGTGGCCGGGCCGCAGTTCGTGGGCGATGCGGCCGCTTCCGGTCGGGCGGAGCACGAAACGACGCCGGGCCCCTAGCGACACCGTTGCGACCAGCGGCGCCGTCATCACCGTACGGGTGCGATCGCCGTGCCAGGCGACCGAATCGCTGCCGTCCCGGTAGAGGTTCACCCAGATCCGGTCGAAGTCCACGGTGTACCGTGCCGAGAGCGGTTCCGCCAACGCCGCCAGCGGCTCGGGCAGGCCACCAAGCTCCGTGGACCAGCCGGCGGTGAGCCGCGGCTCCGCAACGGTCCGCTCATACATCCACACCTGCCGCTGCTGCCAACTCCCCGCGTCGAGCAGCTGCGCGAACAGGGCATCGGACCCGGCCAACCAGCCCGGCGCGTAGTCCACCCAGGAACGGTCGTCGAGATCGATGCGGCGCAGGTCGGCGAAGGAGACGTCGGCACTCGGCGGCCCGCCGTCGAAGAGCGACCCCTGCCAGGCCAGATCGGGACTCATGGCACGCCGGAGGCCCTCCCGCGTGCATCCACGGCACGACGCGGCATGAAACCACGGTACGACCTGACCGCGAGCAGCCCGACAGCGAACGGAATCCGCGACTCAGGCGGTGGCCGCCCAGCGCTCGCCGATCCGGTCCAGTCGCAGCGGGAAGCCGAAGGTCGCCGAGAGCATCGCCGGGGTGAGGATCGTGTCGATCGGCCCGCTGCCGACGACGGCGCCGGCCCGAAGGAGCAACGCCGAGGTGAACCCGGCCGGTATCTCCTCGACCCGATGCGTGACCAGGACCAGCGCCGGCGCATCCGGCTGGGCAGCGAGCCGGCGGAGGAAGCGCAGGAGGGCCTCCCGAGCACCGAGGTCAAGGCCCGCCGCAGGCTCGTCGAGCAGCAGGATCTCCGGATCGGTCATCAGCGCCCGAGCGATCGTCACCCGCTTGCGCTCACCTTCGGACAGCCGGCCGAAAGGACGGTCGGCCAGCAGGCGGCACCCCAGCTGGCCGAGCAACTGCCGCGCCCGCTGCTCATCCGCGTCCTCAACGCGCAGTCGGCCCAGCCGGAACAGCCCGTAGGCGGCGGAGAGGACGACGTCGAGGACGCGCTCGTGCGGCGGCAGCCGCTCCGCGACCGCAGCGCTCGCCAGCCCCACCCGGCTGCGCAGCTCGGCCGGGTCGGCGTCCGACACCCGCTCCCCCAAGACGCGCACAACCCCCGCCGAGGATGAAAGCGTTGCGGCCGCAACCTGCAGCAGTGTCGTCTTGCCGGCTCCGTTGGGGCCCAACACTGCCCACCGTTCACCTTTGTGGACGGACCAGTCCACACCGCGCAGCAGCGGCCGCCCGCCGCCCATGACGAGCACACCGCGCAGGCTCAGCAGCTCCTCGCTCACTTGTCGCTCACTTGTGGCTCACCTGTCGCACGCTACCGACGCCGCGGCCCGCGAGCGGGAGGCGCGCCAGATCAACGCCGACCACGCTGGTCAGTCGGCGGGCTCCCGCCTGAGATCCGGCGCGTTTCTCGACGAAAGTGCCCTTCCGGCGACACAATTGCGCCATGACGTCGGTGCCGCAGGCCGGACAGCGAGATCCGGGCCGCGCGACCCCTGGCGCCCGGGGGTTCTCCGCGGGACCGGCGTCGGGGGCACCGTCCAACCAGAACCGGCAGCCGCACAGGTTGCTCGACAAGCTCGTCGTCGACCAGCTTCTCGTGACCCTCAGGGCGATGTATCCCGCCGCGGTTCCGCAGACCTACATCGCGCGGTGGTGGGACGGCGTCGCCCTGGTGCCCGCCCTGCTCGTCGAGGTGGAGGGTCGACGGGTGCGCGTGGTGACCGGACCCGACGGCAGAGTGCTCCTGCTCCCGCGTTCCTCGTGGGCCGCCCGGCGTCGCCTGCATCGCGCCCGCCGAGCCGTCACCGGCAACGGGCACGTCGACCGCCCCCATGTGGCGGTCACTCCGGGCGGCTTGCCACGGACGCCATTGGTCTACGAGGTGACTGACAAGCGTCCCCGTGTCCCGAGATCCGGACGGCCCGGGCCACGAGTGCCTGTACGGGTCGGGGACGCCATCGACTACCGGGCGTGCAGCCACGTCGGGTGTGGGGCGGTTGTCGCGTTGCCGGCCACCGGGCCCGATCCGCCCTGTCCGCGCTGCGGCCGTCGGTAGCTGCCAGCCGGGCTCCTTCACCCGGTTGATGCACCCCTGACGAGCGGCACATCCAGATCGCGCAGCGCGAGCATCAACGCCTCCGGCTCGCGCAAGGTGACCGTGGCGTTGGGGTGCGGTAGCAAGCCGAAGGGAGCCACCGCCGAGACCGGTTCCCGGAAGCCGAGACATGCGCCTCGCCGTGCGGTGGTGCCAAAGGTCACCCCGCGGTCGTGCAGCGAGAGGCGGACGCCGACCGACCGGTACCACCGAAAGGGCCCGATGAGCTCAGCCTGGGCAATGTTCCCGGTCGGCGTCTGTAACGACCACGCCCCGAAGCGCACCTCGAAGCAGCCGTCACGAAGGTAGGCGGCGGTGGTGGACGGCGTGATGCCGGCCAGCGCCAGCGGCACCCGGAAGCGGGGGTCGAAGTCGAAGTCGAAGCGCGACAGGGCGACCATGCCCGATAGCATGCCTCCCGCCGTGCCGGTCAGCTCCACAGGGGGCGGATCGCCTCGGCCAGCGCTCGACCCACCTGGTGCAGACGACGGCTCTCTCCGTCACTCACGATCGTCAGCCCGCCGACCACGACGTTGGTCACGTCGGCAGCACCGGCCGCGAAGGTGGCCATCGCCATCGCCGTCCCCGGGTCGGCCCCGGCCGTCCGTACGCTGTCCATCCGGATGGTGGCGAAATCCGCCAGCGCCCCGGGCACGAGGCGGCCGGCCTCGGGCCAGCCCAGCGCATCGGCGCCGCCGGCGGTGGCCGCGGTGAGCAGCACGCTCGCGGGATGCGTTCCGCGTCGCAGGGACGCGAGCCGCTCGTCGAGTTCGACCGCGCGCGCCTCCTCCAACAGGTCGATGGCCGCGTGACTGTCGCTGCCCAGACACAGTGCTGACCCGGCGGCACGCAGTGCGGCAGAGGGCCCGATACCGTCGGCCAGGTCCCGCTCTGTCGTCGGGCACAGGCAGACCGCAGTCGCGCTGGAGCCGAGGAGACAGACGTCGGCGGCGCTGAGGTGGGTGGCGTGGACGGCCGTGGTCCGCCCGCCAAGGACGCCGTGCTCTGCGCACAACGCGGCGGGCGTACGGCCCGTGGCCGCCAGACATGCCGCGTTCTCCGCGGGTTGTTCGGAAAGGTGCAGGTGCAGCGGCCCGGCCAGGCCGGTGGCGACGGCGCTTACCTCGGCGAGCCCGTCGGCCGGCACGGCGCGGACCGAGTGGATGGCCGCCCCGACCCGCGCGGTCATCGGCGCGATCCCGCGAGCCGCCGCGGGTAAGCCGGCCACGCGCGCCGCCCAACCGGCCACGTCGCCGTCCCCGAACCGCAGCTGCGGACCACTCAGGGCCGATCCCTCGACGTCGGCCTGCAGGTAACAGGTGTCGAGCAAGCTGATTCGAATGCCTGCTTCGGCGGCAGCGGCCACCAGCGCAACGCCCATCGCGTTGGCGTCGTCGTAGCCAACCCCGCCGGGGGCGTGGTGCAGGTAGTGGAACTCCCCCACGGTGGTGATGCCGGCCAGCGCCATCTCCGCGTACACCGCCCGGGCCAGGGCGAGGTAGCTGTCCGGACGGAGTTGGTCGGCCACGGCGTACATCTGTCGGCGCCACGCCCAGAAGTCTCCGGCCCCGTAGTGCGTGTGCCCGCGCAACGCTCGGTGGAAGGCGTGGGAGTGCGCGTTGACGAGCCCGGGGATCGTCAAGCCGGGCAGTCGGACGGCGTCCGCTGGTGGCTGGCTGCCCGGTGTCACCCGGAGGAACCGGTCGGCCTCGACCTCGAGGAGCACCTGCTCAGCAACGGTGTCGCCGCCCAGCCAGGCCAGCTCGGCATGCCAGCGCTTCACCGGCACGCCAACTCCTCGAGGACGTCGGCGAGCACCTCGACCACAGTGAGGCAGTCCTCGTCGCTGGCGTACTCGGCAGGGGTGTGGCTGGCGCCGGTGGGATTGCGGACGAACAGCATGCCGGTCGGCACCGAAGCGGCCAGCGCTCCCGCGTCGTGGCCGGCGGCAGTGGCCAACCGGGGTGCGGGCAACCCCCCGGCGCCGAGCACTCCGGCCAGCCGGTCAGCCAGCTCGCGGTCGAAACTGACGGCCGGGGTCAGCGATTCCGAAACGACGTCGGCGTCCACACCGTGCTCCGTGGCCGCCGTCCGGACCTCGGACGTCCACTCCGCGACCATCCGCGCCAGTGCCCCTTCGTCGGCCGCGCGGGCGTCCAGCCATCCGGTCGCGGCGGCGGGGATGCTGTTGGTGCCGTTCGGCTCGAGCGTGATCCGACCGACGGTGGCCACCCCGCCCTCCCCCGTGGCCAGCCGTCGCGCCGCCTGGATCGCCACGGCCAACGGCAGCGTCGGGTCACGACGGTCCGCTAGCCGGGTCGTGCCGGCATGGTTGCCTTCGCCCGTGAGGCGCAGCCGCCACCGCCCGTGCGGCCAGATACCGGTCGCGACCCCCACCGGGGCGTCGAGGTCGACCAGGCCGCGCCCCTGCTCGACGTGCACCTCGACGTAGGCCGCGAGCCGCGCCAGCCGGTCCGGATCCGGTCCGGGGTCCACCCCGAAGGGGGCAACCGCCTCGATGAGCGGGACATCCTGCGCGTCGCGGAAGTCCCGCGCGTACTCCGGTTGCAGCACCCCGGCGGCGAGTCGGCTGCCGAATGTGGCGAGCCCGAAGCGGCCGCCCTCCTCATCGGCGAAGGCGGCCACCTGCACGCGCAGGCGGGGTCGGAGGCGTCGCTGCTGGAGGCGGCGGACCGCGAGCAACCCGCAGATCACGCCCAGCGCGCCGTCGTACGCACCGCCGTTGCGCACCGTGTCCAGGTGGCTGCCGGTGCCCACCGCCGACGGTCCGGCCTGGCGCTCGCCGGAGGCGTCGCCACCGGGCCAGGTCGCCCACAGGTTCCCGTTGCGGTCGGTCTCCACGCCCATGCCGGACGCCTCAGCCTCCCGGGTGAACCATTCGCGGGCAGCTCGGTCCTGCGGGGTCCAGGCGAACCGCGTCCATCCCCCCGCCTGGTCACCTCCGATGGCAGCCAGGCCGTCGTGCAGGCTGCGGAATTCGGCGCGGCGGGCCAGCGCGGACTCGCCGGGAGGTATGGTCATGGCTGTCATTCAAGTCTCTCGCGGTGGCTCGTGAGGGCTCGCGCTGGCTCGTGAGGGGTTTGCGGCGGCTCCGGCGTGGTGGCTGCCCGGCGTACGCTTCGACAATGACCGAGATGCCCGCACCCGAGGGCGGCCCGGGCGTGCGGCCGGAGGCCGTGCCCGGCCAGGAGTCGCATGACGTCGACGTACCGGCCGGGCTCCGCGACTTCATGGCGCAGGGCTGGGCGCCGCCGCTGGCTGTCGTCGTCGAGCAGGCGCCGTGGGCGCCGTACGCGGCCAAACGGCGAGCCGCCCTGGCGGCCCGCTTTCCCACTGAGGCACTGGTGATACCCAGCGGCACCTTGAAGGTACGGGCGAACGACACCGACTACCGCTTCCGGCCCGGCAGCGACTTCTTCTGGCTGACCGGGGAACCGGGCGAGGACGCCGTCCTGGTCATCCGGCCCGCTGACGACGGAGCCTCCGCAGGCGACGCCCCCGCGACGCTCTACGTGCACCCGCGCTCGGACCGCTCGACGGCGGCCTTCTTCACCGACCGGCGTTACGGGGAGCTGTGGGTCGGCCCGCGACGCGGTCTGGACGAGGTCGCGGCGGTGTCCGGCCTCGAGACCGCACCGCTGGCCGAGTTACCTGCTGCCCTCGCTCAGCTGGGCCGTACCCGCGTGCTCCGCGGCTATGACGCCGGGGTGGACGCCGGGGTGGACGCCACCCGGGACGCGGACGACGAGCTGGCCGTGGTGCTGTCCGAGCTGCGCCTGATCAAGGATGACCACGAGATCGCCCAGCTCAGCGCGGCGATCGCCGCGACCGTACTCGGGTTCGAGGACGTCATCCGCGAGCTGCCGCGCGCCATCCGGACCTCGGAGCGCTGGATCGAGGGCACCTTCGACCGTCGCGCCCGGCTGGCGGGCAACGACGTCGGCTACGGATCGATCTGCGCCTGCGGCCCGCACGCCACCACATTGCACTGGGTGCACAACGACGGCGTGGTCCGCCCCGGTGAACTGATGTTGCTCGACATGGGCGTCGAGTCCCGGGAGCTCTACACCGCCGACGTGACCCGGACCTTGCCGATCAATGGTCGGTGGACCGAGCCCCAGCGCCGGGTCTACGACGTCGTCCACCGCGCCCAGCGAGCTGCCGTCGAGGCCGTACGCCCAGGAGTGGACTTCCTCGAGCCGCACCGGGTGGCCATGCGCGTCATCGCGGCCACGCTCGAAGAGTGGGGAATCCTGCCGGTGTCCGCCGAGGAGTCGCTTCAGAAGGACTCAGGTCTGCACCAGCGGTACACCCTGCACGGCACATCCCACATGCTGGGTCTGGACGTGCACGACTGCGCGTCGGCGCGCAGCGAGACCTACCGCGACGGCACGCTGGCCCCCGGGATGGTGCTGACCGTGGAGCCGGGGCTGTACTTCCAGCCCGACGACCTCACCGTGCCGGCAGAGCTGCGCGGCATCGGCGTGCGCATCGAGGACGACGTCCTCGTCACCGACACGGGCCGCCGCAACCTGTCCGAGGCCCTGCCCCGGGATCCCGACGAGGTCGAACGCTGGATGGCCGCCCTGCTGCCGGGCTGAGTGTTCCTCCTGGCCCTGCTGTCAGCGTGGTTGTGGGCTTTCGCGCGCAATTGCGCCGATCATGCTCAATCGGACCCTCGGAGCAACCGCGGGACGTACGTCCGAGCATGATCGGCGCAGGCAACGTACCTTCGAGCATGATCGGCGAGTGCCCCCGCAAGGACGAGCGGAGAGCAGCACGAGCCGAACGCCAAGGGCATGAGGAGGGGCCATGGGCGGGTCCGAAGCAGCGGCCCCGGTGGGCTCGGACGGCTTGGGACAGCCGGTTGGGGAGCAACGTGCCGCCAGGCTACGGTCACTCTCGCTGCTCGTGCTGACCATGGGCTCAGGGGCCACCGACGCTTTGGCCTTTCTCGGCCTGGGTGGCGTCTTCACGGCGAACATGACCGGCAACCTGGTGCTCGTCGGGCTTGTCGGCCGCACCGACTATCCCGGAGCCGCCTTCCGGGCCGTTGTCGCGTGTATCGGATTCGGGGCCGCGGTTCGAGTGTCCGTCATGATCACTCGCCGTTTCCAGATCGTCCGACGCACGCCGGGGACTGCCTTGCTGGGGATGTCACTGGGGCTCCAGGCGGCGTTCCTCGGGTGCTGGTTGCTGGTGGCCGCGGAACCGTCGTCCAGTCAGACGATCAGTCTGGTCGTGCTCAGTTCAGCCGCCATGGGAGTCCAGACGGCGGCGGTGAGGTCAATGACCGAAACGTTCGGCATCACCACGACGTTCGTCACCGGTACCATGACTTCGCTCATGGCCGACGGCTTCCCGTGGAGGGCGCCGGGTTCGGCACGTCGCGGCGCGGCCGTCCGGCTGGCAACGGTCCTCGCGCTCCCCTTGGGTGCCCTGACCGGCGCGCTCGTCCTGGAACACGCGCGTCTCGCGACCGCCTGCCTCGCGCCGGCCGCGGTGCTCACCGCCGTCGTGCTGAACCGGGTGGCGGACCGCCACGCGACACCGCCGGCCGTCGTCACCGGCTGAGAACGAGTGCACGGTCGGGCCCGGGCGGTCGTCAGCGCACAGGGTGCCCGCCGGCGGCCAGCTCGTGCTTCACCTGCCCGATGCGCAGCAGGCCGAAGTGGAAGACGCTGGCCGCGAGAACGGCATCCGCCCCGGCGTCGACGGCCGGGGCGAAATCGGTGAGGGCACCGGCGCCGCCGCTGGCGATGAGCGGCACCGCGACCGCGGCGCGTACCGCCCGCACCATCTCCAGGTCGTAGCCGGCGCGCGTGCCGTCCGCGTCGATCGAGTTGAGCAGGATCTCACCGGCGCCGTACTCCGCCCCCCGGCGGGCCCACTCCACCGCGTCGATGCCGGTACCGCGTCGCCCGCCGTGGGTCGTCACCTCGAAGCCGCTCGAGGTACCGACAGCTCGTCGGGCGTCGACCGAGAGCACGACGCACTGCGACCCGAAGCGCTGCGCGGCCTCCTGGAGCAACTCGGGCCGGGCAACGGCCGCCGTATTGAGGCTGACCTTGTCGGCTCCGGCGCGTAGCAGCCGATCCACGTCGTCCGGGCTGCGCACCCCGCCGCCGACGGTCAGCGGAATGAAGACCTGCTCGGCGGTCCGGCGCACCACGTCGTAGGTGGTCTCCCGCTCGCTCGAGGACGCGGTCACGTCGAGGAACACCAGCTCGTCGGCTCCTTCGGCGTCGTACAGCCGGGCCATCTCGACCGGGTCGCCGGCGTCGCGCAGCGCGGAGAAGTTGACCCCCTTGACGACGCGACCCGCGTCGACGTCAAGGCAGGGGATGACCCGCACAGCGACGGTCATGCCCGCGCCGCGACATACGCACTGGCTTCGATCTCGACGAGCATCAGCGGGTCGAGCAGTCTGGCGACCTCGACCATGGCGGTCGCCGGCCTGATCTCGGCGAAAACCTCACGATGGGCGCGCGCCACGTCCGGCCAGCGGTCGATGTCGGTGACGTACATGCGGGTACGAACCACGTCGGCCATATCCGCGCCGGCGGCCTGCAGCGCGGCGGCGATGTTCGACAGCGCCTGGACGGCCTGCGCATAGGCATCGCCCGGGTGCGCGAGCAGCCCGTCGCGGGTAGATGTCGTGCCGGACACCTCCACCCAGGGCCCGGCCACGACGGCTCGGCTGTAGCCGACGACGTCCTCCCAGGGTGCCGTCGAGCCGATGCGCCACGTCACGGTCTGCCCGTCCCGACGTCAGCGCTGTCCCGCCGCAGCGCCGTCAGGGCCTCCGGGAGCGTGAACGCGCCGGCGTAGAGTGCCTTGCCGACGATCGCCCCCTCCACGCCGGGAACCGTAGCGATCACCTGCAGGTCACTCAAGCTGGACACTCCCCCGCTGGCCACGACCGGCTTTGCCGTGGCCGCGGTGACGCTGCGCAGCAGGTCGAGGTTCGGCCCGCTCAGCGTGCCGTCCCGGCGTACGTCCGTCACGACGTAGCGCGCGCAGCCATCGGCGTCCAGTCGGGACAGCACCTCGAAAAGCTCGCCCCCCTCGCGGGTCCAGCCCCGGGCGGCGAGCGTGGTGCCGCGCACGTCGAGGCCCACGGCGATGCGGTCCCCCACCCGGGCGATCGCTCGGCGGACCCAGTCCGGATCCTCCAGGGCGGCGGTACCGACATTGACCCGGGCGGCCCCGGTTGCCAGCGCGGCATCGAGGCCGGCGTCCTCGCGAATGCCGCCGGAGATCTCGACGGCAATATCCAGCCGACGCACCACGTCGGCGAGCAGATCGCGATTGCTGCCGCGACCGAAGGCGGCGTCGAGATCGACGAGGTGCACCCACTGCGCCCCGTCCGTCTGCCACCGGAGGGCAGCTTCGACCGGGTCGCCGTACTCCGTCTCACTGCCCGCCACGCCCTGCACGAGTCGAACCGCGCAGCCGTTGGCGACGTCGACCGCAGGCAGAAGCGTGAGGGTCACTCCTGACACTCTTCCAGACGGGGCGGCTGCCGAGGTCGGGCGATCCGGGGTCGGGACTCGGCCGCAAGAGATCTTCACGGGTTTGGCAACGGAAGTTGACAACTGCCGATTTGGCAAGCTGGCTATCCATTTCACTGCCAGGACCGTAGGCTCGCTTCGTGCCATCTCGTGGCCTGCACTACCCGGGGTCGTATGCCGAACTGCGGGCGTGGTTTCTGGACGACGAGGCGTGCATGGACTACCTGGACTGGCTGCGCTGGCCTTCCGGTCCGGTCTGCCCCGCGTGCGGTCGCACGGCGTCGGCGGCCGTCGCATC
>JADGOV010000075.1 GCA_017882785.1 Frankiaceae bacterium
CGTCCCCTGCCGGGAACCTACGCGGGTCGCCTGACGCCGTAAACCCTTCCAAGGCGGGCGTTCCAAGCGGTCTCCAAGGCGTCTCCGACCGGTCCCGCGTCGGATCGGCCGGCAAGGCCACGCCGATCGGAGGGCCGATCAGGGCAGGGCCTATTGAAAGGAAGGTCGTCATGTCCCGTTCCGTCGTCGCTGCCGCCACGGCGGCTGTCGCATCGCTTGCCCTGACCGCCGCGCCGTCGGCCACCGCCGCCCCGGACGCCGCGCGCACCTACCTGGTGCCGGGCCGCAACGTCTTCCCCTTCGGCATCAGCGCGCTCGGCCGGACGTACTACGTCAGCAGCGCAGGGCCGGACGACACCATCTATCGAGGGGATCTTCGCGAGCGCCGTGCCAGGGTGTTCGCCAGGGGCGGCCGCGCGTCCACCAGCACGAATGGCATCGAGGCCACCGCCACCCGCCTGGTCGTGACAGAGAACAGCGGGGGGCCAGCCAGAGTCGTCGTCTACACCCGCGGCGCCGGACACCCGGTCGCCACGTTCACCAACGGTCTCGTCGACTCCTTCCTCCCCATGATCGCCGTCGCCCCCAACGGCGACGCCTACGTCACCGACTCGATCAATCCCGTGCTCTACCGGATACCGGCCGCCGCCCTGGCCCGGCACCGGAGTGGTATCCAGCGCCTCCGCGTCTTCCGTGACCTGCGCGGGACGGCGTGGCACCAGATCCGTGACAGGTTCAACGCGAGCGGCATCGTCGCCACCTCCGACGGCCGGTTCCTCCTCGTTGTGAACGCGGCGAGCTCGTCCGGGTGCGGCTTGGGGACAAGACGGTCACCAGGGTCGACCTGCATGGGGCCGACATCACCGGCAGCCAGGGAATGGCCCTGACCGACGGCGACGTGCTCTACGCCGCCCGCCAAACGGCAGATTCGATCGCGAGGATCCGCCTGACCGACGCCTTCGCACGGGGTCGCCTCCTCTCCGCGACCCACGACCCCAGCTTCGGGTCTCCGAACGACGTGGCCATTGCTGGTGACCGCCTGTTGGTGACCAACACCCAGTTCGACCCCGGCACGCCGCCGTTCACGGTGTCCAGCATCCCGCTGCCCGAGCCAGCCCGATGAGAGATCGAGGAGAGGTCATGGGCAGTCGTAGCAGTCGCCGCGGCGACAAGATCCTGCGGAGTACGGGACGCGGCCTGGGTGCCGTGGTCCTGGGGGCGAGCGTGCTGGCGCCGCTCACGGCGGTCAACGCCGCCCCGACGGTGTCGCAACGTAGACCCGCCGGAAACCCGGTCCTCGACTGGAACCGCTTCGCCGGCGAGGCCGCCGTCGCCGCCTGTATCGCCCCAATGGACGACCCGCTACACGAGTCGCGAATGTACGCCCTGGCTCACCTGGCCATGCACGACGCGCTCAACGCCATCGACCGACGGTCGAGGCCGTACGCGCTGTGGACACACGCGCCGCGCGGTACGTCGGCGGACGCGGCAGTTGCGGCGGCGGCGCGCGGGGTGCTCGTGCGTGCCCTGAAGGGGCTAACCGTCCCGCCGCAGTCCTGCATCGACGCCGGCGTCGCCAGCGTCGAGGCGCACTACACCGCGACCCTGCGGATGATCCCCGGTGGAGCGGCCAAGAGCGAGGGGCTGGCGTTGGGTCGATCGGCCGCCAGGGCCGTCCTGGCCAAGCGGACCGGCGACGATTCGGACACGACGCTGGTCGACACGGCGTACCGGCAGGGCCAGGCCCCTGGCCAGTGGCGCTTCACCCCCGGCCGGCCGTTCGCCTTCGCCCCCGGCTGGGGCAGGGTGACGCCGTTCGCGCTGCGCAGCGCTGCCCAGTTCCGACCCGAGGCGCCCTACGCGCTGCGAAGCCGGGCCTGCGCGCGGGACCTGGCCGAGGTGCAGCGCCTCGGCGGCGATGGCACGACGACCCCCAGCGCGCGGTCAGCCGACCAGACCGAGACGGCGCTCTTCTGGCTGGAAAGCTCACCGCTGATGTGGAACGCCGTAGCCCGGCGCGTCGCCGTGAGCGGCCACCTCGGTGCGTGGGAGTCGGCGCGACTCTTCGGCCTGCTGGACGCGGCCCTCGCCGACGGCTACGTCGCCTCCTTCAACGCCAAGTACGTCTCCCGGTTCTGGCGACCCGTGACCGCGATCCGGCTGGCCGGGCACGATGGCAAACCCGCGCACGACCGCGGACCCGACCTGGACACCGCTGGTCACGACCCCGCCGATCCCCGACCACGACTCGGCGCACGCCGTCGAAGGCGGGGCGGCGGCCGCCGTGCTGGCGGGCTTCTTCGGCACGGACCGGGTGCCCTTCCGCGCGTGCAGCGTCACGCTGGCCGAAGCCAGTAGCTGCGACGGCAGCGCCACGGTCTACCGCCACTTCCCGGGCTTCGCCGCAGCCGCCCGGGAGAACGCGCTCTCGCGGATCTACATCGGTTTCCACTTCCGGCATGCCTCGGTGACCGGTCTCCGACACGGGACGCAGGTCGGGCAGTGGACGCTGGCGCACCTGCTCCGCCCGCTGCAGGCCGGGACGTAGCTGGTTCGCAACGCCGAACGTCGCGGAGCGCCGATCATGCTCATTCGGGCGTCTGGTGTGTGGCCCGAGGGTCCACTCGAGCATGATCGGCAGGGCGGGCGTACGACCCCGGCCTGGACACGCTGCGCCGGCTGCCTGTGGAGTTGCGCGAGTGGGCACCAGGCCACGACGGCATCAGACCGGCTCAGCGCGGCCGACCTCTCGCTGCTCGGGCGAGCCAGCGTGGCCGGGTGAGTCAGCGCAGCCGGGTGAGTTCCACGGTCACCCGCACCGGACCCGAATGGGGACCGTGGTAGACGCCGGACAGCGGCCGGACGTCGGCGTAGTCCCGGCCGCGGGCCACGACGATGTGCCGCTGCGCCACCTCGTCGAGACTGGTCGGGTCGACGGGTAACCAGGCGCCTGCCCAGTACTCGACCCAGGCGTGGCTCTCCCCGCTCGTCGTCTCCTCGACCGTGGTCTGGTGATCGTGGGAGAGGTAGCCGGAGACGTACCGGCTCGGCAGCCCCATCGCCCGGGTCAGGGCGATCGTCAGGTGCGCGTAGTCCTGGCAGACGCCCTTGCCCAGCTCCCGGGCCTCGGCAGAGGTGGTCCGTACGCCCGTCGCGCCTTTCGTGTAGACCAGTTGGTCCCTCGCCCATGCCGCGGCCGCCCGCCCGGCCTCGGCCGGTCCGTAGCGGGCGGCGAGATCCTCCGCGACGGGGACCAGCTCCGGCTCGGCCAGGACGAACGGGCTGGGCAGCAGGTATTCG
Source organism: Frankiaceae bacterium (assembly GCA_017882785.1). Taxonomy (GTDB): domain Bacteria; phylum Actinomycetota; class Actinomycetes; order JADGOV01; family JADGOV01; genus JADGOV01. The sequence continues at coordinate 3,301 of JADGOV010000075.1, forward strand.
GTGAACCTGTCACGTATCGGCTCATCGGTCATCGCCCGCCAACCGACGTCCGCGACCTGGGGCGAAGCTGCGGTGGTCTCCACGATCGAGGTCGCGGTCACCGTCAGTTCCGTGTGCGGGACGTGCACGTCGAAGGCATGGACCACCGTCCCCCAGTAGTCGACGTACCGCAGCGGCCGGACGGCCGGGTTGACGTCGAGGCGTGCCTCCAACGTCTGCTGTCCGCCGCTGCTGATCGGCGTCATCCGCGCCTCGTTGTAGGACTCCAGCACGGGGGCGCCGTAGGTGAACGCGGTACGGTGCAGGACCCCGATGCGCCAGCTCATGACCTCGACTCCTCCAGGCTCCAGTCCAGCGCGGCCGCCTCGGCGAAGAACCGCCGGCCGATCGCGTCGCTCGCCTCGGACACTGTGGCCTGCAGCCGCTGCAGGCGTGCGGGCAGCCCGTCGAAGAGGTCCTCGGCCGGCAGGAACTCCAGGTCCGTGCGCGCCCGGCCGAGTGCGAGCCGGGCCTCGTCGGCTGACCCGGTCCGACCGGACGCCGGATCCAGCCGGGCCAATGCGTCCTCGGCCACGATGAGGGCGTGGATGACCGATCGGGGGAAGAGCCGGTCAAGCAGCAGGAACTCCAGCACGCTCTGCCCCTCGACACTGCGCTGATAGGTGCGTTGATAGGCCTCCTGTGCCGAGCAGGCCCGCAGTGTGGTGATCCACTCCTCGTACGGCGACGGCGCGTAGATGCGGGCCGAAAGCAGCCGGGCGGTCATGTCCACCCGCTCCAGGTTGCGCCCGAGAATGAGGAAGTCGTAGGCGTCGTCGCGGCTCATGGTGGACTGCGCGAGTCCGGCGATCATCGCCGCGCGCTGCCGGACGTAGGAGAAGAAGGGCGACGGGCCGAAGCCGCGGGCCGCCTCCACCCGGGCGGGAAGTTCGTGGTAAGCGGTGTTGAGGCACTCCCAGATCTCTGCGGACAGCGCCTCCCTAACGCTGCGGGCGTGCTGACGGGCGGAGCAGAGCGAGCCGACGATGGAACTGTGGTTGTGCCGGTCATAACCGAGGTGCTCCATCAGCCAGGTGCTGCTCGCCGCGGTCTCCTCGATGCCCATGACCGCGGAGACCACCCGGCACCCGGCTATCTCGTCCATCGCAGGGTCCTCGAGGATCTGGTGGAACAGCACGTCCAGCAGCCGGGCGGTGTCCTCGGAGCGTTCCACGTACCGACCGATCCAGAACAGCGCCTCCGCGACCCGACTCAACATGCCGTTCCACCTTGCTGCTGCTGCCCCACCTGGTCGCCCCGGGGGCCCTGATCCGGCAGCCGCGATGCCACCGCGGGCGGCGGCTCGACCATCTGGCGGGTGTGCTCGGGGAGTCGTTGAGGCGCGGTGGTGAGCACCCAGGTGTCCTTCGATCCGCCGCCCTGGCTGGAGTTGACGATGAGACTGCCCGCGCGCAGGGCCACCCTGGTCAACCCACCCGGCAGCACGCGGATCTGCTCGCCGTCGTTGGTGGCGAACGGGCGCAGGTCGACGTGCCGGGGAGCGAGCCGGTCGCCCTCCAGGGAGGGGGTCGTGGACAGGGTGACGACCTCCTGCGCGATCCACTCGCGGGGGTTGGCCAGCACCGCTGCCCGAGCCGTGTCGAGTTGGGCCGCGGACGCCTCGGGCCCGATCACCAGCCCATAGCCGCCCGAGCCGCCGACCGGCTTGAGCACCAGCCGATCAAGCCGCGGTAGGCAGTCCGCGAGCACGTCCGGCTCGGCCAGCCGGTAGGTGGGCACATTGGGCAGCACCGGCTGCTCGCCCAGGTAGTACTCGATGAGCGCCGGCACGTAGGAATAGACGAGCTTGTCGTCGGCCACGCCGTTGCCGACGGCGTTGGCGATCCCGACGTTGCCGGCGCGCGCGGCGTTGACCAGCCCAGGGCAGCCGACGACGGAATCCGGCCGGAACAGCACCGGGTCGAGGAAGTCGTCATCGACGCGGCGGTAGACCACATCGACCCGTTGCGACCCGCCAGTTGTCCGCATGTAGAGCACGTTTCCGCGACAGAACAGGTCCCGACCCTCGACCAGCTCGATGCCCATCTTGCGGGCCAGGAAGGCGTGCTCGAAGTACGCCGGGTTGTACACCCCCGGGGTCAGCAGCACCACCGTCGGTTCATCGACCCCGGCCGGCGCGGCAGCCCGCAGCGCCTCCAGCAGCCAGCCGAGATGACCGGCGACGGGCCGGACGTGTTGTTCGAGGAACAGCCCAGGAAAGACGCGGGCCATGGTGTGTCGGTTCTCGACGACGAAGGAGATGCCCGAGGGCACCCGAAGGTTGTCCTCCAGCACCCGCATCGTGCCGGTCTCGTCCCGGACCAGGTCGATGCCGGCCAGGTGGATCCGTACCCCGTTGGTGGGCTCCAGATCGGTCACCTGCCGGTAGTAGTTGGCACAGGTGGCGACCACCGAGTACGGCATGACGCCGTCGGCCAGGACGGCGCCGGGACCGTAGATGTCGGCCAGGAATGCTTCCAGGGCGCGGACCCGCTGGATGACGCCGGCCTCGATGACCGCCCACTCCGCGGCTGGCAGCAGCCGCGGAATGAGGTCGAGCGGAAACAGCCACTCCTCCCCGGCGCGGGAGAAGGTCACCCCCTGGTTGCGGAAGCTGCGGTCCCGAGCCGCGCACCTCTCCTCGAGGTCGGTGATCGACAGCAGCTGCAGCGCGTCGTAGAGGGCTCTGGTGTGCTCGTGTGGCCAGCCGTCGGGCGCCATCATCTCGTCGTAGGCGGTACTGCGGTAACTGTCGAGGAGCCCGCCCATGGCAGGGTTCTAGCAGGGTCGTGTTACAGCTACGCTTCGTAACTCAGCAGAAACACCGTCAGGGCACCATACGGGAATGCAGAGTCGTCGGATTTGTATCGGCTGCGAATTCCGGTACGAGGCGGCGATCGCGACGGCAGCAGTCTTCCAGGTGCAGCCGCACGCGGCTGGTTGGGCGACGGTGGCGCGCCAGGCCTGGACGACCAGGCCTGAACTGCGTCGTCACGGTTACCGCGACCTCTACGGCAACACCTGCCAGCGAATGACGCTGCCCGTCGGGGCCAGCACCATCCGGTACGACGCGGTGGTCGAGGTGCCGGATGCCACCGAGGACGTCGATCTCGAAGCTGCCGAGACGCCGGCGGAGTTCCTGCCGGACGACGTGCTGGTCTACACGCTCCCCAGCCGCTACATCCTGCCGGACGTGCTCGCCGACGAGGCGTGGCAGCTCTTCGCCTCGGTGAAGCCGGGATACCGCCGGGTGCTTGCCATCTGCGACTACGTCCACGGCCACCTGCGGTTCAGCCATGACACCAGCACTCCGCTGACCACCGCCGCCGACGCACATGCCACCGGCGCCGGTGTCTGTCGCGACTTCACCCATCTCGCGATCACGTTCTGCCGGGCGCTGAGTATCCCGGCCCGATACGTCTTCGGCTACCTGCCGGAGATCGACGTACCTCCCTTGTCCGAGCCGATGGACTTCGCCGCCTGGATGGAGGTCTACCTGGACGGCCGGTGGTGGACGTTCGACCCACGCAACAACCAACAGCGCAAGGGTCGGGTGTTGATCGGCCAAGGCCGGGACGCGCTCGACGTGGCCATGGTCACCACCTACGGCGGACCGATCCTGCGCGGCATGCAGGTGTGGGCGCACGAGGTCGACACCGAGCCTGGCGCTGAGCCGCCGTAGCAACCCCACAGCCCGTGCACAGCATCGCCACGGTGCCGGCACAGCCTCGGCCACGAACCTGATGGTCCGACCGAGGGAGGAACTGTGGGTATCCGGGAATCGGGGCTGCGGCGGGTCCGCCAGCTGACCGGCGGGCTGGCCGTGGCCAGTGTCGCCGGGACGCTGGCGGTGGCCGCGGTCAGTCACGCCAAGACGGCAGCGACCGGCAGCACGACAGATTCCGCTACGACGGATTCCGCTACGACGGACTCCGGCAGCACAGGCTCGTCGTCGGACTCCACGTCGTCCACCGGCTCGCAGCCCACGCCGAGCAACGCGGCGCCGCAGGCCACCTCGGGTGGGTCCTGAGCCATGACGCTCCTCGAACTGTTGCCCACGGGCGCGACTGTTGCCCAGTGGTCGGTCTGGAGCACCATCGCCCGGGTCGTCGTCACCGATCCGGCCGCGCTGCCGGCTGCTCGCGACCTTGTCGAGGCCCAGATCGAGGCTGTGGACGCCGCCGCCAGCCGGTTCCGACCCGACTCCGAAGTGCAGCGGCTGGCCGGCTCGACCGCCCGGTCGACCCAGGTCAGCCCGGTGCTCGCCGAACTCATCACCACCGCGCTCGCGGTTGCCGCGCGCACCGATGGAGACGTCGACCCCACCGTCGGCGCCGCGCTCGTCGGCCTGGGTTACGACCGGGACGTGCGCGAACTGTCGGGTCAGAGCCCACCGGCACCGATCTCGGCGCGGCGGACACCGGGGTGGCGGGCCGTCTCCGTGCGCGGTCTCACGGTCACGATGCCACCGGGAATGCTGCTCGACCTCGGCGCGACGGCGAAGGCCTGGACCGCCGACAGCAGCGCCTCCGTCGTTGCCGACCGCCTCGGTGTCGGCGCTCTGGTCAGCCTCGGCGGGGACATTGCCACCGCTGGTCCGCCGCCGCCTGGCGGGTGGCACGTCCTCGTCCGCGACCAGCCCGGCGATCCCTGCTGCACGGTGGGCTTGCCGGCCGGCGTCGCCCTCGCCACGTCGAGCACAGTCAGCCGCCGCTGGCGCCGTGCCGGTCAGATGCTGCACCACGTCGTTGACCCACGGACCTGCCTACCGGCGCCGGACCAGTGGCGCACGGTGTCAGTGACGGCGGACAGCTGTGTCGCGGCCAACGCGCTCAGCACTGCGGCGATCGTCCGCGGCGCCGCCGCCCTGCCCTGGCTGCGGCACCTCGGGGCACCGGCTCGACTGGTGACCAGCCGCGGCCGGGTGCTGACTGTCGGGGGCTGGCCGGCGGAGGCGTCGCGGTGAACGAGGCGCTCTGGTACACCGGTCGCGGGGCCGGATTGGTCACCCTCGTCCTGCTCACCGTCGTCGTCGCCTTGGGCGTCGCCTCGCGCGCCGGCCGTCCACTGCCCGGGCTGCCCCGGTTCGCCACTCCGGTGCTGCACCGCAACGCCAGCCTGCTCGCGGTGGTCCTGCTGGGCGTGCACGTGGGCAGCCTGCTGTTCGACCCGTACGCCCAGCTCCGGCTGGTGGACCTCATGCTGCCCTTCGCCGGCGCCTACCGGCCGCTGTGGCTGGGGCTCGGCACACTGGCGTTCGACCTGGTGGTGGCATTGGTGATCACCAGTCTGCTGCGGTCCCGCCTCGGTGCCACGGCGTGGCGACGGATCCACTGGGCGGCCTACGCCGCGTGGCCGCTGGCCGTGCTGCACGGGCTCGGTACCGGCACCGATGCCGGTACCGCCTGGCTGCGGGCGGTAACCGCGGTCTGCGTCTTGACGGTCGCGATGGCCGGCGCGTACCGGCTTCTGCTGCCCGACCCGGCCACCGGGCCACTCGGGCCACCGGCGCCGCCGGGCAACCGCGACCCGCGGCTGACCCCCCTGACGATCTCGGGACCTCCCAGATGACCATGCTTGACCACCGCGAATCTCGTGACCGGCGCACGTCCACCGACGACTACCGGCCGTTGCCCCCGGGGGCCGGGCGCCTGCTCCTGGCCGCCCACCCCGACCTGGCGACGCACCATCGCCATCTCGGGCTGCTGCCGCCGCTGGCCCAGCCGGCGCGGCTGCTCGCCGAGATCGACGCGGCCGGCCTGCGCGGTCGCGGCGGAGCAGGCTTCCCGACCGCGCGCAAGCTGGCCGCCGTGGCCGCGGGCAGATCGCCGGTCGTCATCGCCAACGGAGCCGAGGGTGAGCCGGCGAGCGCCAAGGACCGGACGCTGTGGGCCCACGCCCCGCACCTGATCCTCGACGGGCTGCAGCTTGCCGGCGCGCTCGTCGGCGCCCGGCGGGCCATCGGGTACGTGCCGGCGGGGCCGTCGACGGCATCCCTGCGCCGCGCGTTGGCCGACCGCGAAGCCGCCGGGGCCGACCCGATCCCGGTGGAGATCGTCGAGGCGCCCGATCGCTTCCTCGCGGGCGAGGAGTCGGCGGTGGTGTCCCGGATCGAGGGTAAGCCGGCCCTGCCGCGGGACACCCTGCGCCGGGTCGTCGTCGCCGGCGTCGACGGGCATCCGACTCTGGTGCAGAACGTGGAGACGCTGGCCCACCTCGCCTTGCTCGCCCGGTTCGGCGGCGCGTGGTTTCGCGGTGTCGGCACGTCGGGGGATCCGGGGACGTTCCTGGCCACTGTCAGTGGGGCCGTCGCCGCTCCCGGGGTGTACGAGGTGGCGTACGGGATCCCGCTCGGGGATCTGCTCGAACGGGCCGGCGGATGGGTCGGTCGGCCGCAGGCGTGTCTCGTCGGCGGCTACGGGGGTGCCTGGGTGCCGGCTGACGCGGCGGACGTGCCGGTGTCCACCGCCGGCCTGCGTCCATTCGGGGCCGCGCCGGGTGCGGGGGTCGTGGTGGCACTGCCGGCCGGCGCCTGCGGCCTGCGCGCCGCCGCCGACATCACCCGCTACCTCGCGGGTCAGGGAGCCCGCCAGTGTGGGCCGTGTCGCAACGGCCTGCCCCAGATGGCGGGCACCCTCACTCGGCTCGCCGATCGCGAGCGGTCGCCCGCCTTGGTCGCCGAGCTTGAGCGGCTGACCCGCCTGGTCGAGGGCCGAGGGGCCTGTCACCATCCCGACGGGACGGTTCGCCTGGTACGGAGCACACTGCGTACGTTTCCGGCGGAGATCGACCGACACCTCGCCGGGACGTGCGGGCAGGAGCCGATGCCGGCCGCGGGAGGTGCCCGATGAGCCGGCGGGGCGCCCGGCTGCACATCGACTGGACGGCGTGCGAGGGCCGTGGGCTCTGCTCCGAAATGTTGACAGAGATCCTGGCCATCGACGACTGGGGCTATCCCCTCGCCCGCGACGGCAGGCCGGAACCGGCTGTGCCCCGCGAGCTGGTGGCGCACGCCCGGCGTGCCGAACGCCTCTGCCCCCGTCTGGCGCTGCGGGTGCTGCCGGAGCCGCCGCCAACCCGGCCGCAAGGGGGCTCACAGCTGCCTCCCAGTTAGCAGCCAGCCACACGGCAGTTCCGTAGCGGACAATGGGGTGATGAGCGAGAGCCATCCCGAGAACACCCCCACCGAGCCGATCGCGGGCAGCGGCGGGAGCTGGTGGTCGCCGACCGAGGGGCCTGCCAGGGGGGAGAAGGCGGACATCCCGGCCGATTCCTCGCCCGACCCTGTGCCCGACCGTGTGCCCGACCCTGTGCCCGACCCCGATCCCAACACCCTGATCTTCGGCCCAGGGCCCGCGCCGACCACTGGCGCGGAGCACTACGGCAGCCCGCCGCCCGCGCCCCGTTCGGCCACGCCACGTCCGGCCTGGCGGGTGCGGACGGGGATAGCGGTGCTGGTGGCTGCGGTCGCCTTGGGCAGTGGGTTGGCCGGGGCCGTGCTCGCCACGCAGTTCGACCACTCGACGACGGTGACCACCACCGCCGCCCCGGTCAACGTGAGCGGGGCAGCCAGCTCGACCCCGACCGAGCGACTGGCCAAGGTGGCCGCCGCTGTCCAGCCAAGCGTGGTGTCGATCACCGTGAGCGCCAGTAGCGGGTCCGACGAGGGCTCGGGGGTGGTTCTCCGTTCCGATGGAACGATCCTGACCAACAACCACGTCATCGCCGCCGCGGCCGACGGTGGCACAATCAACGTCCGGTTCTCCTCGGGGCACACGGCGTCGGCCACGATCGTCGGCCGGGACCCGACGACGGACCTGGCGGTCCTCAAAGCCAAGGGCGTGTCCGGGATGACCCCGGCCACTCTCGGCTCGGCCGCCTCGGTGCACGTCGGCGACACGGTGCTGGCCAGCGGCTCGCCGCTGGGACTGGAGGGTTCGGTGACTGCCGGCATCGTCTCAGCGCTGCATCGGACGGTCCAGCTCAGCGACTCCCAAGACCAGAACGGCCCGCTCGGTCAACAGCAATCGACACAATCCTCGGTGGGCGACGCGATCCAGACCGATGCCTCGATCAACCCGGGTAACTCCGGGGGGCCGTTGGTCGACGACTCCGGTCGAGTGATCGGTATCAACACCGCTATCGCCAGTCTTGGCTCGGGAGTGTCCGGGCAGTCCGGCAGCATAGGCGTCGGCTTCGCCATTCCGATCGACGAGGCCAAGAACATCGCGGAGCAGCTGATCGCGGGCAAGACGCCGGTGCACGCGGTGCTCGGAGTCCAGATCACCGACGACGCCTCCGGGGGCGCCCTCGTCGGGGCCGTGACCTCCGGCGGCGCTGCCGCTGCCGCGGGGCTGAAGGCCGGAGACGTGATCAAGCGGATAGACGGCACGACGATCAGTGACGCGGCCGATCTCACCGCTGCCGTCCGAGGGCACCAGCCCAAGGACACCATCACCGTCCGGTACAGCCGCAACGGTGCGGACCGCACGGCGACCGTGACCTTGGGCGGGTCGGGCGGCTGACGGGCTACCCCAGCAAGGGGCGGCGGCCGAAACCGGGCCATTCGGCCCTGTCAGGCCTCCTCTATCGGCCCTGGTCCGAACCGCAGTGGGTGGTCAACCTGAGCGCATCCTCGGCTAGGGGGGCGCCATGCCCGGCGTCGGTGACGTGCTCCGTCGATTTCGGCCGGTCGGTTCCCCGGGGGCGGCGGCCGTTGCGGGAGTGCCTGCCGACCGCATCGCGGAGCTCGCGGCCGAGCTGGCTCCGGTCTTCCAACTCTTGGACGAGACGCTGCAGGAGTGCGTCCGGATCCGGGCCGAGGCTACCCGGGAAGCCACCCGTCGCCAGGTAGCCGGCTGGGCAGAGGTCAAAGGGCTGTCGCAGCAGGCCCGCGACCACGCCGCGGTGGAGCGATCCGACGGCGTGCTGCGTCGGCGGCAGGAGTATGAGCGGGAGCGGCAGGCCGAACTGGCCCGAGCGGCAGAGGCCGCCGCCCAGCTTCGTCGGGTGGCGGAGGCTCGGCTGCCGGCGCTGATCCAGGAGATCGTCAGTCGGGTCCGTTCCGGCGAGGCTCTCCGGGATCAGACGGTGGCCCGATGAGTGCCGGCTGGGTGGCGCCCAGCGTCCGAGCGCGGGCGCTGGCCCGGCGGCGGCTGGGTCGTGCCGGGGCGCGCGAGTTGGCCGAGAGCCCGTCGATCTCCGCCGCGGTGGAGGCGTTGAGCAGGACCTCGTACGGCCGTGACGTGCAGCCGGGGATGTCGCTGGAACAGGCTCAGCGGGCGGCCTCCGCGACCCTGCTGTGGCATCTGCGCGTCCTCGCCGGGTGGCTTCCGCTGTTCGGCAAGCAGCGGTTGCGCGTCCTGGCCGGATGGTTCGAGATGGCCGCCATCGAAGATCACCTGAGCATTCTGGCCGGCCGGCCGACTGGCCTACCGGCCTACCGCGTGGGCGCGCTGAGCACGGTGTGGACGCGGGTCGCGGCGACCGGTGGGATTGCCGAACTCGCGGCGGTCCTCGCCTCCTCGCCGTGGGGTGACTGTGGCAGCACGATCCCGGAGATCCGCGCCGAGATCCGCCACGCCCTGGCTCGACGGGTCGCCGAGGGCGTGCCGACCGCGGCGATCTGGGCCGCCGGAGCGGACGCCCTGCTCCAGGCCCGGGAGAACCTCGGCGCCGACGCCCCGCTGCCGGTGGCGGTCTGGGCAGCCGGCCTGCCGCGCGCCGCCGCGTGGGCGCTGGGCGCAGTGGACGGTCCGGATGACCTGTGGCTGGCCGAAGCCCGCTGGTGGCGCCGCGTGGAGGGGGACGCCGCCCGGCTGCTCGCCGGCTCGAGAGCCGGCTTCGACCCGGTGCTCGGGGCGGTGGCGCTGCTCGCGGTCGACGCCTGGCGGGTCACCGGCGCCCTCGAACTGGCTGCCCGCGGCGGGGGGCCGCTGGAGGTCTTCGATGTCGTGGCGTGAGGCGCTGAAGCCGGTACGCATGGAGCGGGTCGCCCTGCTGGCGCCGCGGCCCCGATTCCGCGACCTGCTGGTCGCCGTCGCGGATGCGGGCAGCGTCGAACTCGACCACGTCGACGATCCGGCCGAGGGCGAGGTGCCGGCCGCGCTGGCATTGCGACGGGCGTCGAAGCCGGAGGGTGACCTCGTCCCGCGGCTGGCGTCGACAGAGCCGGATCTCGACGTCCTCATCGATGCTCGGCGCGCGGACCTGCTCGCCGGCGAAGCCGAGCTCCAACGGCGAGCCAGGTCGGCCGTGCTGCGTGCGGACATTGCCGGGTTGGCCGGCTGGAGCCCGGCCGCGGAGCTCGGCGCGCTGACCGACCGGCTGGCGTCGTTGGGTGCTGCGGTCGTTCCGCTGCCGTCAGCGCATTGCGGCGAGCCACCCAGCCTGCTGCGGGCCGGCCCGGTCACCGGCTCGGTAGGGCCACTGGTGGAGACCTACGCCACCGTGCCCTACGCCGACGTGGACCCGAGCCTGCTTGCCGGGCTGGTCTACGTCGTGATGTTCGGCATGATGTTCGGCGACGTCGGACATGCGGCGATGCTGCTCGGCGGGGCGCTGCTGCTGCGCTCCGGTCATCCTCGCCGGTTGGCTCGCCTTCGACGCGGGTGGCCGTTCCTCGCTGGTGCCGGCGTCGCGGCCGCCGTCTTCGGCGCTCTCTACGGTGAGGCTTTTGGGCCGACCGGGCTCGTGCCGGTGCTGTGGCTCTCCCCCGTCGAGTCGCCGATTCCGCTGCTCCTGGCGGCCGTCGGGTTGGGCGCGCTCCTGCTTGCCGGTGCCTACCTGCTCGGCACGCTGAACCGGTGGCGGGAAGGCGGCCCGGCGGTCGCGCTCTACTCCGCCACGGGCATCGCCGGCTCGGCCGTCTACCTCGGCGCCGCATTGGCGGGGGGCGGCGTCGTGTGGCACATCGGCGCCTTGGTGGTGTGCGGCGCCCTCGCGGCCGCCGTCGGCCTGACCCTGGCATTCACCGGTCTGGTGGTCGAGGCGGGCGGCGGCGCCGCCGGTCTGACCCAGGCCACGGTCGAACTCTTCGACATCGTCATCCGGATCGGGTCCAGCACCGTGTCCTTCGCCCGTCTGGCCGCGTTCGGCCTGACCCACGGCGCGCTCGCTGCCCTGGTCTGGGAGGCGGCCCGCGGGCTGTGGCGGCTGGGGCCACTCGGCATGATCGGCGCCGTTGCGGTCTTTGTCATCGGCAATGCCGCCGCCTTCGGGCTGGAGGCGCTTGTCGCCGGCATCCAGGCGCTCCGGTTGGAGTACTACGAGCTCTTCTCCCGCGTCTTCCAGGGTGAGGGCCGGCCGTTCCGGCCCTGGCACATCCCCTGTGCCGACGCGTCCGAGTTCACGGCGAGCCTGAGGGAGGCGCCATGACTGACTGGCTGATTGCGCTGCCGGCACTGGTCGGCGGCATCGTGCTGACCGCCACGCGGTGGCGGCGGGACCCGGTGGCTGCCCGCCGATTGCTGATGTCCTTGAACGGAGTGCTGCTCGTCGCCGGCCTCGTGCTGTTCCTGGTGGCGCTGTCCGGCGGCACCGGAGCTGCCGACACCACCAACTCCGGCGCGGCCACCGTGGCGGCGGCGTCCTCCTCCTCCGGCAGTGCATCGGGGGCCGCGTTGCTCGGGGCCGCGATCGCGGTCGCCGGTTCCTCCATCGGCGCGGCGATCGCGGTGGCCTACACCGGTGCCGCGGCGCTGGCCGCGATGAGCGAGAGGCCGGAACTCTTCGGCCGGGCCATGGTGATCGTCGGCCTGGCGGAGGGCATCGCGATCTACGGCCTCATCGTCGCGATCATCCTGATCGGCAAGGCGTAGATGAGCCGCTTCGGTCCGGACCAGCGGGCCGCCGCGCTGGGGGAGGGGGTCAGGGTGGGCGGGTTCGCACTGGCCGGCGCCCTGGTATTCCCCACGGAGACCCCGACCGAGGTGCGGGCGGCCTGGCACCAGCTGCCGGCTGACGTCGGGTTCGTCGTGCTCACCGCGAGCGCGGCTGAGGTGCTCGCCGATGCCCTCGCGGACCCGCCTCCCGGGCGCTCCGAGCTGCTGACAGTGGTCCTGCCGTGAGCGTGCAGAATCCCGAGCGCGTGATCCCCCTGCTGGCACCGGTGCGGGAGGCCCTCCTGCAGGCCGCCCGGGTGGACGCAGAGGCAACCCTGGCCATGGCCGACGCGACCGTCGCCGCCCATCTCGCCGCCGCACAGGCCGAGTCCGACCGGCTGCTGGCCGAGGCCCGGGCTGATGCCGCCGCCGACGCGGAT
>JADGOV010000145.1 GCA_017882785.1 Frankiaceae bacterium
CATGACTGACTTCACGAACGCCGGCTCATGGCTTCCGTCGACCCGGTGGGCCGATGAGGTTGCCCATTCCGTGAATGCGCAGCCGTCGCGCCAGCCAGGTGTCGGATCGACCAAAGAGTGGCGTGCCCGACCCTCTGGTCGGGTCCAGCAACCGCTCCACCGGCTCCACCGGCAGACCCTCGTCCCCTAGCAACGTTCACGATTCGGTACCCGAACCCGGCATCAGCAACCGCTGCACCCGCATCGCACCCTCCGCCTCCCGTGATGGACAAACCGCAGCCAGCACGCCGCCAGCGGGACCCTCAATCCCCCTCGCGCACGTCCCGGACACCGTCGGAACAACTCCAGATAACCGCCTGGAAGGGGCGAAGCACGCGCAGGTCGACGTACAGCTCGGCGAGCACCGCGGCCACCGTTCCGCGTCGCCAGGCCGCCGGTTGCCCGCATGCCGGACTCGCTCGAGTGATGCCGCGGTGCTCGGTTCAGCGAGCGGGCATACTGCGCGAGAGGAGAGCGGGGAGTAATGGGGTGACTACTGTTGGTGAGGGGGCGGGGCAACCCGGCCTTGGGGAACATCGGTACAGCCGCTAGCGCTAAGCACTTGATCTTGGTTGTCTTAGCGCCGGCAGGGTGGTCTCGGTGCTGCACCGCGCCGGTTTCGAGGTCCGCCACGTGGAGGGGCTGCGGGAGCATTACCCGCTGACCCTGCGGGCGTGGCAGGCGATCAGTGGCGGGAGGGGTTCGGGGAAGCTCCTCGACCGGCCGCAGAGCGCGGGCTACCGTCCGGCCGTGCCGGTCGAATTCTTAACTGACGAGCAGGCCGAGGCGTACGGGACGTTCGCCGAGGAGCCCACGAGACCCGAACTGGAACGATTCTTCTTCCTCGATGACGAGGACCGGAAGCTGATCGCGAAGCGGCGCGGTGACCACAGCCGCCTCGGCTTCGCCCTCCAGATGTGCACTGTCCGCTACATCGGGCTGTTTCTGGAAGACCCCTTGGCCGTTCCGTGGCCGATCGTCGAGTACCTGGCCGATCAGCTCGGCATCGGAGACGTCTCCAGCGTCAAGCGGTACACCGAGCGGCAGATGACGGTGTACGAGCACGCGTGGGAGATCCGGGACGCATACGGTTACCACCTGTATGAAGACCCGGGGTGGGGGCGGAAGTTCCGCACGTTCCTGCACGGGCGGGCGTGGACGCACGCCGAGGGGCCGGTGGCCCTGTTCAACCAGGCGGTGGGCTGGCTGCGCCGCCACCGGGTGCTGCTGCCGGGGGTGAGTGTGCTGGCCCGGCAGGTTTCCGAGATCCGCACCATCGCAGAGAAGCGGCTGCACGCCGCGGTCGCGAAGGCCGCCCGGCGGGCCGATCCGGCGTTGCCCGGGGACCTGGTGGCCACTCTGGCGACGCCGGAGGGGAAGCGGTACTCGGAGCTGGAGCGGCTGCGCCGGCCGCCGACGCGGACGACGGGCACGGCGTTCGTCCGCGCGCTGGAGCGGGTGGATGAGATCTCCGCGTTCCAGCTGGGCCGCCTCAAGCTGTCGCAGATCCCGCCGAGCCGCCTGTCGGCGCTGGCGAAGTACGGGCTGGGCAGCAAGGCCCCGAACCTGGAGCGGGCTACGGAGCCCAAGCGCACGGCGATACTCACCGCGGTGATGCGCCACCTGGAAGCCAAGGCGATTGACGAGGCCCTCGACCTGTTCCAGGTGCTGATGGCGACCCGCCTGATCAGCACGGCGAAGCGGGTCACGGACAAGGAACGGCTTTCCACGATGCCGCGGTTGGAGAAGGCATCGCGGACCCTGGCCCGGTTCTCGAAGGTCTGGATCGAGGAGATGGAGCGGTTCGAGGACCAGGGCGGCGCCGTGGACGCAGCGGCGCTGTGGCGGGCGGTGGAGGAGGTCGCACCGCGGGCAGTCCTTTCCAGCGCGGCGGCGCTGGTCATCTCACTGGTGCCGCAGGACGAGGACTCGGCGGAGACCGCCATGCGGGGGGCGCTCGCGACCCGCTACAACACGGTGCGGCCGTTCCTGTCGCTGCTGGGCCAGTCGAAGGCGCTCGGGGCCGCCACGGGCGGGGCGCGGGTGCTGGCCGGGGTGCGGCGGCTGCCGGCGCTGGCGCGGCGGCGGGTGAAGGACAAGCCGCTGCTGCCGCGCGAGATCGACGACAAGCTGGTGCCGGCGCCGTGGCGCAAGGCCGTGTACGCCAACTCGGAGCTGCCGCCGGGGTCGGTGGACCGGGATGCGTACGTGGTGTGCGTGCTGGAGCAGCTGCACCGCGCCCTTCAGTGCCGGGACGTGTTCGCCTCCCACTCGCACCGCTGGTCTGACCCGCGTGCCCGCCTGCTGGACGGCGCGGAGTGGGAGGCGGTGCGTGACGACGTCCTGGCGGGCCTGAGCCTGGACGTGGCGGTCGAGGAGCACCTGGCGGAGCTGGTCAGGGCGCTGGAAGCCGGGTGGAAGCAGATGGCCGAGCGGCTGGAGGGGGCCGGGACGGACGCGAAGGTCAGCATCGAGGTCATGCCGGGAGGACGGGCGAAGCTGAACGTGGAGAAGCTGGGCGCGCTCGGGGAGCCGAAGTCGCTGACCTGGCTGCGTAAGCGGGTCGAGAAGATGCTCCCGAAGATCGACCTGCCGGATCTGCTGTTCGAGGTGCACTCCTGGACCGGGTTCTTGGACGCCTTCGTGCACCTGGGCGACGGCACGACCCGCATGAGGGACCTCACCACGTCGGTGGTCGCGCTGCTGGTGTCGGAGGCGTGCAACATCGGCATGACGCCGGTCACCAACCCCGGCCACGAGGCGCTGACCCGCGCGCGCCTGGTCCACGTCGACCAGTACTACCTGCGCGCCGACACCATCGCCGCGGCGAACGCCGCGCTGATCGTCGCCCAGTCCGAGGTGCCGATCGTCGCGTACTGGGGTGACGGGCTGCTGGCCTCGGTCGACGGGCTGCGGTTCGTCGTCCCGGTCCGGACGATCAACTCCGCCCCGTCGCCGAAGTACTTCGGGTTCAAGCGCGGCATCACCTGGCTGAACGCCGTAAACGACCAGGTCGCGGGCATCGGGCAGATGGTGGTGCCAGGCACCCCGCGTGATTCTCTGCACATCCTGGACGCGCTGCTGAACCTCGACGGCGGGGTGAAGCCGGAGATGGTCGCCACCGACAACGCCTCGTACTCCGACATCGTGTTCGGCATCTTCAAGATCCTGGGCTACAACTTCAGCCCCCGCTTCAAGGACCTGGACGACCAGAGGTTCTGGCGGGCGGCGATGCCCGGTGTCGAGACCGGCACATACGGGCCGCTGGAGGCCCTGGCCCACAACCGGGTGAACCTCAAGAAGATCGAGACGTGGTGGCCGGACATGCTGCGGGTGGCCGGCTCTCTGGTCACCAACCAGATGCGCGCGTACGACCTGCTGCGGATGTTCGGCCGCGAGGGCCACCCCACGCCCTTGGGGCAGGCGTTCGCCGAGTACGGGCGGATCGCCAAAACCGAGCACCTGCTCCGGGTCGTCGACCCGGTCGACGACACCTACCGCCGCCAGATGAACCGGCAGCTCACCGTTCAGGAGTCGCGCCATAAGCTGGCCAGGGATGTGTGCCACGGCAAGCGCGGCACCATCCACCAGGCGTACCGGGACGGCATGGAGGACCAGCTCGGCTCGCTCGGCCTGGTCCTGAACGCCGTGGTGCTGTGGACGACCCGGTACATCGACGCCGCCGCCGCCCAGCTCCGCGCCGAGGGCCACGAACTCCGGGACGAGGACATCGCCCGACTGTCCCCGCTCAAGCACCGGAACCTCAACGTCCTGGGCCGCTACAGCTTCATCGCCTCCACCCCGGTGGGCGGCACCCTGCGGCCACTGCGCGACCCGGACACAGTCGGCCTCGACGATGACGACGGAGGAGACGAGGGCTGACGCGGTCAGTCGTTCCGCGCGGTGAGCACCGGCCCGAACCCGAGCCGGCACGGAGTCAGGGTGCGCCCTGGTTATCTATGGCTGTCAAGAGGATGCCCAGGTCAGCAAGTGGACGTCGGGCCCTCGTGACCGCCATCCCGGCCACCGCCCGTTCGCCGCCATCGCCGAGGCCCGCGCCGACCAGCCGCCAGCGCCCCTCGATGCCCCGCCCGGTGCCGCCCGACCGGGGACCGCACGTTTCATAGGTGGTCGCCTGTGAAACACGACCCCGGCCGCCGATCATGCAGGGCTCTGCGTGTTTCATAAGTTGTTGCAAATCGCTCGACGGGTGAAACGGACTCATGAAACAGTCCGGGGTTGTGAGCGAAGACTTCAAGCGCGTGGAAGCGCACAACTGCCCGATGTCCACCTGCGACGCCCCCGTGGGCTCGCCGTGCCGCACCACCAAGGGCAAGGTGGCCATCCAGTACCACACCGCCCGCTTCCGCCTCGTGCCCCAACTCGCCAAGGTGTTGAACGTACCGACCCCCGCCGTGCGCAAGCCCGGCTCGGTCTGGGCCGAGCTGCCGCGGCCGGTGAACGCCGGCGCGGAGCCGGTCGGGCACGTCCGTCTCGGCTACGCCCGTGCATCGACCGCCCGGCAGTCGCTTGACTCCCAGCTCGACTCCCTGGCCCAGGCCGGGGTGACCCGGATCTTCTCGGAGAAGATCTCCACCCGCGCCACGAAACGGCCCGAGCTGGAGAACGCGGTCAAACTCGCCGGCGAACTGCGCGCCTCCGGCGTCCGCGTCACCCTCGTCGCCCACGAGCACAAGCGACTCGGCCGCGGCATCGAACTGGCGACGCTCGCCGAAGACCTCAAGGCCCGCGGTGTCGGCCTGGAGTTCCTGGCCGGGGAGCTGAAGGGTTCGCACGACCCGTCGGGCATCGTGTTCACCGTGCTGGCCGCGCTGTCCGGCATGGAACGCGAGTACATCCGCGACCGCACCCTGGAAGGCCACGAGTCCGCCCGCAAGCGCGGCAAGACCATCGGCGGCGCGGGCGTCACCGACGACTCCATGCTCTCCATGGGCCTCCACCTGCGGGACCAGGAGATGAGCCTGCGCGACATCGCCGCCCGGCTCGTCATTACCAAGGGCGCGAAGAAGGGCCAACACCCGTCCCCAGCGACCGTCCTTCGGATGCTGCGCGAGCACGATGAGCAGACCGCCGTGATCCCCACGCCAAAAGCCGAGAGCCTGTGACG
>JADGOV010000146.1 GCA_017882785.1 Frankiaceae bacterium
GCCGTCGCCGAGTTCCGCGCCCTCTGGGCGGCGCAGGCGCTGTCCCTGGCCGGGGATCAGCTGGCCAGGGTGGCCCTGTCGGTGCTGGTCTACGGCCGTACCCATTCGCCGCTGCTGACCGGCTTGGTGTACGCGCTGAGCTTCCTGCCGGCGATCGTCGGCGGCCCGTTGCTGGGGGGGCTCGCCGACCGGCTGCCCCGCCGACAGCTCATGGTCTGTTGTGATGCGGCCCGCGTGCTGCTCGTCGCCGCAATGGCCCTGCCACGGGTCTCTCTTCCGTTGCTCTGCGTCCTGCTGGTGGGGGTGGAGTTGCTCAGTGCGCCGTTCCAGGCGGCCCGGGCGGCGCTGCTGCCTGAGGTGTTCCCCGACGACAGGTACGTGGTGGCCAGTGCCGTCGGCAACATCACCGGCCAATGCGCCCAGGTGCTGGGCTTCGTCGCCGGCGGCACGCTGGCCGCACTGTTGGGACCCTCGCGGACCCTGCTGGTCGACGCGGCGACGTTCTTGGCCTCCGCGCTGCTGCTGTCCGTCGGCGTGCGCGAGCGCCCGGCTCCCGTTGCGGCGCTCGATCCGTCGGCCGGGACGTCGCGGTCGCCGTTTCGGTCAGCCGTAGCCGGCGCGCGTCTGGTCTTCGGCGACCGGCGGCTGCGCGCCCTGGTGGCCTTGGCATGGCTGTGCGCCTTCTACGTGGTCCCGGAGGCGCTGGCGGCCCCTTACGCCGCGAGCCTCGGCGGTCACGCCCAGACGGTGGGGCTGCTGCTGGCGGCGCAGCCGGCCGGCGCGGTCCTCGGCGCGCTGGTCGTGGCTCGGCTGGTCACCCCGGACACCCGGCTGCGGCTGATGGGCCCGATGGCGGTGCTGTCCTGCCTGCCGCTGCTCGCCTGCGCGACGGCTCCTGGCCGGCTGGCGACGCTGATCCTCTGGGCCGTGTCCGGCGTCGGCACCGCCTATCAGCTGGCCGCCAACGCCGCCTTCGTCGCCGCTGTCCCCGATGCCGAACGGGGGCAGGCTTTCGGGCTTGTCCAGTCCGGGATCGTCGCGGTCCAGGGCGTGGCGATCCTGGCCGCCGGCGCGGCCGCGCTGACCTTCGCACCATCGACCGTGGTGGCGACCGCGGGTGGGCTGGGGACGGCCGCCGCCTCGGTGGTGGCCCTGACGACCCGGACTTTGGTGGCCCGGGACCTCATCTGGTGAGCACCCGCCCGGCGTCGGCGACGACGACCTGGTTGCGGCCGGCCCCCTTGGCCCGGTACAGCGCCGCATCGGAGGCGGCCAGGAGGCCCGTCAGGTCGGCGCGCCCTGGCCCCAGCGTGGCCACGCCGACGGAGACCGTCACGGTCAGCGGCGAGCCGGACGGGGCGAGGGGGCAGCTCAGCTGGGCTACCGACTCCCGCAGTCGCCCAGCGATTCCCGCCGCCGCCTCGGTGGGCATATTCGGCAGCAGGACGGCGAACTCCTCGCCGCCGAAGCGGCCC
Organism: Frankiaceae bacterium; assembly: GCA_017882785.1. GTDB lineage: Bacteria > Actinomycetota > Actinomycetes > JADGOV01 > JADGOV01 > JADGOV01. Next base: position 1,476 of record JADGOV010000146.1, read on the forward strand.
ACGACGTCCTGTGGTCGGACGTTGTGCTGCAGGACGCGGGCCACCTCGGCCAGCATCAGGTCCCCGGCCAGATGACCGCACGTGTCGTTGACCGCCTTGAAATGGTCGATGTCGAGCAGCAGTACGGCCAGTGGCCGGCCGGTGCGCAGTGCACGAGTCACCTCCCGTTCCGCGACGTCGCGCCAGTATGCCGGGTTCGCCAGGCCGGTCTTGGTGTCGGTGCGCGAGGCCTGGAGTAACTCCCCGTGCAACAGGGTGCGCTGCAACAGCAGCACCGGTGGCACCGCCAGGACGACGAGGGCCGGGGAGACTGTCCAGATCACCGCCACCAACACGCCCACACACAGGTCGGCGACGTCGATGACCAGGGTGTCTCTGGAACCGAAAGCCTGGCGACGGGTCATGGCCGGTCCGATGCGATGCAACACTCCGGCCACCAGACAGGCGCTGACGGTGGCGAACACACCCGCGGCGATGAGCGCCGCGCCGATCGCCCGGGGGGAGCCAGCCAGCTTCACGGTGCTCGGTCCGGCCGGCTCTCCGGAGATCAGCCGGTGTGCCATAGCGGCCACGTATCCGGCGATGGCCACCACGGCGGTGTTGAAGACTCGCTTGACCGGCGGTAACCGGGTCACCCGACATTGCGCCAAGGCGTTGATCGGCAAGTAGACGAGCACGGCGTACACCGGCGGCAGCAGCAGCACCACCGGCAGCGTCCAGGCTGACAGCAGATCCTTGTAGGCGCGGTCGCGGCGGCTCGCCGGCGAGCCGAGATGGCGAGATCCCTCGACGCTGACGCAGCCGCAGAGCACAAATGCGGTGAAGACCGCGATGTCCCGCCACCGTAGCGGCGCCGACCACGCTGCCGCCCCGAGCATGAGGACAGCGAGGGCGTCGATGGCCAGCACGTACCGCGCCGCGCGCCGCGGCAGGGCAGGCAGCAGGCGCAGCTGGCGACTCGTCCGAGAACTGCTGCCAGTCGGCATAGCGCCGGAGGCCCCCGGGGACAGCACAGAGGCGGTGGAGGACGACGACGACGGCGGCATCGCCGCCTACAGTAACCCTCTCCTCACGCACAGTGCACATATCCGTGCATGTTGCGCAGAGTGAGAGTTGCTGACTCTCCGTAGGCAGAATGGGCCGCGCTCACTGTTCGGGCAGTCCTCGGCCTTTTCCGGTGCGACGGCTGCGTTCCGTCGAGACGCCGGCGAGGAGGTGCTTCATGTCCAGCACCCAGTGGGGCTAGGAGCAACGCTCGCAGCCGTGGCGGCAAAGAGTGGCGGCAAGGAGAAGACCCGAGCGCTACCGACGGGGGATGCGGTAGCGCTCGAGTCGGCCGCCAGCTTAGACTGCAAAAAGCCCGCTGTCACCGATCCTTGTCAGGACGAAGCGTGGCCGGTCAGTGATGACGGCGTCTACACCCAGAGCCAGGCACAGGTCGATATCGGCCGGGTCGTTGACCGTCCACACGTGCACCGAACCGTTCCAGGAGCGCACCCGCTCGACGTACTGCGGATGGCGGCGCAGGACGGTGATGGAGGGGCCCGCGATGCGCACCCGGTGCGGCAGCGTGCCGTTGCGATATCGGCTTCCCAGCCGCTCCAACAGGAGCACGGTGGGGATCTTCGGGGCCAGGGCGTGCATCCGCCGCAGGCCCAGCGCGGAGAAGCTCATCACCCGCACGTTCGGCCGGTCGGGACCGGCGTCGGTCAGGCCGTAGGCGTCGAGCAACTCGACAAGTGCCCGCTCGACGTGCCCGGCGTACCGGGTCGGATGCTTGGTTTCGATCGCCAGGTCGACACGCCGTGGAGAATCGCTCACCAAGCGGAGGAGTCGCTCGAGGGTCAGCACCGAGCGGCGGTCCCAGTCCGGTTCCTCGGGCCCGTTCTGCGGGTCCCCGCCGACCTCGTGGGTCCTGCCGTGCCCCGCGTGCCAGGAACCGAAGTCCAGTTCGGCCAGGTCGGCGTATTCCAGCGCGGAGACCACGCCCCGTCCGTTCGAGGTCCGATCCACGCGGCGGTCGTGGACGCAGACCAGGACACCGTCGCTGGTCAGCCGGACGTCGCATTCCAGCGCGCCGGCGCCGTCCCGGATCGCCTGCTGATAGGCCGCCAGGGTGTGTTCGGGGGCCGCTTCGGAGGAGCCCCGGTGAGCGACGACCTGCGGGGACCGAAGCGTTAGCCTCGTGCTCACGGGGCCGCGGCGCCGGCCAGATCGGGCCGGCGCCTGCCACTCGACGTCACCCCCGCAACGGTAGCGGCCAGTCCTCCCGATTCCAGGCAGCGTCCCAGAACGCGTACTCGTAGCGCGTCGCGACCGCGGCGGCGGCGTGCATGCGCTCCTCCGTCGCGGGCGAGGTCACCTCGGCGAGCCGGTCAACGACGGCCAGGACCTCGGCGACCACGACAGCGAACTCCTCCCCGGCGTAGGTCTCGATCCAGCGCTGGTAACGCGGGTCCGGCGAGCCCTGCTCGACCAGCGCCCGGCCGACCTCGGCGTAGACCCAGTAGCACGGCAGGACAGCGGCCACCCCGTCGGCGAAAGAGCCGCCGTAGGCAGTGGCCATCAGGTAGCTCGTGTAGGCCCGGGTCGTCGGTGCCGGCTCGGCGCTGGCTACCTCCGACGGGTCGAGGCCGAGTTCGGCGAGCAGCGTGTCGTGCAGTGCCCGCTCCACGTCCACGGCGCCGGCCGCGTGCCGGGCGAAGATCGCCACCTGTCGAGGCTCGGGGGCCTTGGCGCCGACCACCGCCAGCGCCCGGGCGTAGTCGCCGAGGTAGATCGCGTCCTGGGTGACGTAGTAGGCGAATCGGTCCCGGTCCAGGGTGCCGTCCGTAAGTCCCGCGAGGAACGGGTGGTTCAGGATCGCCGCGTAGGTGGGCGCCATGGTGGCCCACAGCCGCTCACGCAGGCTCATCCCGCCACATGCCCCCGCAGCCGGCGGTCCAGCGGAGCCACGAGCACCGTTCCCGCGGCGGCCACCGCGAAGGACAGCACCGAGGCGCTCATCCACGTTGCCGGGCTGAAGCCGATCGCGTCGGCCGCCGCCTTCCACCAGCTGACCCACCAGCCCAGGTAGCCAGGGTTGATCAGCTGATAGGTGACGAAGCCGGCCAACCACGGTGCGAGCATGGCCCACCGGGCTGGGGCCTGCTCGGAGACGTCCCACCCCTGCGGGTGGGCTGCCCGGGCGGAGTGGCGCAGGAGGAAGTAGTCGACGACGAAGACCGCGAACATCGGTACGAACACCGAGCCGAGCAGCACGAGGAAGTCGTAGTACGCGCTGATGTCCAGACTCAACGCCAACACCGTGGCCGACCCGCCGACGATGACCGCGAGCAGGCGACGGTCCAGCCGGGGGCGCAGGTTCTGCACCGACACGACAGTGGAGTAGGTGTCGGCGAAGGACTGGTCCAGCTCACGGAGCACCAGCACCCCGAACGCCAGCCAACCGGCCGGCACGGCCAGGAACGCGGCGAACATGTCGTGCTGCAGCACGGCCGGGTCGGCGCTGGCCCGGACCACCGTGGACAGCGCAACGAGTCCAAGCGCGTAGTAGGCGATCTGGGTCACCGCGTAGCCGGCGAAGCCGCCGAGGAAGGCCGATCGCACGCTGCGCGAGTGCCGGGTGTAGTCGCTGGCCAACGGCACCCAGGACACTGC
>JADGOV010000147.1 GCA_017882785.1 Frankiaceae bacterium
TCTACGGGCTGTACGCCGTGCTCCGGCTGCACAATGCACAGGAGGAGGAGGGCGCCTTCAGCCTCGTACCGCACGGCGCCGCGAGCGGTCAGGCGACCCCTGCGGGGGCAGGAGCCGCCGGTAAGCCGACCCCCGGCGCGGGATCGCCGGGCGGCGTGAGCTCCGGAAGCGGCCTGGGCTCCCGCGACCGCGCGGGGTAGCCAGCAGGGGGCACTGCTGCGTCGGCGATGAGCGTCGTCGGTCAGGCTGGACTGATGCGCCGGCGCCGAGCTGACCCGACCGTGGCGACGCCACGCTCGGGGGGGTCGCCGGGTTCCGCGTCCCGCCGGAGGCGATCACGGTGGCGGTACGCGGGTATCTGCGCTCCGGGCTGCCCTACCGCGAGGTCGAGGAATTGCCCGCCGAGCGTGGCATCGAGATGGACCACGTCACCGTGTACCGGTGGGGGCGGCGGTTCACCCCGCTGTTCGTGGAGGCCGCTCGGCCCCTGGCGGCGCGCCCCGGAGGACGGCTGGTTCATCGACGAGACCGATGTGCAGGGCGTTCGCCGGTGGGCGCTACCTGTACCGGGCGGTCGACCAGTTCGGGCAGGTCATCGACGTGTGGCCGTCGGTCCGTGACCAAGTCGAAGGATGATCCACAGCAGCAGGCAACGTGACCCAGCTACCCTGCCAGCCACTCGATTCAGCTGATGAGGTTGGTTGCACTGATGACCGGGCGGTCGGCTATCCGGATCAGGTACTGCTCAAGTGGGTGCCTGGTATCGGCGTTGGTGACCTGGCCGGTCAGCTCGACGACTGCGTTGGCGGTCGTTCTCCCGGTGCATGAGACCGTGACGGTGTGCCAGCCGTCGGGACTGGACGCCTGGCATCGGAGGCGGCCGTCCAGCGGGTATCCCCGTTCAGTCAGTAGCCGGGTGCCTCCTACCGTCACTGCGTGCCGGTAGGAGGCCTCGGAGATTGTCGACAGTTCGTGGGAACATCCGGCGAGCAGGAGCACCACGCCGAATGGCGCCGCGCGCCTCATCTCACGACCTGCAACGATTCGACGGCGGCCGCAACGGTGTCCGGGTGGTCGATGTGGAGCATGTGCCGGGCGTTGGGCAGCACGACCTGTCTGCCGCCAAGCTGGCAGGCGAGCGCCGCGTGCCGAGCGGCCCCGTCGCCGTCGACGTCACCCAGCGCGGTGAGCACGACCACGGGGACATCCGGAAACGGCTGTTCGGCACGTAACCGCAGGAGGTCGGCTGCGAGGTCGCGGTAGGCGATGAGTCCGGTGAGCACGCTCGCAGCCATCCGCCCGTCCCCGTAGACCGCTCCTACGTCCTCGGGGGCACCCGGCGCGGTCACGGAGCGTGTCATGACGCGCATGGCCTTGGCCCTCAGGGGAGGGCCAAACACACGGGCCAGGCCGGTTACGCCTGCGACCGCACCGAGTGCTGGGGCCGCGGCCTGCGCCCAGGCGGCGAGCCGGCGTCGGACCGGCCCGCGTTGTCGTGCGTCCGGCTCGCAACTGGGGTCGACCAGCACGAGGCCGCCAATCCGCGTGGGGTACCAGCGGGCGAAGGCCTCCGCGTATAGCGCGCCGAGCGAGTGCGCAACGACGATCGGCTTGGCGAGGTCCAATACGGTGATGAGTGCGGCCAGCCGATCAGCCTCGCGGCGCAACGTCATCGCCCCGGCCGCGTGGGGACTTGCATCTGGGCCGGGCCGGTCCATGCGGATGACGCGGTGCTGGCCCGTCAGCAGCGGCACCAGCAGGTCCCAGTCGAACCATGCCCCGCCGAGCCCCGGTTCGAGCAGCACCGCGGGTGAGCCGGTCCCATCGGAGACGACGTGCACGAGCGTGCGGTCGGCCGCGATCTGCCGCCCAGGGCCGGCCCGAATCAGCGCCGCCCGCCGCTGCGACGCCGGAGCCCGGTAACGCACGATCGCGGCACCGACTGCCACTAGCCACACCGACACCGTCGCCACCTGCACCCGTTGGATGACGCCGAGCCATTGCCCGCCGAACATGGCAGGAAGCGACGTGACCGCGGCGCCGATCTCGATGATTGCGAGCACGATGCCGGCCGGCCGCAGCCGGGGTACCGCGACGGTCAGCGCCAACATGCTGGCGATCGCACCGATCACCGCTAGCGAACTGGTGATTGCATGCATCTGGTGGCTCACCGACAGGTGGTTGGAACGCTCCAGCAGTGCGCATGTGGTGTCGCGGTACGGGGCACAATCCATTGGCAGGGCGGCATCAGCGACCGTCGCCGCGCCGAACATGCCGAGAAAAAGCCACCCGAGTGCCAGAGGTAGCGGCTTTAGCCTTCGGAGCGCCGCCGAGCCAGGCGCGGAAGGACTCAGGACGGTGATCAGAACGGCGAGTACGACAAGCAGGCCGGCAACGATGTCTGCCGCGGCGAAGAACACGTGGTGGGCTTGGGTGGCGGCGGACAACTCGCTGAGATAGCCGTCCCGGATGTCGCCCCGCGGGTTGAGCCAGCCGCCGAGCACCCAGGATGCGTAGGCGACTCCGGCGAGCATGAGCGCCACCCCCGACGCATGGGCGGTCGGCTTCATGGTGTCCCTGCGCGGCCTTCCGGCGAGGCTGGGCCGCCATCGTGACTGTGAACGGCGACTACCGGAACGGTGGCTTGTCGGGCTACCTTCTGGCTGACCGATCCCAGCAGCCTGCTCACGGCTCCCGCGCCGTGGTTGCCGACGACGACCGGGCCGGCGTCATTTGACGCCTCGATGGGCGCGGCGGCCGGATGTCCGGCACGGAGCGGACCGCACACGATCGAGGCTCCTTCAGCCGGCAGTGCACCGAGCTCGCGGGCCGGCAGCTGTTCTGCTCCGTGCTTCCAGGTCGCGTCGTTGGGACCGTAATCGATGGCTTCGACCAGTTTTCCGGCCGAAGCCCGCGCAGAGGAAGGCTTGATAACCGAGCGGGCTGCCCCGTCGCAGTCGTGCACGGCGGCAGCGGCAGCTGCGCCGACCCTGGCGAGTAGTCCGCGCCGACCACCACCCGCGCCTCCGAGCCGCCGAATGCCCTCACGACGTATCTCGCCAAACAGTACTTTGTGACCCCCAGGGGCCTGCCGCGCATGCTCGACAGAGCGCGGAGGTGATCCTCAGTAGGGAATCGGCGGATCCTCTTGGTCGCCGCAAGAGGATCCGGCTCGCGCCTGTCGGGGCGGCCTCAGTAGTCGGTGCGGAAGTTCCCGATTAACGTGATCGTGTTGCCATCCGGGCAATTGATGGCGGACAGCTGCACGCCCCTATATCACCGTCTGGATCGTGCCGGGAGCCAGGCCTCTGCCCTCGACGCCGTCGGCCTCGCCCAGGGTGGCGGTCAACATCCAACGCGGAGCGACACTCTCCACAAGATCAGATTTGCGACGGACCATTAAGGACCATAGTCCCTTGTAGGTCGGGTCCACCAGGGGTGACGTTGGGATGCCGGAACGTGTCCGAACCAAACGGAGATGGCGTGATGGCAGGGCTCACCCAGCGCGGCCTTCGTACGGAGTCGAGCGGGCGCCCGATCCGGCGATCAACAGCAGTGCGCGTGCAACCGCAAGCAGTCCGATTAGGAGGTCGTCATGATCAGGTGGAGGAACACGGTGGCCACGCTCGGGGTGGCCGCACTCGTCGTCGTACCGACCGCGTCCGCAGCGCACGCCGGGCAGGCGGCCCGCACCGGCCAGCCCAAGCTCGCCAAGCTATTCAGCGGTACCGCCCAGATCGAGCTGCGTGAGCACTTCGCCGGGGAAGCCGTCCTCGCCGGGTTGGTCGGCAGCAACGCGGCCAACCTGCAGGACGCCATCGACGGCGAAACCGACGAAGCGACGACCATGTACCCGAAGTACGCCCACCAGGCGTCTAAGAAGGGGTGCACTGTCGCGGCGGACCTGTTCACCGAGATCGCCGGGGACGAGGCCGGGCATGCGGCTGCGTACACGACTTCTCTGCAGGCCCTCAGCGACCCGGCCGTAAGAATCCCGAGACCGCCAGTGGTTGACCCGGTGGAGATCACCGCGAGCACCCCGGCCTGCACCGGAGGGACGTTGGTCAACCTCAAGGCCGCCATGCACGGCGAGGCCTTCGCCTACGCCAAGTACAAGGCGTACGCCGGGCAGGCGGCCCGCTGATCAGAACGCTGCTGATTGGCCTGGATCCACACCCGCGGGGTCTTTCGGGTGGGTGGTAGGACACGGATGATGCCCTTCTGAGCTGGACTATGGACGTGTCGAGAGTTCAACTGGCGAGAAGAAGGGCACCCGCGAGATGCGAGTTTCGCACGCTGCGGCAGGCCGCGATGCGGTGTTCGACGACCCGAACCTCGTGTCGTGCGGCGGGCTGGCGGCGGCGGCGCATCAGTGGGGCGCCAATGAGCTGGACAGGTCGAAGACCACCCTTGCCGGGCAGCCGCGCGGCGAGGGCGCCCCGCGAGTCTCGTGCCCGCCCAAGACCCCCGGGAGGCCAAGTCCGAACTCAGCTGACCGGGAGTTCGGCTGGTGCCGGTTCTTGCGGGCGTGGGCGAGGACGGCGCATGGCGGTGGCGATCGTGGCGAGCAGCGACAGCCAGGCGGCCCCGTAGAGCCAGCCGCCGATGACGTCGGTGGGCCAGTGCACCCCGAGGTAGAGCCGGGACAGGCCGACCAGGACAGCGAGTGCTGCCGCCGCTGCGACGGTCGCACGCTTGGCGGCCGGTACAAGGCGGATGGCCAGCACCGCGATCAGACCGCGGGGCAGGCCAGCGCTAGCGGCAGTGGCCACCGTTCCCGGGTCCGGCGCCAGAGCAGCAGGCCGAGGAGGACGAGGAGGACGAGGAGGACGGGTCCGGTGCCGAGTGAGCGGCGGACAGATCATGGGAGTCCTCGACATCGGCCCGTCTCCGGATGACCACGGCAACATCCTGACCTGGCAGGCTCCGGGTTCCGGGAGTAATCGCGCCAAGGATGACGCCACAGCGTCCAGTTTGCTGAACAGTGCTGGCACGCTGGGACGGTGCGGATCAGCGACCGTCATCGGCGTACGGCACGGCCGGGGCCTCGACGCGCTCACCAGGCACAAGCCCCGGCGTCGCGTCGTGACTGTCGTCACGCCCGCGGCCGCCCTGCCCGGCGCCACCG
>JADGOV010000148.1 GCA_017882785.1 Frankiaceae bacterium
GGCACTGGCAGGACGGGATGGACAACTGGCCCGATATGTCCGCCGCGATGGCATGGAGCGCCAAGGGCACGGTGGCGACACTGCACAACGGCACGGCTGTCCAAGCACTCTGGTAAGGCGCCGTCCGGATCGGCTCGACCGCTCGCCGAGCGCTGAAGAGGCGCCGGCAGCTTCGAGGTGATCGGCTTGCGACGCTGCGCGAAGTCGGCAAGCGAGATCTGCATCTGCAGCGCCACGGACGCGAACCGTCCGCGCGCCGCGCTGGATCGGTAGCGTCACCTTGAGCGTGCACGCCTGCTCGTCGACGTGCGCGAGTGGCAGCGACGCGACCCAACAGCGCCGCCCGCGACGGAAGGTCGCCGCCGGCGAAACCGGCACGTTCCCAGGCCCGTGCCGGGTCGGGGTCGATCCGGTGGTGCGCCCAGGCCGCGGCGTCCGCCGCGTCGAAGCCGCGGGCCAGCCACCGACCGCCAGTCTCCGCGTCGCAGCCGTTGGCGGCGTAACGGTCGTCGCCTGTCGTCTGCGTCATGCCCGCTATGTGTGCGGCCCGGCTCGCCGCACACGTGCCCGATGTGCCGACCCGACCCCTGGCGATTGCCGCGACCGTTTGGTGCGGCGTGGCGGCGGTGCTGCTGGTCGCCGGGCTGTGGCTGCTGCTCGCGGGAAGCCTCAACGCCCACCGCCGCGACGGCAAACCATTGAGCGGTGTCGCCCTGGCGGGCCGCATCACGCTGGTCGCCGCCGGGTGGCCGCTGGTCCTGCTCGGCTGCACCGCCGGCAGTGTCCGCACCCGGCTGCGGTGCTCCACCCGCCGGCTCGTCGCGGCCGGCCGGGACGCCGCCGTCACCACCGACCACGAGACGCACCACCACCTGGAAAGGACCGTTCAGGCGATGAACAGCCCCCCGCGGGGCCACGTCGGACCACGGGGTGCCGCAAACCGCGCCGTTCCGGGTCGGGCAACGGATCCGCAACACCCACGCCGGCCGAGGCGTCGTCATCGCCGTCCAGGCACGCGATGTCGCCGACCCCCGCGGCCGCGCCCCCGGCGGCCGCTGGTGGGAGATCGTCGTCGAATTCGACCAGCCCTACATGCCGCTCGCGCGCGCCGGTCGGGCCCGGGCGGTCCGCACCTGGACCTGGAACGTCCTCGCAGACCGCTACGGCCAGTCCCGCGCAGCAGCCACCTCACCGCGGCATAGTCCCGACGACTGGCCCTGCGCCGCGGCCGCTGCCGACGGGCGGCGCTGAGGCTTCTTCCGGCCTCGGACCGATTGCCTATCGCAGGTGCTACTTGGTTGCGCGAGGGCTTCCGTGGTCCTGACTTCACTATTGCGAGACGAGTAGGCCGACGAGAGGGCTGCCATCATGTCGGTTTGGACGTGTTGCTTCTGGGCGCCGGGTCCGCTCGGCGTCATCACCCTCCAAGGGACAGCCCGAAGTGCCAGGGCGGGCTCGCCCTTGCGGGAGGATCAATTGTGGGTCTGACGCCCGCAGTGGGGCGTAGACGGCTCCGCTGCCGACCAGCTTGAAAGCACGCCGGGCAGAGGGAGTCCAGGCCGCATCGGTGACACCTGCCGGCGTGTTCGCAGTGAAGAAGCCTATGGAAACTTCTGCCGAACTTCTTGAGGAGACTTGTGCGGGAGGCACTTCCAGAGGGTTCCTTCGACGGAACGGAACCTGAACAGCAATTGACAACTCTGCTTTCGGCCGGGACGGCGTTGTTCGATTGACGGCGGCAACACGTTGGAGGAGTATCGGGCCTCCCGAGTCACAGGAGCAAACAATGACCCGCACACCTCAGGAAGTGTTCTCCGCCCACCTCGCGGCCTTGGCGAAGCGGGATGTTTCGCTCATCCTTCAGGACTTCGCTGACGATGCGATCGTGATCAGCTCGCAAGGGGCCTTGGAGGGCTTGGCCGGCGTCGAAGCGTTCTACACCGCGGCTCTTGGGGGTCTCCCTGACATTGACATCACGATTACATCGAGCGTATTCGGTGGGGACGCCCTACTGGCGCGGTGGACAGGAAAAGCCTCGGCCGGGGCGATCAATGACGGCGTGGACACGTTCGTATTCTCTGAGGGGAAGATCACGCTCCAGGCGACGTGGTTCACAATCGAACCAAGGGCGTAGCAAGCAACGTTCGACCAACTGGCCCATTGCGGGTTTGTCAACAAGCACCCTATGGCGCTGGTCACCTCTTAACTGGCCGTCTCTCCGATCAGGGGATGCGGGCGGTCCTTGCCGGCAAAGACCACCAGACAGCACGAGGCCCAGCGTCGAGGCTGGACTATCAAAGCGGTTTGGCGGCGCAACTCGATTGCCCCACCCCGCGATCAGGAAGGAGTTCGGACGCGCTGGGTCACGACCATTGACAGCAACGACTATCCAGCAGCGCGATGACGTAGACAGACCACTTGTCGCCCACGCGGTTGAGGACGTCACGCGCGAGGCATTCGCTGGCCGCTTCGTGGGGCAAGACCCCAAGCGCCTGGGTGTGGGCGGTGCGCAGCTGCTGTTCGCCGCGAACTTCGCGACCCTGTTCAGACACAACGAGCAGTCCTCCGGCATCACCATGCTCGCCATGCTGCCCATCGCCGCCTGGGAGCTATCGGTCGGCACCTGGATGCTCGTCAAGGGGTTCAAGCCCTCGCCCGTCACCGCGAACCTCACCAAGGTCGACTGATTGAGCCGAGCCAGCCCTCGAGGGCCCCGGGTGCGGCCCACCGGTCGTGCGGTGGGCCGCATCCACGTCTGACCCGCTGCCCGAGCAGTTCACCCACGGCGGTTCCGAGCACTTTCAATCGGATGCACGTACGCGCTACGGACCCGACCCGTACGGCACCAGCTGACGGGATGTGGCGGCTGTGGTGCGGTCTCCCGCCGGGCCGATCAGGTGAGTAGCGTTTCGGACTATGTTCGCCGCCCTTGGAAAGTTCGTCGTCCGCGCCCGCTGGTGGGTCATCGCCGCCTGGATCGTGACCGCCGTGGTCATCGCGGTGACAGCCCCCGCCCTGCAGTCCACGCAGGACCAGTCGGAGTTCCTGCCCGGGCACTACGAGTCCGTCAAGGCTCTCACCGTGCAGCAAGAAGCCTTCCCCGAGCGCGGTGAGATCGGCGCGATCGTGGTCTTCGACCGGGAGGACGGCAGCGAGCTGACCCAGGACGACCAGGCCGAGGTGTCCTCCATCGCCGAGCAGCTCAACACGAAGAGCTACGACAACCTGGGCACTGCCGTCGCCACCCCGGTGTCCGAGAACGGGTTGGTGCAGGCGATCTTCGTGCAGGTCAAGCCGGGCAAGAACGCCTTCGACCCGGCTGGCATCGAGGATGCCCGGAACCTGCGCGCCGACCTCGAGCCACTGGTTGAGGGGACCGACCTCCGCTCGGGCGTGACGGGCCCGGCGGCCCAGTCGCTGGACTCCCAGGAGTCGTCCGAGCAGGCGCTCGCCGTGGTCAGCATCGTGACCCTGTTACTCATCGTGGTCCTGCTCGCGCTGATCTTCCGTAGCGTCATCGCGTGCGCCCTGCCCATCGTGACCGTCGCCCTGGTCGGGACGACCGCCAACGGGCTGATCGCGGTGGCGAACGAGGCGTTCGACCTCAAGGCCGACAGCTCCATCTCGGTGATCTTGTTCATCGTGCTGTTCGGGATCGGGACCGACTACATCCTGTTCTTCCTGTTCCGTTACCGGGAGGCCCTGCGGCTGGGCTTCGACGGTCGACGCGCGGTGTCCCACTCGGTCGAGCGGGCTGGTGAGGCGATCGCCTTTGCTGGCGGGGCGGTCATCATCGTCTTCATGGCGATGGTGCTGTCGTCGCTGAGCATCTTCCGCTCGATCGGGCCGGCGCTGGCGATCGCGGTCGCGATGGCGGTGCTCGCGGCGTTGACGCTGGTCCCCGCGGTCGTCGTAGTCCTGGGGCCAAGGGTCACCTCCTGGCCGTCGAGGAAGTGGATGGTCGCGCCCGAGGCGACTCGGTTCCGCGGCATCGGGCGGTCGGTTGCCGCGCGCCCGGTCCGCTATGCGGTCGTCTCGGCGGGGTCGCTCGCCGTCCTGTCGTTGTTCGCACTCGGGTTCAACCCGACCTTCAACTTCTCCGATAGCAGCACCGAGAAGACGGAGTCGGGCCAGGCGCTGATCACCTTCCAGAAGGGCCAGCCCAGTGGCGCCGCCGACCCCACGACGGTGCTGCTGCGCTCGACAGACGGCCAGAGGCTCGACGACGCCGAGCTCAACACGTACGCCGCCGAGCTCGGCGCAGCGAGTGGGGTCGCGTCGGCGGCGCTGGCCGCCCGCACCGACGACGTCGCGGCGTTCACCGTCGTCCTGTCCGACGACCCCGCGTCCGACGCGGCGCTGGCCAACGTCGAGGGTCCCGTGCGTGACACCGCGCACTCGGCCGCGCCGGACGGGACCGAGTCCCTCGTCGGCGGCACCACGTCGATCTTCGTCGACCTCGACGACGCGATGGCGCGTGACTACTCGGTCGTGTTCCCGGTCGCGGCAGTGCTGATCATGATCATCCTGGCGTTGCTGCTGCGCAGCCTCGTCGCGCCGTGGTACCTCATGCTGTCGGTGGGCCTCGGCTTCACCGCCAGCCTGGGCGCGACCGTGCTGGTCTTCCAAGGGCTGCTGGGAGAGCAGGGGCTGATCTTCATCCTGCCGATCTACATCTACCTCTTCGTGGTGGCGCTGGGCACCGACTACAACATCTTGATGGTGGCGCGCCTGCGGGAAGAGGCACGGGAAGGGCTCGAGCCGCGGCCCGCGGCCGCCAAGGCGATCGAGCATGCCGGTCCGACGGTCGCGGCCGCCGGCCTGATCCTCGCCGGCACCTTCGCCTCACTGATGTTCGCCGAGGGCACGTTCTTCAAGTCGATGGGCTTCTCGTTCTCCGTCGGCATCGCCATGGCCGCGTTCGTGATGGCGCTCTTCCTGACCCCGGCGCTCACCGCACTCATCGGGCACGCAGCGTGGTGGCCCGGCCACGGGGACCGGGCCACCGACACAGTCGATGAGCCCGCCGAGGAGCGCGTCCTGGAGAGCTGACCCGACCGGGACCGCACTGGGCAGCTCTCAGCGGTCGGCGAGGAG
>JADGOV010000076.1 GCA_017882785.1 Frankiaceae bacterium
ATCTTGCGATCCCGACGGAAGGTCCCATGCCTGGGCCTTTACCTGCAAAGACGCTGGTTAGAGGCCGTGGGCATGAACGGAGTCGAGCCGCTTATCTTCCGCCTCCAAGGTTGTGCGACCACTCGGCTGGTCACAGCCCTGGTCACGGACGCCGCCGGACCAGTCGCGACTCGGAGGCCCCAGACAGCACAACGATCTGGCAGACACGCTGGTTGAGGGACTGGAATGACACGCGGCCGGACGTCTGCGGACCCCACTCGTGGGAGTTCAACTCCCCCCTCGCCCACGAGGCGTGAGCGTAGCCGCGTCCGCGTCTCAGATTCGTTGAACGCCTGCGCTTGGGCTACCCCGATCATGCTCCGGCGGATCGGGCGTGTGGGCCCCGATGGCGGGGAACCGACGCGGGACCGCTATCCCCTAGATTGTCCCGGTTAGCGCGTCGACCCGACCCGAATGTCAGTGCCGGCTGATTTCGGCGGCTCGTGGGGTCAAGCGTCCGAGGTAATCGCCCGAGGGGACTTCCATGACGCGGCTCCGCTCGAACGCGCCCGCGGTTACCTGGCGGTGCCCTGTCGCGGCCCTGGTCGTATCGGCGACGGTGGCACTGTGCGCGGGGTGCTCGGGCATGCCCGAGTTGCGCGCGGCGCACGGCCGCGAGCCGGCCGCGAGCCGGCAGGCGACAGCCGAGAACCGGCTACCGGGCGGCTCCTGGGAGCTCGCGCACCGTTCCGTCCACGGCGAGGTCCAGGGCTTCGCCTCGGCCACCAGTGCGCGTCGCGGGGAGCCCGTGACGCTGTACGTCTCGACGACCGCTGCGACCTACGTCGTGCGCGCCTTTCGGATGGGTTGGTATGGCGGCAGGATGGGTCGGCTGGTGTGGACTTCGGCGCCGCTCCCGGGATTCGTGCAGACGGCGGTACACACCGTGGAGGCCACCCATACGGTCAGCGCCGACTGGCGCCCGGGGCCGACGCTCGACACCAGCTCATGGCCTCCTGGTGACTATCTGCTGCGGCTGGACGCGGCCAACGGCTACCAGCGCTTCGTGCCACTGGTCGTGCGCGGTGGCAACTCCACCGGCAGGATCGTGCTCATCGAGGCCGTCACGACCTGGCAGGCCTATAGCGACTGGGGCGGCTACACGCTCTACCGGGGGCCCGGCGGCGGCTTTTCCACCCGAGCCCGTGCCGTCTCCTTCGACCGGCCCTACGACGACAGTTCCAGCAGCGATCGCGACGGCGCCGGGCAATTCGTCACTCGTGAGCTGCCCGCCGTCGCCCTCGCTGAGCAACTCGGCCTGCCGCTGGAGTACGCCACAGACGTCGACCTACACGCCGACCAGCACCTGCTCGACGGGGCCGTCGGAGTCGTCTCCATGGGGCACGACGAATACTGGTCGCTGCCCATGCGCGCCGCGGTGGAGCGGGCCCGCGACCGCGGCGTCAACCTCGCATTCCTCGGCGCCAATGCGGTCTATCGCCGCATCCGGTTTCAGCCGAGTCCCTTGGGGCCGGACCGGGTGGAGGTCAACTATAAGCTGGCGGCGGAGGACCCGCTCTCGGGCAGCGGCCGGGCCGACGTCACCGCCGACTGGCCGGCGCCGCCCCGGGCGCGCAACGAGAGCGCGCTCGTCGGACAGGACTACGACTGCTTCCCGGCGCGCGCCGACCAGGTCGTCGTGGATCCGGGCAACTGGCTCTTTGCCGGCACCGGCGCCGGCCCGGACACCCGGCTGCACCTCGTCGTCGGACCCGAATCGGACAAGGTCAACCTCTCCGCGCCCACTCCGCGCCCCCTCGAGGTGCTCGCCCACACCCATTTCCTCTGCGGGGGCAAGCCAACGACCAGCGACGTGACCTGGTACACGACCCCCAGCGGCTCGGGAGTCTTCGCCTCGGGCAGCATCAACTGGGTGTGCTCGATCACCGGTACACGTTGCCGCGGCGGGGGCGGAGCCACCTCGGTCATCGTGCGGGGCGTGACGGCCAACCTGCTGCGCGCCTTCGCCGCCGGTCACGCCGGGCGGGCCCACCCTGCGCACGACAACGTTGCCCACGTGTCGGCCCTGGTGGCCCCTTCAGGTTCTCGGCTGACGCCTCGCGGCGGGTGACGTCGAGCCCTTACTCTGCCGGGGTGGGGGTCCAGCTTGCCGGCGAGGCGGTGTTCGTCCCGGGTGACCCCGCGCGTCTGGGTGCCTTCGTCTTCTACGACCTTCCCACCGACGTCACGCTCACCGGGAGCGAGAACACCAAGATCGAGCTGGTCCTGCCGACGGCAAAGTCGGTACGGAAGCGAACCGTTGCGGCGCGGCGCGTTCCGCTGGACGAGGCGATCCCCGCGTTGCTGGCCATCGACCGGGAGTCTGCGACCCCCAGCCTCGCGGCCTGGTCGGTAGCGACGACAGCGGCGGTCGGGCTGATCGCGCGGGGACGGCTACTGCCGGCGGCCAGTGTGGCCGGGTACGACGAGTGGCGAGTGGGCCCGCTCGACCCGTCTGACGTAGCTTTCCTGCACGACCTCGCGGCGGCGCTCCCCCCACAAGCCCACGCTCTCCCACTGCCGGGCACTCCGTTGACCGTACGGTCGGCTGCCGCACTGATCCGGGATGCGTGGGACGCCATCGCGGACACACTGGCGCGCACTGCGGGGGCACCCGACGCCGTCGGATCAGCTGTCTTCGCGGACCGGGATCCACAGCGGGTCGACGGGCTCGGCGGATGGCTGGCGGAGTCCGGCGGCAGTCTCGAGGCCGGCGCGCGACTTGTCCTGCGCGTCGAACTACCCAGTGGGCAGGACATGAACGCTCATGCGGTGCTACAGCTTCGCAGCGCGGCAGATCCCAGCCTGGTGATGGGTACCGACGAGCTCTGGCGGGCGCCGGCGTTCGTCTTGGGCCGGTTTGGTGAAAGCGCGGAAACCGACCTCCTGTTGGCCTTGCGGCGTGGGGCCCGGGTCTGGGCGCCGATGGTGGCCCTGCTGCGCGAGGCCACCCCCACCGCACTCGAACTTGACGACGACGGACTGGAAGACCTGCTGGGCGACACCGCCGATGCGCTTGCCGCAACGGGTATCGAGGTGCTCTGGCCCGCCGAGCTTCTCACCGACGGTCTGCAGCTCGGTGCGACCGTATCGACGCCCACACCCTCGGCAGTGACCTCTGCCGGGTTCACCCTCGAGGAGTTGCTTGACTTCCGCTGGCAGCTCACCCTCGGCGGGGAGGTGCTCCGCGAGGATGAGGTTGCGCTGCTCGCCGAGGCCAAGCGTCCCCTGGTGCGCCTCCGTGGGCGTTGGGTCACGGCCGACCCCGCGCTGATAGCGAGACTCCGCGCGCGCCGCCGCCGCCGGGTAACGGCAGTCGAGGCGCTGGCGGCTGCGCTGACCGGCTCGTTGGACGTCGATGGCGAGAGCATCCCCTTCACACCCCCACCGGCGCTGGCCTCGCTGGCACGGAAACTCAGTGGCGAGCTCATCGGCGAACCCCCCGTCGAGTTGCCATCCCCGCCGGGACTGCAGGGCAGCCTGCGTCCCTACCAACACCGCGGGTTCTGCTGGCTCGTCGAGATGGCCGGATCCGGCCTCGGCGGCTGCCTCGCCGACGACATGGGACTCGGCAAGACGGTGCAGGTCATCGCGCTGCACCTGCACCTGCACCCGCACTGTCAGGCCGCGGCCGCGGGACCGACCCTGGTGGTGTGCCCGACGAGCCTGCTCGGCAACTGGCAACGGGAACTGGCCCGTTTCGCCCCCGAGGTTCCCGTCCGCCGCTTCCACGGTGGCGACCGCCACCTGCAGGAAGTGGCCGCCGATGAGGTGGTGCTGGTGACCTACGGCGTCGTCCGGCGGGACTGCGAGGAGCTCGCGGGCATCGGTTGGGGTCTCATCGTCGCCGACGAGGCGCAGCACGTGAAGAACCCGTTGTCCCGTACCGCCCGCGACCTGCGGGCCGTCCCCGCCGCAGCCCGGATCGCCTTGACCGGTACACCGGTCGAGAACCGGCTTACGGACCTGTGGGCGATCCTCGACTGGACCACCCCCGGCCTGCTCGGCCCCCTCGAACGGTTCCGGCGTGGTGTCGCCGTACCCATCGAGCGGTATGGCGACCCGGACACCACGGCACGGTTGGGTCGGCTGACCCGACCGTTCCTGTTGCGAAGGCGCAAGAGCGACCCGGGGATCGCCCCGGAGCTGCCGCCGAAGACCGAAACGGATCAGATCGTTGCGCTCACCGCGGAGCAGGCCACGCTCTACGAGGCGGTGGTCCGCGAAACGATGGCTCAGATCCGGGCCGCCGAGGGCATCGCGCGGCGCGGTCTGGTCCTCAAGCTGCTCACGGCGCTCAAGCAAATCTGCAACCACCCCGCCCAGTTCCTGCACCAGGCCGGGCCCCTGGTCAGCCGGTCGGGCAAGCTGGCCGTGCTCGAGGAGTTGCTCGACATCATCACGGCGGCCGGAGACTCGGTGCTGGTCTTCAGCCAGTACGTGAAGATGGCCCGGCTCATCGAGTCGCATCTTACGAGCCGCGGCATCCCCACGCTGTTCCTGCATGGGTCCGTGCCTGTTCGTCGTCGTGAGGACATGGTCTCCACGTTCCAGTCCGGCACTGTTCCGGTGTTCCTGCTCTCGCTCAAGGCAGGCGGAGTCGGGCTCAACCTCACCCGCGCCACGCACGTCATCCACTACGACCGCTGGTGGAACCCGGCGGTGGAGGACCAGGCCACCGACCGGGCCTACCGCATCGGGCAGGACCGTTCCGTGCAGGTGCACCGGCTCGTCGCCGAGGGCACCCTGGAGGACAAGATCGCCGCGCTGCTCGCGAGAAAGCGCGAGCTGGCGGACGCCGTCGTCGGGTCCGGGGAAGGCTGGCTCGCGGAGCTCTCCGACGCCGATCTTGCGGACCTCGTCAGTCTCGGGAGCGGATCGTGAGCCCGGCAGCCCGGCGGGGCTGGCCCAGCGAGCGGCGTGGGCATCGCCGGCCTTCCGCGACGGGACCGGGCAGCCGACGAGGTTTCGGATCGACCTGGTGGGGGGCGGCGTGGGTCGATGCGCTTCAGGGACGCGCCCGCCTCGACCCGAACCGGTTGCCCCGCGGCCGTTCCTATGCCCGTTCCGGTGCGGTCGGTGACCTGCTGGCCGCCCCGGGGAAGGTCCGTGCTCCGGTGCAGGGCAGCCGCTCCCGTCCCTACGACGTCCACGTTCGCGTCCGGCAGTTCGACGACGCCGAGTGGAACCGACTGCTCGACATCGTCGCCGGTCAGCTCGGCCACACCGCGGCGCTGTTGGATGGGGAACTACCGCCGGAGATCCTCGACGATGTCACGGCCGCCGGGCTCGACCTGCTGCCGGGACCGGGTGATCTGCAACCCCGCTGCTCCTGCCCGGACTGGGCCGACCCGTGCAAGCATGCGGCCGCGGTCTGCTTCCTGGTGGCCGACATGCTCGACGCCGACCCGTTCGTCCTCCTCCTGCTCCGCGGTCGGGACCGCGAGGCCATCCTGTCCGCGCTCCGTAGCCGCCGCAGCGGAGCCCCCGCGGCCGGGGCGGAGCACCAGCGGGAGCATGACCACGGCGTGCCGGCGAGGCAGGTCTTTGCAGCAGTCGATCGACCCGCGCTCCCCAGGCCGGCGCTGCCGCCGGCCCGCCCGGGGCGGCCGGCCTTGCTCCCGGTCGACCCCCCAGCAGGGGCCGGTATCGATGCCCGCGGCCTGCGGGGGCTCGCTGCCGACGCCGCGCACCGGGCGTATCAACTCCTGAACGGTGAAGGCGACGGTGACCTTGTACTCGATCGTGACGCGGACGTCGCCCGCCGTGCCGCCGCGGTGATCGGCACGCCGGAGTTCGTCGTACTGGCCCGGCGGGCCGGCATCTCCGGACGTGAGCTGCTGCGCCGGGCGCTGGCCTGGCGCTACGGCGGTCCGGCGGGCCTGCGAGTCCTGACGGAACGGTGGCAACCCGCTCGAGACGAGATGGCCGAGGGGCGACGCGCTGCGGGGTCAACAGCGCGCGTCCGGGACAACCGGGTCACCGCGGCGGACCGACAACTGCGGTTGGGGACGGACGGACGCTGGTACCCCTACCTGCGTCGTGCGGGGGATTGGGATCCGGTGGGACCTGCCTGTGTCGATCCGGCCGACGCCGGGGCCGTGCTTGATGAGTCGGTTAGGTAAGGCGGGCGGAGCTGCAGAGATAGGGGGAAATGGCTTTTGTGATACGACAGTCATAGTTCTGCCGTTCTCGGCGTTATTGCCCCAATCTGGGGCTTGCGGAGCACTTCGTCGGAGGGAGATGCTTGCCCCCGCGGACCGGAGGTGCGTCGTGGCAGGTGGAACAATCGAGCAACCGCAACAGAACGACGAGGTTGGTGCTGAGGATTTCCACCGGGGCTTGAAAGAGCGCCACATCCAGATGATCGCCATCGGTGGCGCGATCGGCGTGGGTCTGTTTCTCGGTTCGGCCACGGCGATCCAGAAGGCCGGTCCGTCGTTGCTATTTTCCTATGCGGTGGCCGGCGTGGTGATCTTCCTGATCATGCGGGCGTTGGGCGAGTTGCTGATGTACCGGCCGGTGTCGGGTGCGTTCGCCACCTACGCGGAGGAGTTCGTCGGCGCCTGGGCGGGATTCGTCACGGCCTGGACGTACTGGCTGATGTGGGTGGTGATCGCGATGGCGGAGATCACCGCGGTCGGTATCTACACCGAGTACTGGTGGCCGAGTGTGCCGCAGTGGATCCCGGCGCTGGTCGCGCTGATAGTGCTGTTCAGTGTCAACCTGATCGCCGTGGGGCTGTTCGGCGAATTCGAGTTCTGGTTTGCGCTGATCAAGGTGGTCACGATCGTCCTGATGATCGTCGTGGGCCTGGCGATCATCATCTTCGGGTTCACCGCCCTGGGTGACAGCGCGTCGTTCTCCAATCTGTGGTCGCACGGCGGGTTCTTCCCGAAGGGCTTCAAGGGGCCGTTCCTGGCGTTGCAGATCGTCATGTTCGCCTTCCTCGGCGTGGAGTTGCTCGGCGTGACGGCGGGTGAGGCGCAGAATCCGCAGAAGACGATCCCGTCGGCGATCAACAAGGTGATCTACCGGATTCTGCTGTTCTACGTCGGGGCGCTCACCGTCATCATGGCGCTGGTCCCGTGGGATGAGCTGAATGCCAAGACCAGCCCGTTCGTGTTGGTCTTCGACAAGGTCGGTATCCCGGCGGCGGCCGGCATCGTGAACTTCGTCGTGTTGACCGCGGCGTTGTCCTCCTGTAACAGCGGCATCTTTAGCACCGGGCGGATGCTGTACACCCTCGCCGGCTACGGGCAGGCCCCCGCCGCGTTGCGCAAGGTGAGCCGGCAGAAGGTCCCTGCCGCGGGTATGACGGCGTCCTTCGCGGTCATGCTGATCGGGGTGGTCGTGAACTACTTCATCCCGGATCGGGCGTTCGCCTACATCACCAGCATCGCGACGGTCTGCGGGCTGTTCGTCTGGGCAATGATCGCGTTCGCGCATCTACGGTACCGGCGTTACGTCAACGAGGGCCGGCTGCCAGTGAGCACCTACCGCCTGCCCGGCTCGCCGGCCACGAACTGGGTCGTGCTGGGCTTCCTGTTGCTCGTACTCGTGTTGCTGGCGTTCAGCAAGGACACCCGGATCGCCCTGTACGTGACACCGCTCTGGATCGTGGTCATGGCGGTCGGCTATTACGCATCGCGTTCCCACCATCGCCCCGGCGCCCCGGCGTTGGCCGCGGTCGGCACCTACGCGCACAACTGAGGAGACGGATATGCGGATTGGCGTTGTCAAGGAGATCAAGCTGGACGAGCGGCGGGTGGCACTCACCCCGGCCGGGGCTCGGGAGTTGGCCACCCTCGGCCACGACGTGCTCGTCGAACGGGCTGCCGGCGTCGGATCCGGATTCCCCGACGACGCCTACAGGGCGGTCGGGGCGAGGATTCTCGACGCCGCTGAGGAGGTGTGGGGCGACAGCGAGTTGCTGCTCAAAGTCAAAGAACCGATCGAGGTCGAGTACCCGCTGCTGCACGCCGACCTGACCCTGTTCACCTATCTGCACCTGGCACCCAACCGGCCGTTGACCGAGGCGCTGCTGACGTCAAAGGCGACCGGGATCGCGTATGAGACCGTGGAGAAGGGCCGCGGTCACCTGCCCCTGCTTGCGCCGATGAGTGAGATCGCCGGGCGGCTGGCCGCCCAGGCCGGCGCGTACTTCCTGCAGGGCCCGCTCGGTGGCCCCGGGCTGCTGATCGGCGGTGTCACCGGAGTCGCGCCGGCCCGGGTCGTGGTCATCGGGGGTGGCGTCGTTGGCACCCAGGCGGCCCGGATCGCACTCGGCACCGAAGCCGAGGTCACGATCCTGGAACGGTCCCTGGAACGCCTCCACGAACTTGATGAGTACTTCGGATCGCGGGCCCGGATCTTGATGTCCGACGCCATCGTCCTCGAGGAGGCGCTACGCGAGGCCGACGTCGTCATCGGCGCTGTCCTCGTCCCCGGTGCGCTCGCCCCGCGGCTCGTCACCCGCGACATGCTGAGCCTGCTGAAACCCCGATCGGTCATCGTCGATGTGGCCATCGACCAGGGTGGCTGCTTCGAAACGTCCCACCCCACCACGCACACCGACCCGGTCTTCGAAGTCGACGGCGTGCTCCACTACTGCGTCGCGAACATGCCCGGCGCGGTCCCGGTCACCGCGACCAGGGCGCTGACCAACGCCACCATGCCCTACGTCCGCCGCCTCGCCGAGGCGGGCATCGAGGGCGCACTCGCCGCCGACCCCGGCTTCGAACAAGGACTCAACGTCAAAGGCGGAGAGATCATCTACGAGCCCGTCGCGAAGGCGTACGCCGAAGGAACACCCGTTGCCCCCTGGTGACGTCCGGCGTGTTCGGTGAGTTGCGTGCCCATCTCGACGTGTGGCTGGTTGTCCTGACCGAGCGGCTGAACGCCTTGGTCGTCC
The DNA here is from genome assembly GCA_017882785.1 of Frankiaceae bacterium. Classification (GTDB taxonomy): domain Bacteria; phylum Actinomycetota; class Actinomycetes; order JADGOV01; family JADGOV01; genus JADGOV01. The sequence goes on from JADGOV010000076.1 coordinate 8,954, forward strand.
CCGGCCGTAGCGTCCCGGCCCCGCCGACCTCGTCGTCCGGCCGGGCACCGGAGCAGACCCGACGGGCCGCAGCGATCCCGTCAGTGTGGCCCTGCGCCGGAAGCACCGACTGCTCACACCGCTCGGACCGGTTTCCACGCTGGCCTCGCCTACCGCCACCCCTGCAGGAGGAATACCGTGACCGACCACGTGACCAGCGACCCGGATCTCAGCCTGGAGGCGGGCAGCCGTTTCCTCGCCGCGGCTGGCTTCGTCGTCGATGAAGCGGGTGGCACCCGGGTGCGCGGACACATCGACCTTGGTCCCGAACATCACACGCCGTGGGGGGTCGTGCACGGCGGCATCTACACCACGGCCGTGGAGAGCGCGGCGAGCATCGGCGCGACGGCTGCCGTGGCGGAGCGCGGCCAGTACGCCGTGGGCCTGCACAACGGCACCGACTTCCTGCGCGCCAGCACGCACGGCCGCGCGTGGGTCCTCGCCGAACCCCTGCAGCAGTCACGCACGCAGCAGCTGTGGCTGGTGACGATCACGAGCGAGCAGGGCAAGGAACTGGCCCGCGGTCAACTCCGCCTGCAGAACGTCGCCAGGGAACAGCCCGCCTGACAGGGAGCATCCACCGCCTGCCCGATTGCGGGGTGTCATCCGCGAGCCAACGCGAAGCCGGTCCAGTGTGCGGGAGGGGGCCCTTGGACTTGCGACGGCCCAGTCGGGGCTGTATGCCCAAGTTTCTAGCAACCACAGTCCGCTATTGCCTTTTGCCCCCGAAAGCACTGTACTTTTCGAATGACAGCCAGCTACCAGGTAGGTCGGTGACTTTGACCTGGGTCGTCACCGAAGCGGTTTCCTCCTGCGGTTGAACCGTTGCCGATTCGGAGCGTTGCCGGCGGAGGTTGCTGCACACCGCCACGCCTCGCGCCGCGTTCCTCGATAACGCCGGAGAGTACCGCCCACACCGGGTCGGTCCGGCCGGAGAGAGCCGCACAGAGCATGAAGAAAGCCCAAGGAGAGGGGAACGATCATGCCAATGGGAGTGCCCATGCCGCCTCAGTTCGTGAAGGACAGGAACGCGGCGGGCGACATGCCTGACATCAAGGACGCAGCGTCCTTGAACGCTGCCATCGCCGCCGTCGATAAGGCGGCCGACCCGGCCGCCGTGAAGGCTGACTATATCAAGGCGGCCGAGCGGCTCGGGCTGGAGGAACTCATCCCCGCTGGCTGGACCACGTCCTCCGCGGACAAGCTCGCCAGCAAGATGATGGCCGACAGCAATCTGCCCCCCGCCGTTCGTGATCACCCATAACGTCCCACCTGCCAGGGGCGGCATAGCGGACCCGTCGCGGGCTCTGGTGGCCGTCCGAGTTGGTCGCCCGGCCGGGAGATGCGGCAGGTCCTCGCCGGGGATGTCTGCCGCGCGCGTCGGGTACGTGAGGTAGGGCGCGCGCGATTCGCCGTCCTGCTGCCGTCCGGGCTGGTCGTCGGCGGACCCGCAAGGGCCGCACGCTGGCCGCACTACCCTGCGTGGAGTTTCTCTACCACCTGCGTTTGGGCGGCGTGGGCGTCGGCGTGCGCGAAGAGGCAGAGATGCGTGCCTCGCTCCATGGCAAGATGCTCCGCTCCGGGTATCGTCGCGGCCGCAAAATTGCTGTGGTCCGGCGGGACGTCGATGTCGGCCGTGCCGTGGATGATCAATGTTGGCACGGTGACCTCCTCCAGCTCGAGCGACTTGATCTCGGCGAACCGGGCGAAGTCGTTCTCGATCCCCTCGTGGCGGTTCCCATAGTCGGCGACGACATTCGCCATCGTGAGCACAACATCGAGCTCACGATCGTCGTGCATCACTTCGGCGACGAGGCTGCGCAGCTCCCCCTTCGAGAGATCGCCCTCGGCCTTCAGGGTTGCGGAGACGGTGGTCTTGGGGGCGTGCGCAGCAAGGAAGCGCAGCAACCAGTTCCCGACGCTCGTCGTGGTCATCAGCCGCGACTTCAGCTCCTCCTCGGGCGGCTCGTAGACCCTGCTCACAGCGGCGAACGCCACGAGCGAGGAAACCCGCTCCGGGTGGCGGACGGCGAGTCGATAGCCGCTGGGCCCACCTCCCGACCACGTCAGCAGCCCCGCGCGTTCATGTCCCAATGCGTCCAAGAGCGCCGCGTACACATCGGCCTGGTCATCAATGGACCCGCGGCCGTCGAGGGGCGTGCCGAGGTATCCCGGCCGGGATGGGGCGATCAGTCCGAACCCCGCCTCAACCAGGAATCGGCCCATGGCCAGTGAGGAGTCCCAACCACCGGGTGTCCCGTGGATCAGCATCACCGGCTGTCCAGTGCCGACACGGGCGGTCTCAACCCGCCCACGGGAAGTATCGACGATCTCAGTCACCACCTCTGGCACGCCAGCGTTGTCCGACATGACTGCGCACGCTACTCCCGGCAACTGTCGCTGGGTCTTGCCGCGACGCGTCGCTCGAGAGCGGGCCAAGGCGGTCTGCCGGCGCTGCGAGGTCCGGGAGAACTGTGTCGCCTCGGCGATGGAAAGCGGTCAGGACTGCGGAGTTCGGGTGGCCGAACCGAGGACGAGGACCGGGTGCTGAAACGACGTGCCTGGGTCGGAGGCAGCGGCTGATCATGCTTCCGCCCCGGCCGCCTGCCGTCCGTCCGGGGGAGTGGGGTTGACAGGGATCCGGTAGAACCGGCTAACGTGATCTTGGCTTGAGTGGTCCGGCCGCGAGGAGGGTCGATGGCGTCACCCCCGCAGGTCCCGACGCTGACTCTGCCCGTCCCCCGGCTCACCACCGAGCCAGCGTTGGCGGACGCGCACGCGGAGTTGCTGGCCGCCAGGTCCGCCGCCCGCCGACTGCTCGACGTGCTTACTGCCTTCGAACGCGACCACGGCGACTGGCCGATCTGCCAGGCCACCCGCTTTGCTTCGGCCGGTGATACCACTCGCAGAGCCCCGGCCTTCTGAGCATGGCCCGCCCACTGGCCGATCAACCCTCGGTCAGATCCGGCGGGTGATCCAGCGCCCATGGGGGGTTGTGCCGGACCTGCCCAAGTTGTCCGGCGAGTCTGTACTCGGCCCGGGTAGCGCACTGTCTCCGATCGGGGCGGTGCTGGGGAGGGTTCCCCGGCCCCGTCGGCGGCGGCGCTGACCACAGCCGAGCGGCTCCCCGGCCGTCCCGGCCGCGGCAGCGTGGGTCGCCGCCGCCCGCAGCGTCGAGGGTCACCGACGATCTTCGACGCGGACGCTGGGCTATACCGCCACGGTCACGCTGGACAGTGACACGCTGGGCTCGGGGGCCGACTGATCCAAGAACCGAGACCAACGACGTCACCTCGTATGCCCGGCCGTCATCTCGGCGGCGACACCAGGGCCGGCCGGGCCTCGCCGCAGCCGATGAACTGGCCGATCAGGATGTACCGGCGCACGGCTCCGGGCGGCAGCGTCCAGACGCTCCGGGTACCGGTGGTCGAGCGGGCATCGTCATGCCCGCCAGCCTTCCGTGGCCAGCCGGCCCGTGCAGGGAATGACGGAACGTAGTGTCGCATTCACGCGACGCAGTGCGGCGTGAAGGAGCGGGAGTCTCAAGGTGGAGGAGATCGGGCGGATCCTCGGCGTCAGCCGCACAACCATCTACCGGGCGCTGGGCAGGGATCGGTCGGCGGCGGCGGGAGACATCGACGGCGCGCCTGGAGGCCTCGAGGTGAGCGTGGGGTGGCGACTGTTCACGGTGCTGGTCACCGTCGCGGTGCCCGAGGCGGCCGATCCGGAGGACGCCGCCGTGCTGGCGGCAGACGCTGCGGCGAGCAGCCTGTTGGAGGTGGTGCACGCCGTCGGGTGGAGGGTCACCTGCCGGTAGCCGGCGGCGGCGTCGTGGCCGCCGCGGCAATTCGTACGGTTCCTCGGGGGCATGACTACGCCCTGGGTGAACGTCCGGAATCGCCTCCCGACACCGTGGTTGAGTCAGATGAGCTCAATGAAGGGGTAGATGTGACAAAGACGCTTCCAGTGCTGCCGCTGTCCGACCTCGTCGTCCTGCCTGGCATGGTGCTGCCGCTGCCGCTCGCTGACGCCGAGGTCCGCGCGGCTGTCGATGCTGCCAGGGCGGCGGCGCCGGCCGAGAGCAAGGCTGAAGTGCTGCTCGTGCCGCGGCTCAACGGCCGCTACGCGCCGGTCGGCACCGCAGCGGTCATCGAGCAGGTGGGGCGGATGCCCGGCGGCGAGGAGGCCGCCGTGGTCCGTGGCACGGCGCGAGCGCGTATCGGCGCCGGCACCACCGGCCCGGGGGCCGCGCTCTGGGTGGAGGCAACGCTGACGCCTGAGCAGACCAACGAGCGTGCTGCCGCGCTCGCCAGGGAGTACAAGGCGCTCGTCATCACCATCCTGCAGCAGCGCGGCGCGTGGCAGGTGGTCGACAGCATCCAGCAGATCAGCGATGCCGGCACGCTTGCGGACACCGCCGGGTGGGCGCCGTACCTGACCGGTGAGCAGAAACTGCGGCTGTTGGAGACAGTGGATGTGCCTGCCCGGCTGGAACTCGCCCTGCAGTGGGGCCGCGAGCACCTGGCCGAGATGGACGTGGCGGAGACGATCCGCAAGGACGTCCAGGAGGGCATGGACCGCCAGCAGCGCGAGTTCCTGCTGCGCCAGCAGTCGGAGGCGATCCGCAAGGAGTTGGCGGAACTCAAGGGTGAGTCCGCGACCGAGGAGCAGGACTACCGGGCCCGGGTCGATGCCGCGGATCTGCCGGAGAAGGCGCGAGAGGCCGCCGTCAAGGAAGTCGACAAGCTCGAGCGGACCTCCGACCAGTCCCCCGAGGTGGGCTGGATCCGCTCCTGGCTCGACACATTGCTCGAGCTGCCGTGGAACGTCCGCACCGACGACGCGTACGACGTGAGCGGCGCCCGGGCCGTGCTCGACGCTGACCACGCCGGTCTCGATGACGTCAAGGAGCGCATCACCGAGCACCTGGCGGTCCGCAAGCGGCGCGAGGAACGCGGCCTCGGCGTCGTCGCCGGGCGCCGCAGTGGCGCCGTTCTTGCACTGGTCGGGCCTCCTGGCGTGGGCAAGACCTCGCTGGGTGAGTCCGTGGCCCGCGCCATGGGACGCCGATTCGTCCGGGTCGCCCTCGGTGGGGTCCGCGACGAGGCAGAGATCCGCGGCCACCGGCGGACCTACGTCGGCGCGATGCCCGGTCGGATCGTCCGAGCCATCCGGGAGGCCGGCTCGATGAACCCGGTCGTGCTCCTGGACGAGGTCGACAAGGTGGGCGCCGACTACCGTGGCGACCCCACCGCGGCGTTGCTGGAGGTGCTCGACCCCGCGCAGAACCACACGTTCCGCGACCACTACCTGGAGGTTGAACTCGACCTCTCTGACGTCCTCTTCCTGGCCACGGCGAACGTCCTCGAGTCCATCCCCGGGGCGTTGCTCGACCGGATGGAGCTGATCAGACTCGACGGCTACACCGAGGAGGAGAAGGTGCTCATCGCTCGGGACCACCTGCTCCCGCGCCAACTCGAACGCGCCGGGCTGACGGCGCAGGAGGTGACGGTGCCCGATGACACGCTTGCAGAGCTCGCCGCCGTCTACACCCGCGAGGCCGGCGTTCGGGACCTCGAACGCCAGCTCGCCCGAGCCCTTCGCAAGGTCACGGCGAAACTCGCCGTCGACCCGTCCGCGGCTCCCGTCCATGTCGACCATGACCAACTACGGGATCTCGTGGGGCGCCCCCGCTTTACCCCGGAATCCGCTGAGCGGACCGCCGTGCCGGGGGTGGCGACCGGGCTCGCCGTGACCGGGGCCGGCGGGGAGGTGCTCTTCGTCGAGGCGTCGCTGGCCGACGCCGAAACCGGTGAGACCGGTGTGACCCTCACCGGCCAGCTCGGCGACGTGATGAAGGAGTCGGCGCGGATTGCGTTGTCCTACCTGCGCTCGCACGGCGCGGAGCTCGAGCTTCCGGTGAGTGACCTGAAGGACCGCGGCGTGCACGTGCACGTGCCTGCGGGGGCGGTGCCCAAGGACGGCCCGAGCGCCGGTGTCACGATGACCACGGCGTTGGCCTCACTGCTCTCCGGTCGTCCAGTGCGCTCGGAGGTCGCGATGACCGGCGAGGTGTCGCTCACCGGACGGGTGCTGCCGATCGGTGGCGTCAAGCAGAAGCTACTGGCGGCTCACCGGGCCGGCGTCAGCACCGTCCTGTTGCCCGCGCGCAACGAACCCGACCTCGACGACGTCCCCGCCGAGGTGCGTGGGCGCCTGACGATCCACCTGGTCAGCGACGTCCGCGAGGTGCTCCGGCTCGCCCTCGAGCCGGCTCGGGTCGACGAGCGCGTCCTCGCCGCCTGAGCGCTTCCGGTGGCGGTGCGGCTGCAACGAGCGGAACCGCCACCGGGGCACGGTCAGGAAGGCCTCGGCCAACATGGCGGCCAGGGTCACCCGTGGCAGATCCGCGGGGCTCGGGTAGCAGAGGAAG
>JADGOV010000149.1 GCA_017882785.1 Frankiaceae bacterium
ACGGTGTGGCGCGAGGAGGCCGCGCTCATCCCGCAGCACTACCGGGAGTTCGGCGAGCACCTGCCGCCCGCGCTGTGGAATGAATACGAGGAGCTGACCAGCCGGCTGGCGGCAGCCGAGCAGGCCGCAGCCTCGGCCGGCTCGTAGCCGATCGGCACCGTGCGGCACCCCGGGCCCGGGGGACGGGCCCGGGGAAGCTCTGTCCGGGAAGGGTGCGAGCATGGCTTACTACCGAGCGGTCGGCGACCTTCCGCCCAAGCGGCACACCCAACACCGGCGCCCCGACGGCGGGTTGTACTACGAGGAGCTCGTCGGCGAGGAGGGCTTCTCCGCCGATTCGGCGCTGCTCTACCACCGGGAGATTCCTTCGGCCATCGTCGACTCCCGCATCTGGGAGCTGCCCGCGGTGACCCTCACGGCCAACCATCCGCTGCGGCCGCGGCACCTGCGGCTGCATGATCTCTTTACCGGGTTGGACGCGGACGCGGCCGATGTCGTGACCGGCCGGCGACTCGTGGTGGGCAACGCCGACGTCCGCATCTCCTACGTGGTCGCTGGCAAGACCTCCCCGCTCTACCGCAACGGCCTCGGCGACGAGTGCGTCTACCTCGAAGCGGGGGCGGCCCGGGTGGAGACCGTGTTCGGCCACCTGAGTGTGACGCAGGGCGACTATGTCGTGGTCCCGCGCGCGACGACGCACCGCTGGGTGCCCTTCGGCGGGGACCCGGTCCGCGGCTATGTGGTCGAGGCCAACAGCCACATCGCGCCGCCTAAGCGGTACCTGTCCCGATACGGCCAGTTCCTGGAGAGCGCGCCATACTGCGAGCGCGATCTGCGTGGCCCGGCGGAGCCGCTCCTGATGGACGGCAGCGATGTCGACGTCCATCTCAAGCACCGCGGCCCTGGCCCGGCCGGAATCGTCGGGACGATCCTGACGTACCCGCGCCACCCGTTCGACGTCGTCGGCTGGGACGGTTGCCTGTACCCGTACGTGTTCAACGTGGCGGACTATGAACCGATCACTGGTCGGGTGCACCAGCCGCCGCCGGTGCACCAGGTCTTCGAAGGCAGCAACTTCGTCATCTGCAACTTCGTGCCACGGAAGGTCGACTACCACCCGCTGTCGATCCCGGTGCCGTACTACCACTCCAACGTGGACAGCGATGAGGTCATGTTCTATTGCGGGGGAGACTACGAGGCGCGGAAAGGCTCGGGCATCGGGCAGGGTTCGATCTCGCTGCACCCCGGCGGTCACTCGCACGGCCCGCAGCCCGGCGCGTACGAGCGCAGTGTCGGCGTGCACTACTTCGACGAGCTCGCAGTCATGGTGGACACCTTCCGCCCGCTCGAACTGGGCGAGGGAGGCGTGGCGTGCGAGGACGGGACCTACGCGTGGAGTTGGAGTGGTCGCGGCCCGAACTGAGGCGGAGTAACGGATGCAGCTGATCGTGCGCTGGTTGGTCATCGCCGCGGCGGTCTGGCTGGTGGCCGACCTGGTGCCGGGTGTCAGCGTGACCGGCGGCAATGGCAGCTACTTCATCATCGCGGCGCTGTTCGCGGTGGTGAACATCGTCATCGGGCCGGTGCTGCGGTTGATCAGCCTGCCGTTCACACTGCTCACGCTCGGCCTGTTTCTGTTGGTCGTCAACGCGGCGCTGCTCGGCATCACGGCGGCGCTGACCGCGCGACTCTCGGTCGACGGCTTCGGCACGGCGGTGGTTGCCGGCTTCCTCATCTCGGTGGTCACCTGGGCTGGCGACCGGCTGCTGCGGTGACCGCTCAGCCTGTGTTGCGCATCCCGGCGGCGATCCCGTTGACCGTGACCAGTAGTGCGCGCCGCACGGCCGGGTCGACGCCTCCCGCCCCGGCTCGAGAGCGTTCCAGGAGGGACACCTGCAGGAAGTGCAGCGGCAGGAGGTAGTCGTCCCGAACGGTGAGCGTCCGGCGCAGGGTGGGGCTGTCCTCGAGCAGTGCGCCGGCGCCGGTGACCCGCAGCACCTCCGCCACGGTCAGTTCGTACTCCTCGCGGATCCGCTGCAAGAGGGCGCGCTTTCCGGGCTCGACCAGCGTCTCCACGTAGTGCGCCGCTACACCGAGGTCGGTCTTGGCCAAAGTCATCGCCACGTTGGACAGGAAGGCCTGAGCGAAGCGCCACTCCAGGGACATCTCCCGCAGGACGTCGGACAGTCCCGCCTCTCGGGCGGCCCGCAGGCCCGACCCGACGCCGTACCAGCCGGGCACGATCTGGCGGGACTGGGTCCAGCCGAAGACCCACGGAATCGCCCGCAGACTCCCGAGTCCGTCCCCGCCACCCGGTCGCTGGGAAGGGCGGGAGCCCAGGTGCAGATCGCCCAGGGTGTGCACGGGTGTCGAGGAGGTGAAGTAGGGCAGCAGGCCGGGATCGTGGACCAGGGTCCGGTAGGCCGAATATGCCGCGTCGGACACGACGTCCATCGCGCTGTCCCACCGTTCCTGGTGGACATCCGGGCTGCGGTTGAGCACAGTCGCCTGCAGCGAGGCGGCCAGCAGCAGCTCCAGATTCTCCCGGGCGAGCGCGGGCAGGAGGTACTTGCCCGAGATCACCTCGCCTTGCTCGGTGAGCTTCACCTCCCGGTCAACCGTGCCCCACGGCAGCGCGAGCAGCGCGTCGTGCGTGGGTCCTCCGCCGCGGCCCACGGTGCCACCGCGGCCGTGGAAGAACCGCAACCGGACGCCGTACTCGCCAGCCAGATCCCGCAGCCGGCGCTGGGCGCGGTGGATTTCCCACTGGGACGTGGTGATGCCTGCGTCCTTGTTGGAGTCGGAGTAGCCGACCATCACCTCCTGCACGTCACCGCGGCTGGCCACCAGCCGCCGGTAGGACGGATCATCGAGCAGGTCCCGGACGATCTGCGGAGCGCCGCGCAGCTCCTCGACGGTCTCAAGCAGCGGTACGAAGTCGAGCCGTGACCCGTCGCGCGGGTCCACCAGGCCGGCTTCGCGGGCCAGCACGACGGCCGCCAGCACATCGTCGGCTCCGCGGGTCATCGACACGATGTAGGACTGGATGGCCTGCTCGCCGTAGCGGTCCAGCGCGCCGCGGACGGCCACGAACGTGGCGTAGGTGGCGGCCGCGGCCGATCCGGCCGGCAGCGGTGCCGGGGTCCCCGCCAGTGGCCGGCGGCCGGTCAGTTCCCGGCCGAGCAACCGCCTGCGCTCCTCCCGGCTCAGCTCGCGGTAGGGCTGGCGCTGCTCACCCAGTCGATCGACCAGCGCGCCGACCGCTTCGTGGTGGGCGTGGGCATGCTCGCGGACGTCCATGGTGGCAAAGTGCAGGCCGAAGGCGGCGAACGTGCGCAGCAGTTCCTCCAGCCGCCCGGTGGCCACGAGCTCACCCCCCCGCCTGCGCAGCGAGTCCCGGATCAGCTGCAGGTCGGCGAGCAGCGCGTCGCTGTCGCCGAGGTAACTCGCACCCCGGGGAGACCCGTCCGGTTCCCGGAGCTGGTCGAGGGTCCTCAGCAGCTTCTCCCGCATGCAGTGGACCTTGAGTCGCCAGGGCTCCTCGGCGTTCATCCGCCGGATACGTGGGCTCAGTTCGGGGAGTACGGCCAAGTCCGCCGCGATGCTCGCGGCGAGGTCGGCGTCCACGCCGACAATCACCTGCGACGACGTCAGATCCGCCCGAAGCTCGTCCAGGGCAGTCAGCGCGGCGCGAATGGCATGGTCCTGCTGGAGGCGCAACACCGCGGCCGTGACCTCGGCTGTGACGTGCGGATTCCCGTCCCGATCGCCACCGATCCAGGTGCCGAACCGCAGTGGCGTGGCGTGGACCGGCAGTTCGACACCGACCCGGCGGAGCTGGCCGACAAGTTCGGTCAGCACCGCCGGCACCGCGTCCGCGAAAAGCTCGTCGAGGTAGTAGAGCGCGTTGCGGGCCTCGTCGGCGGGTTCGGGGCGCTCCAGCCGAAGCTCGTCGGTCTGCCACAGCAGGTCGATCACCTCAGCCAACCGGCGGTCGGTACGCGGGCCTGGTGGCGCCTCGAGCAGGTCCGCGATCCGCCGGAGTTTCGTCAGCGTGGACCGGCGGGCAGCCTCGGTGGGGTGCGCCGTGAAGACGGGGCGCACGGCGAGTGAGGAGACGAGCTCACCGAGGCGGTCGGCCGAGACCCCGGCCGCGCAGATTCGGTCGACGGCATCCGCCAGCCAGGGGGTCGGCGGTGCGGCCGTCCGGCCGATCCGGCGACCGTGGTGCACCTGTTCGCTGATGTTGGCCAGGTGGAAGTACGCCGCGAACGCACGGGCCAACGGGATCGCCGAGGCGGTGTCCGCGGAGCGCAACAGCCGGGCCGCGGCGTCCGGGTCCTGCCGGACGCCGAGCCGGACCTGCTCCACGAGGTCGAGGAGGTCCCTGCCCTGCTGGCGGGTCAGGGTCTGGCCGAGCAGGGTCGCCAGCCGTCGAATATCCGCCCGGAGCGGAGCGTCCACCTCGGCTGCCGTGTCCATACTCAGATCCTGCCCCAGTCGGGCGCGCCACAGGGCCGGGTGACAGTGGGCCGGCGCCCGGTGCGTCGAGCGCTGGACCCTGATCGCCGTCGTGTCGGCGACGTGCACCTTGCCGTTGGGGCCGTTCTGCATGCTCAGCACGGGAGACGGGTTGGTGAGCAGCGGCGCGTCACTGGCCGCACCGGTACGGGGCGCGATCGTCACGCGATGAAGGTCTTCGGCGCTCTGGGCGAGGGCCCGTCCTGGTTGGTGTTGGTCGGCGCCAGTGGTGGCGTGCTGCACGTTGCGGTCGGCCCCCAACCGTAGTTCCCCTCGGGAGATGAGACTCACCTCGTCGTTGCACTCCGGACCTTTCTCGGTCGCCCACAGCCGCCTGGTGGTCGGGTCGAAGGCGAAGTCGCTGCCGCTGGCTGGCCGTCCGGACGGAGATCCGAGAGAGTTGTAGGCGGCGCACGCCCGACAGGTTGCGCACCGAGCTGATCCATCGTCTGCATGGCGCGCTTGCCGTTGCGATCCCCACCGATTCAAGCACCCTGCGGATCACTGTGAGTGTAGGGATGGCGACTGTCACGGCGGACACGCCGGACGCAGAGCAGGTG